>NZ_LMCZ01000035.1:0-5103 GCF_001424965.1 Rhizobium sp. Root1204
CTGCATCCTGCATCCGACTGCCTTCAATTGCCGCAACACAACAAACCTTTTCGCCAATGCTCATGCCGACAAAGGATCCGCGGACACAAAATCAATTCGTGGACGCCCTCCTAGATGATGTGATTTGGCTCGCGGACATGGAGGCGTTATGGACTCATTCTTCGAGAGGCTGCGTCCATACGCAGTTTTTCGTTCGTCAATCGCTGCCCATCGAACAAGCCTTGCAGATGTAACGTCAAGATTAGTACAATCAACTACAATAACGCCGATTTCATCAGGGGCTGTAAATACGCGCTCGTTCGAATATTACGCACGCTGACTGCAAGAAGTAGGCACCGTCAGTACCACTGCGTCAAGAGGAGGCCTAAACGGCTTCTCGTTCGGAGGTGTCGGCTGAGCGGTTTTCTTTGAATTCAATATTGGCGGGACCTAATCAACGAATTCGACTACGACACCGGGCTTGACCATACCTGCCAGTTCTTCGACGTCCCAATTCGCCAAGCGAACGCATCCATGCGAGCCGACCTTGCCGATCAGTTCCGGTTCCGGCGTGCCATGAATACCATATGTGGGCTCGGTCAGGTCGATCCAGACAGTGCCTACAGGACCATTCGGCCCGCTTGGCAGTTCAAGAATCGTCTTGTTGTCACCCTGCTGGAAATTGATTTTGGGATTATAGGTGTAGGTTGGCATACGCGACACACCCTTGACCTCGTGCTTACCCGTTGGTGAAGGTGAACCATCGCTGCCAATCGTTGCAGGATAGACTGTTAGCAACGATCCATCCTCTGCAAGCGCAAAGACCTGTGCGGTTTTCCGATGAACCAGGATCTGTTTTACCAACCCCGTGCCGTTGGCATTTGGGATCGCCACCGCCACCGTCTCACCGGGTTTGAAAGTTGCTGTCGGGTTCAGGGACTTGATTAGATCGATATGCATATGAAAGCGCTCGGCAAGCTTCTCGGCGACACTTGTATAACCGAGATGTTTCATTTTAGCTTGTTCGGCGTAATCCTTGGGAATATCTTTGACAATCTCGGCGCCGTCTTCCTCGCTGATCTCATAAGCTTGAACGGAGGGGACGTCGTCGACCAGGCGGGCGAGCACGTCCTGATCCAGCTTGCCGTCCACCGCCAAGCCTTGAAGCGCCTCGAATCCCGCAATGGCTTTTGTCAGATTGTCGCCGTAATACCCATCAATGACGCCTGGAGAAGACCCGGCGCGATCGAGAAGGACCTGAACGTGCACCACGGCCGGATCGGGCTCAATCTGTTGTTCGGTCGGTGGCTCGACCGGAAGCGACGCTACGACAGAACTGTTGATGGATTGTGCATCGATCGCAACCGCAAGTGCCGGGCTGCAGAGCGCCGATGCAGCGGTTAGTGACAGGCACCGAACAATTCTGAACATATTTTGCCTCGCTCGCATATGTGTGGTCGCCACGCCGCCCCACGACAGGGCGCTTAGGCCACCTAATGCCGGGGTCATATCCGCGAATAACGCTGCCTTCAGCAAACGGTTCCAGAGGGTTGTCCATCAAAGTGAAGAAATCACTTCCAGCCCATATTTCCCTCGATCAGGCCCCCACGAACGCGCAATGTGAAGCGCAACAGAAATCCCGACGTCCACCATTTAGGGCGCCGCTCGTTCATAGCCCGTGTAGGTTTCCTGAGGTGTGCCGTGTCCCGTGTTTTTGATGGTAACGGCCTCGATCACCTTTCTACCATCGACGCTGTCCAGGTCTTGTCCCCTTGACCATTTCGCCGATATCGGGCCGTTCGCCACTCCATGCACACGCCACTGATCGATGATGGCTTTGGCGTTCGCCGGAATGCACCGCGGCGTTGCTTGTCCGGGGCCTAATCACACACGCTAAACATATCTGCCATCATGTTCAGCTACATGGTAGGTAAGGGGCCCAGAGATTTCCTCTTCAGGTTTTGTGCTGCTACTGGTGGTGATACCTTTTCGGTAAGGCGCGGTTTGACGCGTTCAACAACGTCAAACCGCGTCTCGGTCTATTGCGCCGTCTCGGCCCAGTATTCGGCCTTGATCGTTACCTTTTCGCCGGCGACGTCGTCGATGACGACACGCGGGGGTGGATTTTTCTGTACACGCGGTCGGAGGAAATAATTTCCAGCAGTATTTGCTATACCAAATTGATATCCGCGTCGTTGCCAACAGCCACAGCGATTTTCCTGTCCGCGTTCGGGCTCACAGCTATGGTTGACGATAGACGTGTTCCGGAGTGTCGAGTTCGGCGCGAGTAAGTAGAGGCTATCTGTGTTTCGGAGCTTGGTCGCGAAAAGTCCAACCTCGATAACCTTGCCCTTCAGGGCAGATGTTTCAACGAAGTCGCCAAGCCGGAACGGGCGAAGTACCAACAGCATGATACCGCCCGCGATATTCTGAAGGGTTCCTTGCAGAGCCAAGCCTATCGCAAGACCCGCTGCACCTAAGGGCGGCGACGATTAAGGCGGTCTGCATTTTCAAAGCTGAAAGCTGATACGTCCCTTTAGGGGTCGATCGAACAGAATACGCCAGCGCAAGTTTAATCAGTGCGTGTGCAAGCGTATATTCACAGGCGATATCGGGAGACCATTGAAAACATGCGCAGGCTGCAGAATGATCCCCGCTTGCAAGCCATTGCCGGCGCTGTTGTCATCGGCGTTTCTCTATGGGCTTTGTCGCGATCGGCAGCAGATGATCACACCTCGGCGATTGATGAAGAGCTTGACGATGAAAGTACCGCAAGGGCTTGTGGCGTTGCTAAGTCGATAACGACAGATGGCACCGCGCTTTTTCGCTCACTGGCGGCCCAATGCGTTCGAGGTCAGCGCCCATACGTGCAGTTTCTGCAGCAGCGCCTCACGGCTTACCGAAGCAGCTGAGCCGAGCGGCCGTTCATCGATGATCAAATTTGAAATTAAAAATATTACTGAGTCACTTGTGGCTTCAACCAAACGTTCCTGGGTTGGCATCCCTTAAAGAGCATTCGGTTATTTGAGCTTAATGGCACAGCGGCAGAGGAGATTACCCCCTTATCCGCCGAACTCGTTGGCGAAGATTGACAACGTCTTGAATGCCCAACCATAGTCGCTCCGTCGGGTAGCGTTTTCTGCGGTGATGGGATGAAGGTACGGGCGGTCGCTCTGGCGGCACTGGGGAGCATGGCGTCGTTTGCCGGATCCGCGTGGGCGGATGTTCTGGCGCGCCCATCCGCTGCTGAAGGCTCCGTCATTTCCCGCAAATCCGGGGAAGAGGCCCGTTTCGTCGAGATGAACAATTGGCGTGGTGTCGAAGTCGACCAGGCGCTTCTGGCCGGCGACACGTTGCGCACCAATGCCAAAGGGCGTCTTGCCATTCTTTTCGCCGATGACACACAGGTGCGCATGGGGCGAAATACCACGCTTGTCGTCCGCTCCATCAACACCAGCGCCGATAGCCAGCTTGAACTGCAGGGCGGCACGATATGGGCACGCGCAAAACGCGGCGGCACCGGTATTGCCGTAGACACCCCGGCCGCAGCCACTGCGATCCGCGGCACGGACTGGACGCTAACCGTCGAGGGCGGCCAGACAACGCTATCCGTGTTCGAGGGCTCCGTATCGCTTTCCAATCCGCAAGGCTCGGTCACGGTGGCGAAAGGAGAGGGCGCGACTGTCTCGATCGGGCAGGCGCCTCGCAAATATACGCTGGTCAACCTGGAGGAGCGGGAACAAATCCTTCTCTACAGCGAGCTGCGTGGGATTTTTTCAGGCCTTTCGGTGAGCAACTTGAAGCCGGCTGAGCTGCGGGCGGAGCGTGCGCGTATCCTCGCCTTGAACGAGGCTGCGCTTAGCACGGAAGAACATCTGCTGCTGGCGGAAGCAGCACTCGAATATGATGGCTTTGCGGCCGCAAAGGCCGCGATCGCCGCCTTGCCCCGCCCCCTGCCCAGCGCGTTTGAAGCGCGTGCAAAGCTGGTGGAAGCGATGATTGCCGGCAACGATCTGCACTATGACGATGCAGCCCGCCTCTTTCGTGCGGCCATGCCCGGCCTGGGGCGCGATCGTCGCGCAGCGGCAGCCTATGGCCTCTGGTTTGCCGAAACCCTTGCCGATCCTGACCGACGGACGCCCGCGCCAGGAGCAAGCAATTATGATGACACCCCTGTCGGCGTGCTGGCCCGGGCCTCCGTTTTCGCCAATGATCGGGGAACCGCCGCGGCGATCGATTTCCTGAAGGCCGCCGAAAAACGTTTTCCGGATGACGCCCGCCTGCCGGCGGCCCGAGCCGACCTCGCCTTCGAACTCGACCGTAGAGATGAGGTTCGCGAAGCCTTGGCACGCGCGCTGGCCATTGATCCCGACAGCCCGGCAGCGCTTTTGACCAGCGCCCGTTTTCGAACCGCCATCAACAGCGACCTCGACGGCGCGCTCGCGGAGCTGGAGCGGGCGGTGAAGGTAGCGCCCGGCGCGGATGCCGTCTGGAATGAAATCGGCATCGTCCAGAGCGATCGCAACGCGATTGTCGAGGCTGACGATGCCCACCGGCGCGCGATCGAGCTCAACCCTCAGAACGCGGCGCTCTATGCCAATTACGCCCGCTTCCTGATGGATAACGAGCAGCTAAAAGCGGCGAAATCCGCACTCGACATCGCCGAGAGGCTGGATGCCAAATCCTATGCCGTATTGGCGGCCAAGGGTCGGTATCTGCTGCGCATGGGCAAGACCGACGAAGGCGAGCGCGCCCTGCTGGAAGCCTCCGCGATCAACCCGACCTATGGTGACAGCCTGATCGGGCTTGCGATCGCCGCCTACCAGAATGGCAACGAGGAAGAGGCAATCCAGGCGCTCGATAACGCCGACCGTTATGAAGACGAAAATCCCTCGATCCCGTTGATCCGCTCCGGGATCGCCCTTGACCAGTTCCGGGCCGATGAAGCGATAGAGCAGGCGCGCGAAGCCCTGAGACGCCGGCAGGCTCGTGGCGGGTATTACAACGGCTACGATGCCAACCGCCAGGCAAGCTCCTTCCTCGGTGTCACACTCGACAATCTCGGCCTCGTGATCAATGAAATGGTCAAGAATGGCGAGCTTTCGGCTCCGGTCGTAATCGGCC
>NZ_LMCZ01000036.1:0-4829 GCF_001424965.1 Rhizobium sp. Root1204
CGACAGATTGTCCGGCAAGACGCGGCAAGCCCATCTGTTTGTTGCGGTCTTGGGGGCATCGAGCTTGTCGTTTGCACATGCTCGCTGGAGCGAGACGCTTCCTGATTGGATCGAATGCCACCTGCTTGCGCTGGAGGGGTTCGGTGGCGCACCGGCGCTGCTGGTTCCCGACAACGCCAAGGTGGCGGTGATCAAGGCCTGCCATTTTGATCCGCAGGTCAATCGCACCTATGCCGGGATGGCGGCGCATTACCGAAGCGCTGTTCTTCCGACGCGCCCGCGCCGGCCGCGGGACAAGGCAAAGGTCGAAGCCGCGGTTCGCATTGTCGAGCGCTGGCTGCTGGGTCGACTACGCCACCGCGTCTTTTGGGCCTGACCGGCATGGCCAAAGCGTTCAACGAACTGATCAGCAACGGCGAGAGCGAACAACTCTCCCATGCCGAATGGCTCGGGCTTCTGTTGGAGCGAGAATGGAGTTCACGCCACGATCGCAAGCTTGCCGCACGCCTGCGGTTTGCCAAGCTTCGCCATCATGCTGTTCCTGAGGATGTCGATTACCGCAGCGAACGCGGCCTCGATCGGGCACTGTTCATGAAGCTGATCGGCGGCGACTGGATCGATGCCCATGACAACCTCGCGATTTGCGGGCCATCCGGCGTCGGCAAAAGCTGGTTAGCCTGTGCACTCGGGCACAAGGCCTGCCGCGACGATCGTTCCGTACTTTATCAGCGCGCCGCGACTGTTTGCTAATCTCGCCCTTGCCCACGGCGATGGTCGCTATGCCAGACTGCAATGCACCCTTGGACACGTCCAGCTCTTGATCCTCGACGACTGGGGCCTGGGACCGCTCAATGAGCAAGCACGCCACGACCTTCTGGAGATCCTTGAGGATCGTTACGGCCGCCGCTCGACAATCATTACCAGTCAGCTTCCGGTATCAGCCTGGCATGAGGTCATCGGCAATCCGACCTATGCCGATGCCATCCTCGACCGCCTCGTTCACAATGCCCATCGCGTCGACCTATCCGGCGAAAGCTTGCGGCGAAATCAGCGCCGGAAATCTTGACTCGTTACACGAATGAACTGACAACATTTATTGCCAGCAGGACCCCAGCCTCAAGGGGGCGAGATCATCCCGGAATCCGGGCGCGCAATCATCTCGGAACAAAGGGGCGGCTTCATCGGAATCGGCAGCAAAGTGGAAGGCTCGCTGAAACCGCTTCAGACGACGAGGTTTAGAAGAGACTTGGTGCTGACGGCAAAGCCGCGCTCCATTTTGAATTCTGTGAGCGGCGCTGAGGTCGACAAGGCGTACGTTGCCGCACAGTTCGAGCGCCACAAGAAACTGCTTGATTATTCGGATCGGTAACCACGGATAGAGGCACCTTTCCCTCGGAAGGCAAGCCTGTGGCCGGCGTTTTGCATTGCAATGACCGGTTTGCGACAGCGCAGCTCAATGGCGCTTCAACGCCCTCAGCGTGTCTTTCTCCATGCGCCCGTTCTGCGCAAACGCCGAACCAGCCATCGGAAGCAGGCCTGCCGCTGTCATGCCGAGTATCAAATCTCTTCTTTGCTTAGCAATCTCCTGAGTTTCACAAGGCTGCGAACCGTCAGAGATCCCTATAGTTCCAGCCAAGAGCGGGTACGAAACCGTACCTTGAAGTGATGCTTGGTTGCTCTTGCGCCAAAGAAGCATCCTCGACTTGCTTTTGCTCCCACATGCGTCGTTCACTTGGCGGCTGAAGACGCCGCTAGCTAGTCGGCCGCAAACGAGGACCCAACCGCACAGCCCGTCGACCTCGGCGCGCTGTGCGGTTGATAGGCACATCGGGCGACGGGGCCGTGCCCGAATGGGCGCACGTTCATAATTTTAAAGGTATGCGTTGGCCCCAGCATCTGTTTATGCACGCTCTCCAGGTGATGCGAACTGTCGGGTTCTGTGCCATGTCAATCTGCCCTCATAGCGCCATGTCATCTGGCCCTGCTCATCGAGCGCAAAGAGACTGAGCCAACCGTTATCGAAGAGCGCGCGGACTTGGCGCGCCGCGCCATCCGCATCGGCGCGCCGGCAACCCTCTCGCGCAACTTTCAGATGGAATTCCTGCGGCCCATACTCGGGCGGGCGGATGTCGACATGATCCTGCGCTGGGGCAGTACCAGTGAACTGCTCGGGGCGCTGGAGGCATTAAACCTCGACATCGTCCTTCTGAACCAGGCGCCGATGGCCGATTCAGTCACGCCCTTCATCGCCCAGCACGTCTATCAGCAGCGGGTCATTGTCATCGGCCGGCCGTCGTCTTACGGGCAAACGCGGCGCGAAGCTCGCAGACCTGCTCAGCGAGCACCCCGTCATCCTGCCGACGCTCGACAGCGGCGTGCGCTCGCAATTCAACGCCCTCGTCGATAGTTTCCGCCGGAACTTCACCTCTCCGGAAAGCAAAGCTCCATGAACCTGGAAAACGTTCTTCGCCAGATCGATCCCAATCATCGTGTCGTATGTCATGCTGCCATCCTTCCACCCGTTGGATTTAACCCGACCATCCTCTGATAGAACGTGCCGGGTGGGTAGAGCGGCAACCACGCCATCTATTCAGTCCTCGCTCTTGCGAAATGCCCAGGCGGCCCGCTCCGCCATCGTCTTGGACTTGTAGTAGGGTGTTACCCGTTTGCTCTCCACATCGGTCCAATCCGTCTCGCTGAAAGGCGCGCTTCCGCTACCGTGGTTGGTGGCTGCGATGGATGAGGTGAGAACGACCCGCTTGACTCCAGCTTGATGGGATGCCTGCAACACGCGGAGCGCCCCTTCTCTGGCCGTACGGATCAATCCTTCCTCATCATGCACCGCGCCAGTTGGAAATGGGGATGCAGTGTGGATCACGTAGCCGCAGCCTGACACCGCATCGGCCCATCCCTTGTCATTATCCAGATCGGCCTCAAAGAGGCTGACCTTGTCCTCAAAAGGCTGGAAGCGTGACTTTACAGCCGAGGCTCTCGTCATCTGCCTAAGAGTTCCCGGCACGCTGTAACCTTGCTTGAGCAGTTCCAGCACCACGTGTCCTCCAAGAAAACCTCCGGCTCCTGTTACCAGCACCATGCGCTTTTGTGATCGGCCATCATTCATCAAATGCTCCTCGTTTGGCCACAGCCTCAGCACCGTCCTCTCCCCCGTCAGATCTGCTAATCGTGTCGGCACCGCCACCAGATTAGCCCCGCTTACCCCAAGCAGGGTCCGGATGGGTAATCTGGTCAAATCGTATGCGGTTGATTGCGTCAATTAGTATTCATTCCCTCGCCGTTTGATTTAGATTAGATTGATACGAATATTGCCTGAGCGAGGATCGGAAAGGGAAGCGGACCTTTGGGGCCGTAATCGCGATTGCATGCGCTTTTCCGGTGGTCAATCGCTGGGATCTGGCCTGCGCCCTTTAAGGTCGGTGCCACGGACAACAGTAGCGGCTATTACGTCGGCCACCGATGTCGTCGTTTCCAATAGTCGATCGGATTGCGCGGTCATTCCGACGTGTGGTCTGTGGTGCAGGGGAACAATTAGGTCTTTCTAAAGTTCATGCGAACGAAGGGAGGATCAATTAACATCGTCAGAGTACTATTCCCGAAAAACTCAAAGCGCACGGCCGGATGTCGTGAGAGCGGAGGGCCGGCTGCATTCAATCGTCAATGGAGGGCGAAATGAAGCATCACGAACTCGATCAACTGCAATATCTTGCCCAGATCAATCAACATTTTCCACAACAGATCATGTCGCCGGAGGACCGCATCCGACGTTGGGTAGAGGTCCTTGAGGGACAATCTCATCAAGTGCTATCGACACTGCGCGAAACCGAAACTCAGCCGGCTGCTGCGCGTGCTGTCATGCGCAGCAATAACTCGGCGATCACTGTGGCCTTCAACGATCCCATTCTGCGGGCATCTGGGTTGGAAAACGACACTTACGGAGCAGCAAAGGAGTTTTTCCAGTTGTCTGACGGGCAGTTACACCACATCGTCTGCTACTGCCACTTTGGGACAACGGTAAGTGCTGCAAAGACCGCCCGCTACATTCGTACGCAGCACGTGGACAAGCCGAAGGGTATTTGGGGCCGCCTTCGCAGGATGTTCGCTTGAAAAGCAGAGGCATGCCAAAATAAACCGAGCCGGTGCCTCGCAATGAGGCACCGGGAGAAACAGATCTACTGTCAAACACCGGGCCATATTCTTCGGGGCGCCGCTGGATAAACGCCAGGGCAGAAGCGCCATCAATTGTTCCGGTCTTGGGATAAAGCAAAAGCGAGTTTTTGGAGAGGTTTCCTTCGACGAATTGTCCAATCATCCGACCACCGACGCCATGGTGAGACCGAGGAAACCGTCTGCTCGCGATAATCGTCGCGCTGGCCGAGCCGAAACGCGTTCTGCTCGCCATAGGCCGCGCGCGTCTTTGCGCCGACCTCCAACTCCATCAGCTTCTCGGCAGCAAAGCCAATTATCTCCCGCAGCAAATCCACATCCGCGCCCTTCTCAAAAGCGAGAGCCGGTTTCATCATCTCGTCGGTGATCGGTGATTTTTCTATCAGGTTGAGCTTGAACAACCCCACCCTACCGAAAAACGCTGATGGTCGCCTGCCTGCTACACCACCCCCAGGCACATAATCAGTGGGGGATCAGTGGGCTTCACTCTCGCTACACTATCCTGCTATGACGCGATTTCAGAGCTGGAAAAAAACACCGCTAGGAGGGCGTCCACGAATTGATTTTGTGTCCGCGGATCCTTTGTCGGCATGAGCATTGGCGAAAAGGTTTGTTGTGTTGCGGCAATTGAAGGCAGTCGGATGCAG
>NZ_LMCZ01000037.1:0-4754 GCF_001424965.1 Rhizobium sp. Root1204
CTGCATCCGACTGCCTTCAATTGCCGCAACACAACAAACCTTTTCGCCAATGCTCATGCCGACAAAGGATCCGCGGACACAAAATCAATTCGTGGACGCCCTCCTAGCTCGGCATCCGGAGATCGAGGCTAAGGTTCTCGCCGAGATTGACGCGGTGACAGAGAGTCAGCCGGTTAGCGCGGAGCACGTGTCGAAATTGGTCTATACGCGACAGGCCTTCTCGGAAGCCATGCGCCTTTATCCCCCTGCACCGATCATCACGCGGACCGCTTTGCGGGATTTCCAGCTGGGCGATTATCTTATTCCGACCGGAACGGTGTTGATCGTGCCGATCTACGCAGTTCATCATCACACCTCACTGTGGGCGGATCCCGAAGTGTTTGATCCCGATCGTTTTAGCCCGGAGTCGGCCAAGGCGCGGCATCGATATACCTACATGCCGTTTGGTGCCGGGCCGCGGGTCTGCATCGGTAACGCCTTCGCGGTTATGGAAGCCGTCGCTATCCTGGCTGTGCTGCTTCAGAAGGTCCGGCTTGCGGCTACTGAGCCTCATCCCGCCAAACCCATCATGAAGGTGACCCTGCGGCCGGACCGGGCGCAACGCATGAATCTGACGCTGCGCTAACAGGTAGGGAGGTCGCGGCATCAACCGGACGTCGCAGGGATGACGTATGCAATCATCTTTCCGGTTGCGGCCAACGATCGGCAGTCGCGTCCCAGCCATCGACGGAATTGTTATCGGCTGCCTCTATCTGCCCTACACCAGCGCCCATACCCAATCTGGATTGAACTCGTTGACGACTAGGCCGTTATCGCCAGACCCATCGAGGACAGAGGAGCCGACAGACGATGGCAGAGGGACAAGATTTTGATGCCGCGGAATTCGCAGACCAACTTTCCGCGATGACCGACGAAGAACTGTTTGCGCTGATGCAGAAGCTCGAGGACGAAAGCGAAGATATCCCCTCCGAAGACCGCGACAGCAGCGAGGTCTTTGTCAGGATAGCCATGGTTGAAACCGCAATCGAAGAGCGATTTCCTGGACAGCTATTGGCGCCATACAAGGACTGGCAGCAGCGGCGGATAGAGATCTGAGGAGCGGAGATCGTGACAGAAGGACCCGACACTACCGAACGACTGTTTCAGCATCTGGATGATCTTGTCGCCGAGATCATCGACCGGTTTGCGACTGAGGGCCATGGAACCGTCACGGTGATCGAAACGCTTCAAGACGTCATTGCAAAACGTCGCCTGTCTTACGACCGTGACCCCGATCCGGCAGAAGACGTTGAGGAGCCATCGAACAGTTGGCCCGCCGCGGCGACGTCGTCGACAGAGCTGAAGGAGTAATTATGCTGCCCTCCCTCGAGCACCCCGGCCCAGCCGAGACGGCAAAGAACCTCACCCGGAGCCAACGGGACGCGCTACGTGCGATCGCGTTTTTCCGACGCCAGCGCAAGGCGGGCAAAGGATGGCTGGTTGGCGACAAGCGGTTGTCCGAAAAGCTGGTCGAGCGCCTGGAAATGATGGAGCTGGTGGAAGAGAGCTTCATCGGCGGGCAGCCGACACTTCAGTTGACCGTCGTCGGGCGCGCTATCGAGGCGAAACTGCAGCTTCCTGCGGGACGTTGTGGCCAATGCCGGCAAGGATCTGACGGTCATACGTTCCCTTGAAGTGGATAGCATCTTTATCCTCGGTCGATGGAGGATCGACACCATCGTCGGCGCCGAGGAGGACGATGGTGGGATTGTAATGTCAGGCTGCTCTGCCAGCCGGGCTTCGACCTCGGCATAGGCCGGATCGCCGGGCACGACGCCGTAACGATGGCGGTAGGAATGAATGACGACATCCAGGAAGTCTGGATTGTCGAACGCCGCAGCACTTCGTTCGAACGTTTCATCGTTGAACGACCAGGACGGCGACCATGTCTGCCAGAGAAACCTGCTGATCTGGTCCCGCTGCTGCTCAAGACCCTTCCGACCCCGCTCGGTGTGGAAATAATACTGATACCAGTCCCGCGCTTCCTGGTCCGGAGCACCGGGGTTGGCGGCGCCGGCGATATCCTGGATGTTGTAACCGGTTCCCGCACTCACCAGGCCGATCACCCTTTCAGGCCACAAGGCGGCGACAATACAGGCGGCCCTGCCACCCAAGTCGTAACCGCCGAGGATCGCTTTTTCGATTCCGAGAGCGTTCATCAATGACAGGAGATCCGCGCCCAATGCCGCCTGCTCACCAGAGCGCGGCGTCGCCGGCGACAGGAAGCGGGTGGCGCCGTAGCCGCGAAGGAAGGGTACGATGCAGCGGTGCCCCGAGGCGGCAAGACGACTTGCCACCCCGTCATAGGCATTTGCATCATAGGGGAACCCATGAAGTAGGATCGTTGGCATACCGTCTGCCGGGCCGAGCTCGAAATATGCAATATCGAGCACACCAGCGTGCACGTGCTTCAAATTCACTTCCTGAATCATAGTCGTCCTTCAGGCGTTATCACGCGACGCCTTTGCCGCCGGTCACGCCATAGACCTCGCCGTTGATGAAGCTGGCTTCCTGCGAGGCGAGGAGCACGAAGACAGGAGCAAGTTCGACCGGCTGGCCGGGTCGACCGAAATCGCTGTCCTTGCCGAAGTTCGTGACCTTCTCGTCGGGCTGACCCCCGCTTGGCTGAAGCACCGTCCAGACCGGGCCGGGTGCAACGACGTTGGCGCGGATGCCGCGCTCGATCAATTGCTTGGCGAGTGCCTTGGTATAGGCAACGATGCCCGCCTTCGTCGTCGCGTAGTCGAGCAGGATCGGCGATGGCTGATAAGCCTGGATCGACGCGGTCGTAATTACTGCAGATCCGGCCGGCATGTGCGGCACGGCAGCCTGGGCGATCCAATGCAGCGCATAAAGGTTGGTCTTCATGGTCTTGTCGAAATCGTCCGTCGACAGCTCCTCGATGTTTTCGCGGTACTGCTGGCGTCCGGCATTGATCACGAGGATGTCGAGGCCGCCAAGACCGGTAACGGCCTTTTCAACCAGCTCGCGGCACCATGCCTCTTCCTTGATATCGCCCGGCAGCGCGACCGCCTTTCGGCCCTCCGCCTCGATCAACCGGATCACCTCCTCGGCGTCCGCTTTCTCATCCGGGAGATAGCCGATGGCCACGTCGGCACCCTCGCGGGCAAACGCGATCGCGGCAGCGCGACCGATCCCGGAATCGCCGCCAGTCACCAAGGCTTTGCGGCCAGTGAGCCTGCCGGACCCGCGATAGCTTTCCTCACCATGGTCGGGGGCGGGATCCATCTTGCGGGCAAGCCCAGGTGCAGCTTGCGGCTGGTCGGGAAACGGCGGCGCGGGATAGAGGTTGCGTGGGTCGTTCAAAGAGGCTTTGTCGGTCATCGTCACACCCGGTTCTGTTTGTCGCTGATTGCATCTTCAATTCGCGAACGCGGCCTGGAGATGTTTGTTCCGGATCGCGGCGAGACATCGGGGAACCAACTGCGGAAGGGTTCGTTCGTTTGATCATCAATGCAGGAGGAAGCATCATGCCCCAAGGTGACAAGTCGAAATACACGGACAAGCAGGAACGCAAGGCAGATCATATCGCCGAAAGCTATGAGGAGCGCGGGGTTTCGGAAAAAGAGGCCGAACGTCGCGCGTGGGCGACCGTCAACAAGGACGACGGCGGCGGCAAAAAGACCGGCGGATCCGGACATGGAAAGCATACCAGTCATCCCGCAGCCCACAAAGGCGGCGAGAAGGGCGGGAAGGCCGCTGCGTCTCGATCTGCTGCCGATCGCTCGGCGTCGGCGAAGAAGGCTGCAGCAACGCGAAAACGCAACGCCGAGCACGCCCATCATTAGCCCGCCGACAGCGCGGCCAACCTGGCACCTGTCGGTCAGACGATTTCCCGGAAGGTGATCGAATAGCGAAGCTGATCGACAGGCGGGATGGAATGCTCCCATTCGCTGCGCGCAGGTCCCGAAAGCACGTAGGCTGAGCCTGGTTCGGCAATAACCGAGGCGCGTTCCCATCGGTCGCCGAAACGGCGCCGAAGCCTGAACGTGGCGGCCGACAACAGAGAAACCCCGATGATCCGGCCGAAGACGTTTTTGTCTTGGTGCCAGCCGATCGGCGCGCCGGGAGCATACTCGGTCACCAGAGCCTGCTGCAGCTGGTCCGGCGCGATACCGGCAAAGGCTGCGGCAATCGATCGTACAGGTAAAAGAAACGGCGGGATGTCTTCGGTCCGCCTCACCTGCTGGGTGTCAAAGTCGAATTTCCAGCCATACGAGATCACCCTCCTCTTGCCTTCGAAGCCATGGAAGTCGAAGGGTTTCAGCGGCAGTTGCGGTAGTTCTCGCAGGAGGACCGACTGAACGTCTTTGGGAACGACATCGGGTTGGTAGCGGAAACCTGACGGCAGTGCCGGTTCCGCTTCCCCAAACAGATCTGCTTGCGCTGGGAAAGCCATGGGCAATACTCCGCCTCAATGAACGCTGGGGACTTTGACGACCGCGGCAAAATCCTCTGCCACAAGTTCGCTGATGGTGATAAGCACCTCCTCCGCCGAAAAGCCGGAGGCGATCGTAGCGCGGATCAGATCCTGCAGGTCCGGCTCGATGACATCGCGGCAATCTTCAAGCCGCTCGTTCGAAACCGTAATGCTGTCTAGGAGGCCGTCCACGATTTCGTGCGGAAGGGGTGGACGTTCAGGCTTTGATTTGATTCAGTCCATTCATGAGCAAGAGTTTTCTCCCTTGGAATGT
>NZ_LMCZ01000038.1:0-3552 GCF_001424965.1 Rhizobium sp. Root1204
ATGATCGATGTCTCCTCATCAGCATGATCAGCGCCGCCGCCGGTGCGTTACCCCTCCCGCCGTCCCAGCCGCCGTCTCACCAGATTCAAAACACGCCGCGCTCGCCATGGTATCGAGACCGTGCCGAGCGCAATATCAGATGGAGCGGACAGTCCGCTTTTGGGCACCAAACTCCACTCAACCGCACGCCGTTCGGATTGCGTTGGTTATCCCAAGTCCGACAGCAAGGATGCGATTAGGGCATCCGGCGCCTTGAACCGGCCGCGCCTCAGTTCAGGAGGGATTACCGCCTCGACCGCTTCCAGCTTTTCTGACGGGTCCATGCGAAGATAGACCTCGGTCGTGCGGATGTCGGCATGGCCCAGCCACAGGGCGACCTTGCGGATGTCGCGGGTTGCCTGCAGCATGACGACTGCACAGCTGTGCCGAAGCTGGTGAGGTGAGACGCGACGATCGCGAAGTGATGCGCAGTTCTCGGCAGCTTTGCCGACATGCTTGTCGAGCACATACTCAAAGCCGGCACGGCTCATCGGATCGCCCTGAGCATTGACGAAGAGCTCCGGGACGCGCACTGCGCCCCGGACACTTAACCAAGCGCGAAGGTCCCGTGCAGTATCCTTCCAGAGCGGTAGGCAGCGTTCCTTGCGGCCTTTTCCTAGAACCGTCAGGCTTGCGCCGTGTCGAAGCGATAGGTTTTCCGTCCGAACGCCGACAAGTTCGGAGACCCGCAAGCCTCCGGCGAAGCAAAGATGCATCATTGCCCGGTCACGGATGCCAGATCTCGTCGCAAGGTCGGGCGCGTTAAGAACCGCGCGGACCTCTTCCATAGTCAAATGACGAATAAGCTTCTGGTCATGGCGCTTGGTCGGGATCGCATGAATCTGGCCGATCTGCTCCAAGGCGGAGGGCACCTTGTGCTCGAGGTAGCGCATGAACGCCTTGATGGCGGCGAGCCGCACATTGCGCGTTGAGGCGCCGTTGCTGCGATCCTGTTCAATGTGCGCGAGGAATGCCACGATCATCGGCGCGTCGAGGTCTTCGATTGTAAGCAGCGACGGGCGAGTTCCGAGCCTTTTTGCTGCGAAGTCGAACAGGAGCTTGTAGCTGAACGCATACGTCTCGCAGCTTTGTGGACTATAGCCTCGCTGGCATGGCATGTAGTCTCGGAGGAAGCCGGTGATGAGAGGGGCGAGCGCCGTCATGCATCGTCCTCCCTGAACAATGTTTCTGCCGCCGCGGCGATGTCGACCATCATTTCCGGCGTCGCCTGAAGATACCAGTACGTATTGTGGATACTGACATGGCCCAGGTATGTCGACAGGGCGACGAAGTGCCGAGCAACTTCGCTGCGTCCGGCGCCGCATTGTTCCAAGACGCGGGTCGCGAACGTATGTCGGAGGTCATGGATGCGCGGCTGCTGACTTCGCTCCGACAAGATGCCCGCTCGTCGTGTGACGCAACGGAATGTATAATTCACTATCCTCAAGCACATTTGTCGGTGTTCTGTGGATAGGAAGAGCCAATCACTGTCGCTCGCAAGTTGGCACCTGGCCCCAAGATAGCGTTTGAGCGCCTCAACGACGGTCGGGTGTAGCGGCACCAGCCGACTCTTGCGGAACTTGGTTTCGCGAATGCGCAACACGCCGTCAGGCAGGATATCGTCGAGCCTGAGCGCAACAGCTTCGGACACACGCATGCCAGTCGCTGCGATCAGCCCAAAGAGCATAACATAGAGCTCGCGACGCAGTGGATTGGGCCTTTGGTGCCGTAGATTGCCGGCGGCATCGAGAATCCGGGCGATCTCGGCCGCAGTATAGATATAGGGAACCGGTCGATTGGTGATCCGCTTGATATCTGCGGGCGGTATTTCGTGCCGAGGATCCTCCGCCTGCATGAAGCGAGCAAACTGGATCAAGTCCGTGAGGCGATGGGCCATGGCGTTCGGGCTTTTGGCAGCCGTGGGTAACCAGGTAAGAGCCGTTGCTGTGCGAATGTGGCTCTCGTCGCGTTCTGCTGCGAAGCGCGCGAATGCAAGAAGATGCCGCTCGGCCCGGACAAGCTTGTAACCTAGCGCGCGGCGCAGACTGATGTAGCGGTTGATGTCGGCGCTCAGCATGGCAGCCTCCCGCCCCATGGCTGTGCGATTTCGGACAAGAGACCGATGTCTACTTTGGCGTACAGCGCCGTCGTCGATGGAGAGCGGTGACGCAACACGGCCCCGACGCCTGCAAGGCTTGCGCCGCTACGCAGCATTGCTGTCGCCGCCGAGTGCCGCAGCACATGCGCGCCGCGATGGATACTTTCAATCCCTGCTCTGTCGAGAGCGCGACGCACAATACATTTCACGGCAATGCGGCTCAGCGGCCTGATCGGTGCGATATCCGTCAGCAACACCCGGGTTGTCGCAACGCGCGGCCTTGCCCGCTCGATATAAGCGAACATAGCATCGCCAACGTCTTGAGGCAGCGGCAGCCATTCCACACGCCGGACCTTTCCGACAAGCGTTATTCGGCCATTCTTCCAATCGATGTCACCGAAAGTGAGATTAGCGACTTCACTCGCCCTGAGGCCCAACCGAGCCAGAAGCAGCATGACAGCGCGGTCGCGTAAGCGGCTTTCGCCCTCACAGGTGGCAAGGAGGCGGTCGATGTCGCTTTGGCCAAGAAAGCGCGGTGTTGTCGCCAGTTGCCAGTTCGCGAAGCTCGGAACCGCATGTTCCCGACCGATAGGGCATTGCCCCATCGCGACGAGATACTTGAGGTAGGCGCGCGTGGCGACAGTGATGCCCCGCGCCCGCCAACGTCCGTGCGGCTTCGCTCGCTCAAGTACGAAGTCCCGGATCGCGGCGGCCGTATAAGCCACAGGATCTGTGCCGAGCGATATAAATAGATCGACCAATATCGGCTGGTAGGTGTTGAGCGTCGAGTCCTTGATGCCGCGTTGCTCCCGCATCCAGCAACCGAAGGCGGCTAGTGCCGGCCAAGTCCTCTCCAGTGACGACGGCCGCTCCTGCTCCAGAACGGTGCACTCGCGCAGATATCCGACAAACAGTGCAGCAGCCCCCTGTGGCGCACGGGCATTCTTGCTACCCTGGAACGCCGATGCTGATGCGTTCAAGCCAGCGGCAAGTGTTTCGACGCCGAAGCCAGCAGCACGTACCCAATCGCCCCACAATGCCAGTAGACGCACCACCTCGACGATCGTTGCAGGGGAATAATTCTGCTGAGAAAGCCACTCCTTGAACCCGTCAACATGCGGCTGTAGCCAGTTGATCCGAACATCGACACTGCGGCGATGTCTGTACTTTCGCTTTGTCAAGCTGATTTCCTCGATTTGCTTGTTGGCGCCGGGGAAGTCCGGCCCGTAGGAACAAATCGGAGGTTTCAAAGCCATTCCAGCGTCGGCGGGCAGCTTTTCCAGCCTCACCCCCTGGGGTTGCCAAAAGAGGCACGCGCGGCGTGTTTTGAATCTGGTGAGACGGCGGCTGGGACGGCGGGAGGGGTAACGCACCGGCGGCGGCGCTGATCATGCTGATGAGGAGACATCGATCAT
>NZ_LMCZ01000039.1:0-2878 GCF_001424965.1 Rhizobium sp. Root1204
AATCCACGGTTCTCACACTGTCTATATTGACGTCCATATAGACAGAGCATCCAGTTCGCCTCACTTCTTAGCAAGGCGGCCCTCCTCGGATGCGTACTGTCTGGCTTAAAAGCGGATACAAGACCTTTGCGGATAAGATCGCTCTCTGTCAGGCGCTTGAGGTCATCGATAGCGAGATCGCCGGCGAATGTTAATGCAAGCCGCCGACTCCCAACAGCCGATCGACCGTGTCGTGGTCTGCAACGACTGCATGCGGCGTTCCGGTCCAGGCGATGAGGCCCCGTTCCAGCACGATGACCTGATCGGCGAAATCGAGCGCGCTCTGGATACGCTGTTCGACGAGCAGGATGGTCATGCCGCCGGTTCTGGCGAGTTCCGAGAAGGCTTTCATCAGTTCCTCGCAGATGACCGGCGCGAGGCCTTCGAGCGGTTCGAGCCGACATGTCCGATGAAACGGGGAGCACTCCACCGTATAGATATCTTGCGGCGCGCGAGGTTTTAGCCGTAAAGTTCTCAGCGTTTTTCACACGGCCGCAGGCCGCTCTCAGAGGCGAGAAGTTCGGGGGATGGAGCTTATTTTTCTTCGGTCGAAAGTTGGACGTTTCCGGTAAAGGAGATTGCCAGCTGGGACGCAACCTAGAATGAAGTGGAACGAGTGGACGATAGGAATATACTCTTGAGCTATTGCCTCATGGGTCTAACTGGTTGGCGATGTCGCAGCCCTATCCAGCTTTGACACTCACATTTGCCATAGGATCGACGCAGGCGCTGCCCGGATTTTTTCGCTGAATGGCGTCACACGATCATGATCGTGAAGCACAACCCCTTGCACGAATTTGTCGCCCGCCGCTTCTTGAAGTTTTTTCAGGCCGGAAAAATCTTTCGATCGCAGCGTCGCTGCGGATTTAACCTCGATGCCAACGATCCGGCCTCTCCGATCCTCCAGCACGAGATCGACTTCGTCCTGTTCGCGCGTCCGGAAATGTGAAGGTGTAACGTATCTCTCACTCCAGGTAAGAAGTTTGAGAACCTCGCCAACGACAAAGCACTCCAGCAGAGGCCCCAGACGTGTCCGGTCGGAACGGATCGCTTCTGCGTCGGCGTCGCGTAAAGTTGCTAGCAGACCGCTATCCAGCATGTGGAGTTTTGGCGACTTTATAAGCCGCGACAGGCGATTGGTGAACCAGGGGGAAAGTGATCGCACGAGGAAGAGGCGATCCAGGACCGCGACATACTTTTGAACTGTTGGGATCGAAAGACCAAGCGCTGTTGCAACGGCTTGATGATTGACAAGTTGTCCCACCTGTTCCGAAAGAAGCCGTGTTAAGCGCGGTAGCTTATCAAGCTGTTCAAGGTTTGCGATGTCGCGCACGTCCCGGTCGAGCACAAGTGCCAGATAATCTTCATGCCATGCTCTTCGACGGTTGGGATCGGTTCGCCGCAACGCCTCCGGATAACCGCCTTTTAGAATTGCTTCGACGAGACTTTCACCGATGACAGGTGGGGCTTCGACAACCGGTCCCTCTCCCTCAAATAGGCGATCAATCAGACGTCCCGGCGAACCAGAGATTTCGGCTTGTGCCAAAGGAAGCAAGGTGATGATTTCTATCCGACCGGCAAGGGAATCACCGACGTTAGGAAGCGCCATGACGTTGGCCGAACCGGTCAGCAGAAAGCGGCCCGGCCGTGGATCGTTATCGACGGTTTGTTTGATCGCCAACATAAGGTTTGGCGCCCGTTGGATTTCGTCGATGACCCCAGAGTTCACGCTGCGGATGAACTCAACCGGATCTCGGCGTGCGCGATCGAGTGTCGCCTCGTCGTCGAGAGTGAGATATGGCCTTTCCGTCGTCACAAAACGGCGCGCCAGCGTAGTTTTGCCCGCTTGTCGTGGGCCAACGATCATAACCACTCGCGTATCTTCGAGGGCTGCTTCAACCTTGCTTTCGGCGTAACGGCGAAAAAGGGGGCGAGATGACGGGGCGCTATTCATCCGCAGTTCTTAACGCAGTTGTCCGCGAAATTAAAGTGTCTTGACCGCGATTCTTAATTAAAAGTCTCGCGGATCGCAAATTGTGCCGTCAAACCTTCACCCCTGCGCTGCGCAAAATGGGGACTATGGGACTCAGGGCGCCTGGTGCAGGCAGCTTACATAAACCAACTACAACAAGCCATCTGTCATCATCCTCAATTGAGACGCGACAGGTCGACACGTGGGTCGGCGTTCGAGGGATCGGTGTTATCAGTGGCCATCGCAGCGCCGTTGGTGACGTACGGAGCGCGCGTATCATGGGCTCTGGCTTCCGATTCAACACGATCGGCTTCTATTTCCAGCGTTCCGGGATCCGGTTCTACGAAAACGGATTTGCCTTCGAAATGCCCGGTCTTCCAGGCATAAACGGCATCATCAAACGCCTCCGGCGGCTCTGATCCATACCATTTCGTGACTATGCGATAGAGCCTCGCGAACAGACCCGTCCCAACTCGAATATTTTCGCAAGCGTCAAACAGGTTGACCTTTAGCTCGGAGACTTTGTTCACACCGATCCCGGCGGGGTATTGCGTAACTCCAACTCTGACGACCGCATGGCCAACATATTTCGACACGATCGCCATCGCCTCCGCGCTGGTCCTTGCAACGGGCACAAGAACAAGCCGATCGCCGGATTTCACGGTAACTGATAGGGGGTTTGCGGAACCAGCCTCAGCAATGAACCGTTCGATGATGGCGGGCTTCAGGTCTGGAACCGCGCATTTGGTGATCAAGGCAGGATCAAACAAGCCCTGAGACGCCGGCAGGCTCGTGGCGGGTATTACAACGGCTACGATGCCAACCGCCAGGCAAGCTCCTTCCTCGGTGTCACACTCGACAATCTCG
>NZ_LMCZ01000040.1:0-470000 GCF_001424965.1 Rhizobium sp. Root1204
TGCGCCGCCGACATCTGGGTGCGGATGCGGGCCTGGCCTTTCGGCACGACGGGGAAGGAAAAGCCGACGACATAGACGCCCTTTTCCAGCATCTTGGCAGCAAAAGCCTGTGCCAGCGACGCATCGCCGAGCATCACCGGGATGATTGGATGACCCTCACCGGCGAGCGTGAAGCCCAGCTTGCCCATTTCGCTGCGGAACAGCGTCGCATTGGCTTCAAGCCGCGANAGCATCACCGGGATGATTGGATGACCCTCACCGGCGAGCGTGAAGCCCAGCTTGCCCATTTCGCTGCGGAACAGCGTCGCATTGGCTTCAAGCCGCGASCGCAGCGCSTCGCCATTGTCGATCAGGTCGAACACTTTCAGCGAGGCAGCCGCAATCACCGGCGCCAGCGTGTTGGAGAATAGATAGGGCCGCGAGCGCTGGCGCAGCCACTCGACCACTTCACGTCTTGCCGACGTATAGCCACCTGAGGCGCCGCCAAGCGCCTTGCCGAGCGTGCCGGTGATGATATCCACCCTTCCCTCGACGCCGCAATATTCGGCCGAACCGCGGCCATGCTTGCCGACGAAACCGACGGCATGGCTGTCATCGACCATCACCATGGCGCCATACTTGTCGGCGAGATCGCAGACCCCTTGCAGATTGGCGAAACCGACGGCATGGCTGTCATCGACCATCACCATGGCGCCATACTTGTCGGCGAGATCGCAGACCCCTTGCAGATTGGCGATGATGCCATCCATCGAAAAGACGCCGTCGGTGGCGATCAGCTTGAAACGCGCGCCTTCGGCTTTCTTCAGCTCTTCTTCGAGCGCCGCCATATCGTTGTTGGCATAGCGGAAGCGTTTGGCCTTGGAGAGCCGCACGCCGTCGATGATCGAGGCATGGTTGAGCGCATCGGAAATGATCGCGTCCTCTTCGCCGAGCAGCGTCTCGAACAGACCGCCATTGGCATCGAAGCAGGAGGAATAGAGGATCGTGTCCTCCAGTCCGAGAAACGACGAAATCCGCGCCTCAAGCTGCTTGTGCTCTTCCTGGGTGCCGCAGATGAAACGGACCGAGGCCATGCCGTAGCCGTAACGGTCGAGCGCCTGCTTGCCCGCCGCAATCAGCTCGGCATTGTCGGCAAGCCCGAGATAATTGTTGGCGCAAAAGTTCAAAACCTTCGCACCGGACGCAACCTCGATCTCGCCAGCCTGCTTGGACACGATCACCCGCTCCGACTTGTAAAGCCCGGCGGATTTCAGCCCTTCGAGTTCGGAGGAAAGGTGAGTGATGAAGGCTGACGTCATGAAGGCCGCTTTCCAGGATCTGAGATCGGTTTGCGATGAATTCCTATCATATTCCGTTTGATATGACAGCGAAAGACGGCGCCAGCGGGCGGCGTTTGCACGACAGGATCGTTCCGGGTCTTGCCTGATTGCGACTTGACTGTTTCAAACAGGCTATCCACCCCAGCCCTTGAGCTTCTGCACCAAAAAACGGAAAACTGCAAAAATTAATTGACTGAGTCCACTATTTTGATGTCGATAGACAACGCTTTTAATGCGATGAGGAAGCCATGACTAGATTCGACAGATTTTCGCTCAAGAGCCGTGTAGCGCTTGTCACCGGTGGCGGGCGCGGGCTGGGACTGGAGATTGCCCGGGCGCTGGCAGACGCCGGAGCACATGTCGTCATCAATGGCCGCACGGCTGCGACGCTTGAAGGCGCGGTCAACTCGATCAGGGCCTCAGGTTGCAGCGCCGAGGCGATGGCTTTTGACGTCGCGGACCGTACCGCGCAACGAGACGCGCTTGCCAGTATTGAACGACGCCATGGACGGCTCGATATTCTCGTCAACAATGTCGGCGCCCGCGACCGCAGGCCTTTGGCCGAGTTCGACGACGATGCCATTCTCACCTTGATCCAGACGGACCTCATTGCCGCAACCACGCTATCGCGCGATGCGGCGGCAATCATGAAGCGGAACGAGTACGGGCGGTTGATCGCAATCACCTCGATCAACGGCTATGTGGCGATGCCGGGCGACGGGATCTATCCCCTTGCCAAACAGGGGTTGACCGGCCTGATGCGCTCGATGGCGGTCGAATTCGGCCCCTCCGGTATCACCAGCAACGCCATCGCACCCGGCTGGTTTGCCACCGAGACCAACGCAGCGATGGCCGCTGACGAAGACCTGATGCCGTTCGTTCGCCAGCGCATCCCGGCGCAGCGCTGGGGCCGGCCCGACGAGATCGCCGGTGCCGCCCTGTTCCTCGCCAGCGACGCCGCATCCTTTGTCAACGGCCATGTGCTGACGGTCGATGGCGGCATGACGGTCAGGATGTAGCGGCTCTCACTCTTCTCCCCGGCGGGGAGAAATGCCGAGCAATGCGAGCGAAGCGATGAGGGGCCGCGATTTCAGAATTCACCGCCCCCCACCCGCCCTTCGGACACCTTCTCCCCGGTGGGGAGACGAGGGAGCCAGCCCGTCAATCGAACCCGCGAATAACATCCAGGAACGCGTCGCCGTATCGCTCCAGCTTCGACTGGCCGACGCCGGAGATGCCGAGAAGGGCGTCGTGATTGTGCGGGCGGGCGGTGGCGAAAGCGATCAGGGTCGTATCCGGGAAAACAACGTAAGGCGGAACACCCAGTTCCTTGGCAATGCCGGAACGTGCCCGGCGCAGGGCTTCGAACAGTTCCGCATCCGAACCCGACAAGGCCGATTTGGCGCTGGATGACGCCGATTGCCGGGCGTTTTTACCCTTGCCGCTGACCGGCCGATCCTTGCGGAAGCGGACCTCGCGCTCACGCTTGAAGACGGCGCGTGCTTCCGGCTGCAGCTTGAGCGCCCCAAAAGCCTCGTGATCGACGCTGATCAGGCCGGCGGCCAAAAGCTGGCGATAGACCGATTGCCAGGTTTTCGACGGGATATCCTTGCCCGCCCCGAAAACCGGCATCTTGCTATGGCCGAAGCGCTCGGTCTTTTCATTCTCGGTGCCGAGCAGCACATCGATCAGGTGACCAGTGCCAAAGCGTTCGCCGGTGCGGTAGATCGCCGCCAGCGCCTTGATCGCGGCGTCTGTTCCATCCCAGGTTTCGACCGGGTTGATGCAGGTATCGCAATTGCCACACCCGCCGCCATGCGCCTCGCCGAAATGGGCGAGGATCGATTGACGCCGGCAGCCGGGTGTCTCGCAGATGGCCAGCAGCGCATTCAGCTTGGCGCGCTCGACGCGCTTGACATCGTCGCCCGATGTTCCGCCATCAATCATCCGGCCGCGCTGGATGACATCGGCCATGCCATAAGCCATCCAGACATCCGACGGCAGGCCGTCGCGCCCGGCGCGGCCGGTTTCCTGGTAGTAGGCCTCGACCGAGCCCGGCAGATCGAGATGGGCGACATAGCGCACGTTCGGCTTGTCGATGCCCATGCCGAAGGCGACGGTCGCCACCAGGCATAATTCCTCCTCCTTGAGGAAGGCATCCTGATTGGTATCGCGCACCGCGCGGTCCATGCCGGCGTGATAGGCCAGCGCGTAAATGCCCTGCCCGTTCAGCCACTCGGCTGTTTCCTCGACCTTGGCGCGCGACAGGCAATAGACGATGCCGCTCGATCCCTTGTGGCGCGACAGGAAACGCAACAATTGCTGGCGCGGCTGATCGCGCTCGACAATTTCATAGGCGATGTTCGGCCGGTCGAACGAGGTGGTAAAAACCTCGGCAGACTGCAGGCCCAGCCTGTCGATGATGTCTTCGCGGGTATGCGGATCGGCGGTCGCCGTCAGCGCCATGCGCGGCACGCCGGGATAGAGATCGCCCAGTTGGCCAAGCTCGCGGTATTCAGGACGAAAATCATGGCCCCATTGCGAGACGCAATGCGCCTCGTCGATGGCAAACAGCGAAATCGTCGCATTGCCGATCAAATCCTTGAAGCCCGGCGTGACGATGCGCTCAGGCGTTACATAGAGAAGATCGAGATCGCCATTGGAGATTGCCCGGCGGACATCGACGAATTCTTCGCGCGAGAGCGAGGAATTGAGCGCCGCTGCCCTGACCCCCAATTGCTTCAACGCCTCCACCTGATCCCGCATCAGCGCAATCAGTGGCGAAACGACGATGCCGACGCCATCGCGGCAAAGGGCAGGAATCTGAAAGCACAGCGATTTCCCCGCGCCCGTCGGAAACAGAACGACGGCATCACCGCCCGACACGACCCGCTCAACCACAGAAGCCTGCTTGCCCCGAAAAGCCGGATAGCCGTAGACCGTTTTCAGCACCGACAGCGGATTTCTGGCACCGTCAGTGTCAAAGGTGGGATCAATACGGTTCTGGGTCTGCGGCATGGAATCGCTTTCGTGGGAGAAAGCGGACTATGGCACAGGAACGGTTGTGGGCGCGAGGGCCGAGTTCTCATTGAAGGCGGTTGACCGGACCGTTTGGGATTGCCGCAACAACCGGATCCCGCTGGCAACAGCTAAGCGGTCCATTCGTCCGCTCGGCCGAAGGACGCGCCGTCAGACGCTCGCACGCCGGTAAAATGCCAGCGACCCGGCGAGCGCCAACAGAACACCTCCGCAGACGCGGTCGAGCCAGAGCGCGCCGGACGTTTTCAAAACCTTGACGGCCTGCGAACCAAGGGCTGCGTAGCCGAACATGACGAGGAAATCGACGGTAGCAAAGATCAGGGCAAGCACCGCATACTGGGTGAACTGCGGCTCGGACGGCACGATGAACTGCGGCAGGAAGGCCGAGAAGAACAGGTAACCCTTGGGATTGGTGACCGCGACCAGAAAGCTTTTCAGAAAGATCGCGCGCGGCGATCCCGAACCGGCCTGCGCCGCGCCGTGCAGCGTCTCATTGAGTGTGCCTTTCGAGCGCAGGAGCATGATGCCGAGAAAGGCGAGATAACCCGCACCGATCCATTTGACCACCGAAAACCAGAATTCGGACGCCGCCAGCAGCGCACCGAGACCGAGCGCCACGGCACCGATCAGGACAAAATCGGACAGGACAGCACCGAGCATGCCGATCAGCGCGCGGCGCACACCAAAGCGCGAACCATTTGTCAGCGCCAGAAGCACGGTTGGACCGGGCGTGGCGATACCGATGAACGAGACGAATGCAAAAGCCAGCAAGGTGATTTCGGTCATGGTTGCCCCTCCTCCGGACCTGCGCAGCGGCATCGCCGGCGGCGCAATCGAAAGGGCAGTCTTGCAATTGCCTTGCAAGGTGGCAAGAGGCTCACTGAACCGGTTTCGTCACCAAAAGAGCGTGCCCTACTTGCCCGCCGGTCCCTTGACGCGCCCCGACAACACGCCAAACCCGTCGACGATCGCTTCCTGGTTTTCCAGCCGCGTCACTTCGAGCTGCACTTCCTGCAGATTGCGCAGGATCTGGCTGACGGTGTCGTCATCACCTTCTTCCGTTGCGTAGGCCAGTTCGCTTTCCAGCTCGCGGCGCTGCCAGAGCAAAGCCTTGGTGCGCTGATGGAGAGCAAGCGCCTGCAGGTAACCTTCGCGGGCATCCTCCGGCGCTGCGGCCGTGGTGGCAGTCCACAGGCGGGCGAAGCGGATCTGCTGGTCAAGCGCTTTCAGAAGCGCATCGAACCCTTCGGCCTCCAGCTGCTCGACGAGGACTTCGCGCGTCAGGCGCGGACCTTTGGCGGCGGCGGCATTGAGCACCGAGGACCAGAAGCGCTGCAGATCGCGATTGTCGTATTCGATCGCGGAAATCTCGTCATACTCTTCAAACAGCAGTTGCGGATGATTGACGATGGTCAGCGCCAGCACGCTTTCGCGCAAGGGCGGCAGCGCCTGATGGCCGCTCACCAGCGACGAACGCGCCAGCCGGTCGGAAATGCCGGTGCGCTCCGACATGCGCGCGCCCTGCTGGCCACCGCGCCCCTGCCCCTGGCCGCGTCCGCCGCCCTGGCGCGGGTTGCGGTCAAAACCGCGCTGGCCGTTCTGTTGACGGGAGGCGCCCTGAAAGAACTGGTTGAGCCGATCGCGGATATCCTGGCCGTAGTGACGGCGGACATTTTCATCGGCAATGACAGAAACCACCTGTTTCAACGTCGCTTCCAGCTGGGCCCGGCTCTCCGGCGTATCGAAGCCACCGGCCTGGGCTTCGCGCAACCAGACCATTTCCGACAGCGAACGCGCTGACGCCATGACCTTGTCGAACGGCGCGCGTCCTTCGTTGCGGACGAGATCGTCCGGGTCCTTGCCATCCGGCAGCATGGCGAAGCGCACGGAGAAGCCGGGCTTCAGGTGCGGCAGCGCCAGATCGACGGCGCGATTTGCGGCACGGATACCGGCACCGTCGCCATCAAAGCAGAGTACCGGCTGCTGCGTCAGTTTCCAGAGCAGCGTCATCTGGTTTTCAGTGAGTGCCGTGCCGAGCGGCGCGACTGCATTCTCGATGCCGGCCTGATGCAGCGCGATGACATCCATATAGCCTTCGACGGCGATGATCGTGCCTGCGCCGTCGGCACCGGACATGGCGCGGCGCGCGCGAGCGAAATTGTAGAGAACGTTGCCCTTATGGAACAGCTCGGTCTCGTTCGAATTGAGATATTTGGCCGGCGCATCCGGCGACATGGCGCGGCCGCCGAAGGCGATGACCTTTTCGCGCGATGAGAGGATCGGGAACATGATGCGATCGCGGAACCGGTCATAGGAGACGGGAATGTCGGGACGATGGACGACCAGGCCACAGGCCTCGATCTGGTCCTTCGGTATGCCCTTCCCGGCCAGAAACTCCTTCAGCGCATTGCGGCTTTCCGGCGCATAGCCGAGCCGGAACGTTTCGATGGTGCGGCCGGTCAGCCCGCGGTCGCGCAGATAGGCACGCGCCTTGGCGCCGTTTGCGGTCTGCAGCTGGGCTTCAAAAAACTGCGTCGCCACTTCCATGACTTCCTGCAGGCCGATGCGCTGGCGGTCGCGCTTTTCCGCCTCGACATCCGGCTGCGGCATGGCGACACCGGCGAGATCGGCAATCTGCTGCACGGCTTCCGGAAAGGCCATACCGTCAAGATCCGTGAGGAAGCGGAAATGATCGCCCGACACGCCGCAGCCGAAGCAGTGATAGCGGCCCTTGCGGTCCTCGCAGTGAAAGCTCGGCGACTTCTCGCCATGGAACGGGCAGCAGGCCCAATAGTCGCCGCGCGAGGCATTGGTTTTCTTGCGATCCCACGTGACACGCCTGCCGATCACATCCGAAATGGGAACGCGGTCGCGGATCTCGTCAAGGAAGGTGTTGGAAAATCGCATGGATACCTCTGGGCTGGCTTCCATATAGGCGGCAATCGCCGCCCGCGCCACAAGAGGGGACGCATGATACCCGCAATTCACAGGTTGACGGAATTCGAATACGTATATACAATTATATATGCAAATTCATTATCCGAAAGGAAACATATGTAGGCAAGGCGACATGTCATTGTTGAGAGTTCGGAAATGCAGCACGCAGATAACAAATTCCCATCTTTTGAATGGGACGAAAACAAGCGCCTTATTAACATTCGCAAACACGGTATCGACTTTCTGATTGCAGCGGCCGCATTGAACGAGCCACATGTCGAAAGCCAAACCGACAAGAACGGAGAAGTCCGCACACTGGCGATTTGCCCTTCGTCGGGAACCTTGATCGCAATAGTCTATACGATGCGGAAAGAGGCCTGCAGGATCATTTCAGCCCGTTCGGCACACAAACATGAGCGAAGACAATATCGTCAGATATTCGCTGGATGAAATCCGCGAAAAAATTGCCAAGGGCGAAGACCGCACCGACTGGGCGCGCGTTGCAGCCCTGACCGACGAGGATATCATGACGGCCATGCGGGACGACCCCGACTGGGCGGAATTCGTGGATGTTGACTGGTCGAAGGCGACGATCGTCTACCCGACCCCGAAGAAAGCCGTTTCGATCCGGCTCGACGAGGATGTCATCGACTTCTTCAAGAAAAGCGGAAAAGGCTATCAGACGCGGATGAATGCGGTGCTCAGGCATTTCATGACGGAGCAGAAGAACCGCAAGAACGGATAGCCCCCGACCGCCACCCGGCCTCTCCAGGAAACCTTGCATCTGGGCAGACCTGCCCAGAATAGGCCATTGATGCCGGATGCAGAACAGGCAATGAATTGTTGGCATCCCTCCGGAAACCGCCCGATGCCCTTTGTCGCAAGCGATCTCGTGTCCAACAGCGTCTTTTTTGCCGCCATGCAGGAAAATGCGCGGCAGATGACGGCGCAGTTTGCGGAAAATCCGCGGTTGAGCTCGATCTTTGCCTCGCAGCAGCGCTGGCTGATGGCGCAGCTGGGCCTGTCGCTGCATTACCGCCGCGCTGATCCGGACAAGGGCCTTTATGCCGGGCGTTTTGTTGCGAACGCCGTGCAATACGGTATTGCCAGCCGCAACACCGCTGGCGCCTTCGTCAAGGAAATGCTCGCCTATCGCTTCGCGCGTCCTGCCGACAATCCGCCTGATCATCGTATGCGGCCGCTGGAGCCCACCGATGTCGCGATAGAATCCGTCGTCAAATGGCTCTACACGCATTTGGCCATTCTCGACATGCTGGACGGTGGCAAAAGGGCTGTGGCGCTGGCAGAAAAACCGGCGCTGTTTGCAAGTCTACAGCCCGCCATCGCGCAGGGAATTCTGGAAAACCACGCGGTGCGCAACCCCGGCGAGACGTTCAATCTGTTTACCTGGGCCAATTCCGGCGGTGTGGTGATGGATTGCCTGATTGCCCTGATCAGGGATTTCGATCCGGACGCGCCCCGCATCCGGATCGGGCCAATCTCATCGGCCGAAATCTGCCAGCGCTACCGGATCTCGAAAACCCACCTGAAGCGGCTGATGGACAAGGCGGCAGAGATGGGCAGCCTTGGCCATGATAGCGGTGCCGGCAAGAACATGCTCTGGCTTTCGCAAGGGTTTATCCGCGAATACCGGACCTATCAGGCGGAAAAATTCGCGATTATCGACGCGGCCTTTCATGCGCAGGCCGCGCCGGAAGAAACGGCAGACAACCCCGCCGTCAGCCAGCTGTCAGCAGTTCCTTGAGAACGGACGACGCCTTGGCGAAATCCATCTGGCCGGCATAACGCTCTTTCAGCACCGCCATGACCTTGCCCATGTCCTTGATCCCGCCGGCGCCCGCTTCGGTGATCGCAGCGGCGATATTCGAGCGTATCTCGGCCTCGCTCAATTGCTTGGGCATGAAATCCTGAACGACAACGATCTCGGCGCGTTCCTTGGCGGCCAGTTCCGGGCGGGCATTGTCTTCGTAGATCTTTGCCGATTCCTCACGCTGCTTGACCATCTTGGCCATGATCTGCAGGATTTCGTCGTCGCTGGCGTCGCCTTTGCCAGCGCTGCGATTGGCGATATCGCGGGTCTTGATCTCGGCCTGGATGAGGCGAATGGTGGACAGCCGCGGTGCGTCCTTTGATTTCATCGCATCCTTGAGGGCGGCAGCGAGTTGATCGCGCATCTTTATCTTCTCCTGTTTGATGGCGTTTCATAAACCAGCCGGACGAGCCGGAGCAAACGAAATGCGAGTTTCCGTAGTAAAAGCTGCAGGAAAAGCCAGATCCCGCTGTCTTCAAGATTGACCTTGCCGGACACTGCAGTTATTGACCGTCACCTGCACCAACATCGTGACCAGGCCTGACAGCGCGCGCCCATCGCCCGCATCTGCCCGCCTGCAAACCACAAAGGCCGGACGGCGCTCCTTTGGGGAGCGTCCGAGACGCGCCGCCTGAACGGGATGAAGACAATGACCGCGACAGCCCCCTGGACCACCGCAAAACCAACCGCCCTGCTCGTTCTGGCCGATGGCACCGTCATCGAAGGCAAAGGCATCGGCGCCACCGGCAAGGTACAGGCCGAGGTGGTCTTCAACACCGCACTGACCGGTTACGAAGAGATCATGACCGATCCCTCCTATCTCGGTCAGATCGTTACCTTCACCTTCCCGCATATCGGCAATATCGGCGCCAATGACGAGGACATCGAAGACCTGACGCCGGCAGCACGCCACGGCGCGGTCGGGGTCATCTTCAAGGCTGACATCACCGATCCTTCCAGCTACCGTGCGGCAAAGCATCTCGACGCCTGGCTGAAGGCGCGCGGCATCATCGGCATGTGCGGCATCGACACCCGCGCGCTGACCGCCTGGATCCGCGAGAACGGCGCGCCGAACGCGGTCATCGCCCATGACCCGAACGGCGTTTTCGACATCGAGACGCTGAAGGCCGAAGCCAAGGCCTGGAGCGGGCTTGAAGGTCTCGATCTCGCCAAGGTCGCCTCCTCCGGCCAGACCTCGCGCTGGAGCGAAAAGCCCTGGGTGTGGAACGAGGGTTTTGACGAACTGGCCGACGCCGACACGACGCACCATGTCGTCGCACTCGACTATGGTGTGAAGCGCAACATCCTGCGCCTGTTCACCGGCCTTGGCTGCAAGGTCACAGTCATGCCGGCAACGACATCGGCCGAAGACGTGCTGGCACAGAAGCCGGACGGCATCTTCCTGTCGAACGGCCCGGGCGACCCGGCAGCAACCGGCGAATACGCCGTCCCGGTGATCCAAGAGCTGATCAAGAGCGACATCCCGCTGTTCGGCATCTGCCTGGGCCACCAGATGCTCGGCCTGGCACTCGGCGCGACGACCGAGAAGATGCACCAGGGCCATCACGGCGCCAACCACCCGGTCAAGGATCACACGACCGGCAAGGTCGAGATCGTCTCGATGAACCACGGCTTCGCGGTGGATTCGAAGTCCTTGCCGGAAGGCGTTGAAGAGACTCACGTTTCGCTGTTCGACGGCACCAATTGCGGTCTGCGCGTCACCGGCAAGCCGGTCTTCTCGGTCCAGCACCATCCGGAAGCTTCGCCCGGCCCGCAGGACAGCCACTACCTCTTCCGCCGCTTCATCAATCTGGTGCGCGAAAAGAAGGGCGAACCGGCGCTGGCCGAACGCTGATATCCACCATCCTGAAATGCCAAAAGCCCCGGTCTCTCAATGGAGTACCGGGGCTTTTCGATTCAGCCGTTGAAGACGATGGCAAGCTTGTTGCCGGCCGGATCGCGCATATAGGCGGAGTACCAGTCCGGGCCATATTGCGGACGAGGCCCAGGCTCTCCCTCGCTGCTGCCACCATTGGCGAGTGCCGCGTGGTAAAAAGCCTCAACCTCGTCGTGGGATTTCGCCATGAAGCCGACCATCGTGCCGTTGCCGGGGGTCGCCGGTTCGTGGTTGAACGGTTCGCAAACCCAGAGCAGAAACCCCTCCCCGCTGCCGCCCAGGGTGTAGCCGCGCCAGCCGGGATAGTTTGCATGTGCGCTCCAGCCAATCGTGGCTAGCGCCGCATCGTAGAATCGCACCGACGTTGCGTGATCCAATGTTCCAACAGTTGCATATGCCGTCATCACGTCCTCCCTTTGATCACCGGCAGGCTAAGCGAAAATCCAGAACAAATAAAGAACAAAATTACACGAAAGAAATGCAGCTTCCGGCTTAATGCCCCTGTGCCGACTTCACCTTCGCCCATACATCCCGGGTCAGCCGGTAGCACATCCAGCTGACGGGTGAACCGGAAATATCGAGCACCGCATCATAGGCATGCACGGCGCCGAGCTTGGCGGTCGCTTTCTGTGAACGGATATTGGTGGGGTCGATGTGGAACCAAACATCATCGACACTCTTGAAGGCATGGTCGAGCATCAGGCGCTTGATCTCGAAATTGGTGGCGCCGCCCCAATAGGCATTGCTGAGGAAGGTGAAACCGATCGAGATATCTTGCGGCTGATCGGGTGCCACATAATAGCGCGAGCAGCCGATCAGCTTACCCGTGGCCCGGTCGATGAAGACCAGCGTGCTCCGGCTGGTCAACTGGGCGTCGAAATACTGGCGGAAGATCTCCGGTTTGTAACGGTCTTTCGCCGGATGCCCGGCCCAGACGGCCGGATCGCTGCCGGCCGCGTAGAGTTCATCGAAGTCATCGGCCGTCAGAGGACGCAGTAGCAGCGTCTCCCCTTTTAATTCCGGCTGAAGATTCAGGCCATCTTCCGGCATGCCGCGGCTCACAAAACGGTTCCGGCCGGCAAGGCCAGCAGCTTGCGCTCCCGCTTCAGGAAGAGGAAGAAGCGCCAGGTGAGCGAAACGCTGGCGGCGGCAAGACCGAGCACGAAGCCATACCAGACGCCGACACCACCGAAACCGAAGTGGAAGGCGAGCAGATAGGCGGCGACAAAGCCGATCGGCCAGTAGGAAACCAGCGCCAGCACCATCGGCACGGTCGTATCTTTCAGGCCACGCAGCATGCCGGCAGCAAGGGCTTGCACCCCATCGACCAGCTGGAACGCGCCGGCAATGACGATCAGCGGTCCGGCAAAGGCGAGCACTTCGGCCGCATCCGGCCGGTTGGTATCAAGATACATCGCCGCCAGCTCATGCGAGAAAATCGCAAAGACGGCGCTGCCGATGAAGGCAAAGCCGCAACCGATGACAAACACGGCGATCGCTGCGCGCCTGATTCCCTCCGCATCGCGGCGGCCATGGGCAAGGCCGATACGCACGGTCGCGACCTGCGCCAGCCCGAGCGGCACCATGAAGGCGACGGAGGCAAACTGCAGGGCGATGCCGTGCGCGGCAAGCTCGACAGTGCCGATCATGCCCATCAGCAGCGAGGCGACGGTGAACAGGCTGACCTCGGCAAGGATGGTGACCGCGATCGGCAGGCCGAGCTTGACGACATCCCTCAGCACCGGCCAGTCCGGCCGCCAGAACCGCACGAAGATTTCATAGGCCCGGGTCTGCGGCTGCGCCTGGATATAGATGTAGAGCAGCACGAAGCTCAGCGTGTTGACGATCAGCGCCGAAATACCGGCACCGACGATGCCCAGCGCCGGGGCGCCGAAATGGCCATAGATGAATACGTAGCAGAGTGCGGCATTGGCAAGCAGCACGATGATCGTCACGTAAAGGATGATGCCGGCACGCTCGAGCGAGCTCAGGAAGCCACGCAGAACCATGAACAGCAGCGCCGGGAACATGCCCCAGAGCGCAACATGCAGATAGCTTCCGGCAAGGGCTGCCACTTCGGGCTTCTGCCCCAGCAGCAACAGGACGTGCTCGGCTTGCCAGAGAACCGGCGCCATGATGACGCCATAGCCGAGCACGGCCCACATGCCCATGCGCACGGCGCGGCGCACGGCAACACGGTCGCCGCGGCCTTCGGCCTGCGCCACGATCGGCACGACGGCATTGGCAAAGCCGGAGCCGAAAATGAAGATGGTGAAAAACGTCTGAGCGGCCAGAACCATGGCCGCAAGCTCGGTCGTGCCGAGGCGGCCGACCATCAGCACGTCGGTGGCATGGATGGCGAACTGCGCAAGCTGCGCGCCGACGAAGGGCACACCGAGCGCAATGGTGGCGCGATAATGCGCGGACCAAGAATTATCGGTGCGGACGCCCGTGTCGACAGGGGGTGAAGTCAGCATGTGAGGATAGGCCTTTGGCTTCGTCGCAACCGGTATGGGCCGCAAGACGGAAGATTTTGAAATAGAACAACCGATTGAAAAGCACCAGCCAGAACGGCAAATGTGCTTATTTTTTCATCCAAAGATCACAGAAGTTGATCTTTTTTCGAGCGTCAATCCGGGAAAGCAGGTCAGGCAGCCTGTCCGGCCACACCACCATCATCGATTGAGGCAGGCTCCGGCCGCACTTTTAATATGTACACGGCAATGGCCAGCACAATAAAGATGGCACCCAGAACATATGGTGCGCCGGCAAATGTGACGGGCGCCTGCGGGGCCGTGAAGAGACTGAAGATCTGCGCGAACATCAGCGGCCCAAGGATCGTCGTGAAGCTGGAAATGCTCGACAGGGCGCCTTGCAATTCGCCCTGCGCCGACGGAGGCACCTTGGCGGACGCGATACTGCGCAAGGGCGGATCCGCAAGCGCTTCAAGGCAGGTGACGATGATCACGGCGTAGATCATCCACCCCTGAAAGGACAAGGCATAACCAACCAGACCGAGTCCGGTAAAGATCAGCCCGACGGCTCCCGCCTTCCATTCGCCGAGCAGCGGAATGGCTTTTGGCAGAACAAAGCCCATCACCAGCGCCCCGCAAATCCCGAAGATGCCGAGAGACAGGCCGATCTGCCCTTCGCTCCAGTCATAACGATAGGAGGCGACGAAGGACCACACGGCCGGATAAACCGCATGCGCCTGCCAGAACAGGAAGAACACCAGCAGCACCCAGCCGATGCCCGGATAATTGCGCATCTGCTTCAAGGCTCCTAGCGGATTGGCACGCTTCCATTCGAAGCGGCGGCGGTTTTGGCTTTCCAGCGTCTCCGGCAGCAGGAACCAGGCGACGACGAAATTGACGAAGGACAGGGCCGCCGCACCATAGAAGGGAACACGCGGGCCGAATTCGCCGAGCAGGCCACCGAGCACAGGACCGAGCGCAAAGCCGGTGCCGAAGGCGATACCGATCAGGCCGAAATTCTTCGCCCGGTTGGTATCATCGCTGACATCAGCGATATAGGCGGCAGCGGTCGAGAAACTTGCGCCGCTGATGCCCGCCAAAACCCGTCCGACGAACAGCATCCAGTAGGTTGTTGCCAGCGCGCAAATCAGGTTGTCGAGCGCAAACGTCAGCACCGAGGCAAGCAGGATTGGCCGGCGGCCGAAGCGGTCGGACAGATTGCCGATCAAGGGCGCGAAAATGAACTGCATGCCGGCATAGGCCAGAAGCAACCAGCCGCCATCAACGGCTGCTTCGCTGATCGTATCGCCGGTCAGCTCCTTCAGATAGGCGGGCAGCACCGGCACGATGATGGCGATGCCCATAATATCCAGGAAGAGGATAAGGAAAACCAGGAACAGGCCACGCCGCGTTGATTTCGGATCGATCATCGAACAAACCTTAATGGGCATCCGGCGGCGCGCGGATACAGAACGCGAACATGACAGGCAAATCGTCTGTATCGGAAAATTTTGACGGAAACAATCCGTGAACATTTCACTGTTCGTGATGAGTGCTTCGGGAACATTGATGAGCGGGCGCAACATACCCAAGGGATAGCTCCCGTTCCAAACGATGACGGATGTTCCGTTACAACGGTTGCCTGAAAGGGGTGGGGCTAGAGGATGAAAAGCCCCTTAGTCAGCACGACAGCGTCGTCGAGATGAATGGCGAAATCAGCCTTCTTGTCGCCGTTGACATCGGCGTAGATGTAGCTATCAGACACCTTTTTGTCATAGCGCAACTCACCCGCCTTGCCCGAAAAAGCCTTCGTTCCGATAAAACTGAAAGCCTGATTACCGCTGAGCTTCAGATTGGCGTCGATGGCCGACAGATCGACCCGATCGCCTTCCTTGGCGCTGAAATCGTAGATGGTATCCCGAAAGGCCACGCTGTTGGCGGATTCCTTTGTACTCTTGAAGACAAAAATATCCTTGCCGGCACCACCGAAGAGTTTATCCGCACCGGCGCCGCCGATCAGCTTGTCGTTCCCCGCGCCACCGCCAAGAATATCGTTTCCGGTATTGCCCAACAGCGTATCGTTCCCACCGGCGCCGTAGGCGATATCGTTGCCCGCCTTGACGTCGATCGTATCAGCTGCGGAGCCGCCAACCAGAGCATCCCTGCCCGCCGTGCCGGCAAAGACCGATTTGATCGGAGCTATCGTCACGTTGAAAGAACCGCTGTCTGTAGCCAGCGCCACCCCATAACCGAACGTGTTCTTGTTGCTGACAAGTTTATCCAAGATACCGGAACCGATAGTACTCAGCACGTTCTTCAAGCCATTACTAATGCCTGTCACATCGAGTAGCCCCTTGCTGGTCACGTCATCCAGACGCTGGAACATGTCTTCGGGACTGCTGCGCTCGTTGACACCGTCATCGATGATGGAAAACAGATTGGTGTGAAAGTTGGTCAGAGCCTCCTTGATCCGAAAGCTCTCTTTCGCAGCTTCATACTGGCCTAGTACGCCGCGATTGAGCGCCAGATTTTCAAGGAAACCGTCAGCTTTATCGAAAAAAGCAGAGTAAGTTTTGGCGACTAGGAATTGTTTTATTCCATCAGTGGTCCATTCACCCGGAACAAGGTCGCTAAGATTCCACCGATCTAACGTCTTGTCGAACTCGATCTTCGCAGACGTCAGTTGGTCCTTGATGTTGTTCCAGTCCTCTCCCCAATGGGTATCAGTCGGTGAAGGCATATCCGGCAGGAATTGTTCGAATCTGGTATCCGTCGAGGAGGAGAAATAGTCGTTGACGGCGGCTTCGAACAACATGTCCGGCGGATATTGATCAACGATCGTCTGAACCAGTTCAAGCCCACGAAACAGACTGTCAAAGTTTCCACTTGCAAACTGGCTTATGACATCAGCCACCTCCGATGTGTAAAGGCCGGCATCCTGCAAGTAGCCGATCACTTCGTTCCAGTCGACTGATGCGAAGTCGAATGAGGACAATAGCGAAACATACCCGGATATTTCGCCCACCGTAAACGTCTGATAGCTCATCCTTCCCTCCGCAATAAATAAAATCTGAAATACCGCCAAACCGAAAAATATCAGACACGACTAAAATCACAAGGCCGCACATACCGCCAGCAAAAGTTGCAAGGATACTGCAATCATGAGAAGCGATATTCCGCAAAACATCGGCAGAATGGCGCAACCCGCAGACTTTAATCCTAGCCCCCCGGCATGCTCTTCAGAAAGCGCATGAAGACCCACAGTGAGGCCGCAGATGCTCGCGACCTGCACTATGGAAATTAGAAAAATCGGACAGGCAGATAAGCGGGAGATGTCGCGGGAAACGCAGACGGCGCAGACCAATCGGTGACTATCTTACATAAACGATCTTGCCGCCATTGAACGCGGTCTGGATGCCGACGACATTGCGCAACTGGACGCGCTTTTTCTGGAGAAAACCACGCAGATAGGCGTCAGACCGGATTTCGTCCTGCGCCTTGGCGATCGTCTGTGGCGAGGGGTAGCGATAGGTGCGCGGCACCTGCTGTGTTTCGTCATCACTATCGACCTCATTCTTGATGATGATGACGGTGATGCTGACCTGGCCGGAACGCGCATCCCGGGCGCTGGCAAGGCCGCCAAGCGGCATGGCCGCGACCAACACGGCAAACGTGAGCATGATGAGTCTGCGCATTGTTCTCTCCTCAGAGATCCAGTGACGGCTTCCAGCGGCCGGCAGACTGTCACAGACGGCTACTGCGACTGGTAAGGACCGGGTGCGCGCGATCGTCATGGCGGCGCGCAGTCACGGTGATGAAACCAGACGCCGCCGTCCCGATCACTTCACATAGACAATCTTGCCGCCGTTGAAGGCGGTCTGGACGCCATTGACGTTGCGTGCCGGAATGCCGCGCTTCTGTAGGGCCGCACGGATGTTGGGCGTGTTGCGGATTTCCTCCTGCCCCCTGGCGTAGGTCTGCGCCGACGGATAACGGTAGGTGCGCGGCACTTGCTGGAAATCGTCCGGGCCGATATAGTCGCGGATGATGATCACCGTGACGCGGGGATTGGTGTTGGCGGCCTGGCGAGCGGTCGGCGCCCTCTGGGCATAGGCCGTTCCCGTTGCCAACCCGGCACCAAGCGGAGCTAAAAGGGCGGCAGCCAGAACAAGCGTAACGATCTTCTTCACTGTCTTTCTCCTTCAGGCGTTTGCGGTCACACGTACCGCAATGGGCCGATATCATCGTGTATAAATGATCTTGCTACCATCCAGCGCCGTTTGAATGGCAAGGACATTGTGCGGCCGGATGTTTCGCCGTTCCAGAGATGCCCTGATGACTCGATTCGAGGCAATTTCCGCCTGCGCCCGGGCGCGCGTCTCTGCCGACGGATCACGGAAGATCGCCGGAGCGCGATCACCGCCACGATCGCCGGACCTCACCATGACAACGGCGATGCCGGGCTCCATGGGGTGGCCGAACAGGATGGTGCCGAGTGTTTCGGTCGCCGATGCGGGCGGCACGGCCGAAAGGGCGAGCGCCGCAGCCGCAAATGTCAGGGGGAGGATTTTCCGCATGCTTATTCTCCTTCAGTAACCACCCGGCCGGGCTTGCCATCGGTGTCGTCTTGTTCAGGAGATATAGGTTATCCCGCCGCTTTTGCGATCACCATGCTGCGGCGCGCGAGATTTTTTAATGCTTGCCGTAAAGACGGCGCGTCCGCGAAAGGACGCGCCGTATGCCACTCAGATGTTGCTGTTGAACGTATCGCAGGCAGAAAGCTTGCCGCTGTCGAAGCCGCGCTTGAACCAGGTCGAACGCTGCGCCGAGGTGCCGTGGTTGAAGCTTTCGGGAACGACATAGCCCTGGGTGCGCTTCTGCAGCGTATCGTCGCCGATCTGCGTGGCGGCGTTCAACGCTTCTTCCAGATCGCCCTGCTCGAGAAGCCCCTTCTGCTCGGTATATTTGCCCCAGATACCGGCGAAGCAATCCGCCTGCAATTCCACCCGCACCGACATCTGATTGGAATCGGCTTCGCTCATGCGCTGGCGCTGCGCGTTCACCTTGGGCAGAATACCGAGCAGGTTCTGGACGTGATGGCCGACTTCGTGGGCAATGACATAGGCCTCGGCGAAATCACCGGATGCCCCGAATTTCTGCGCCAGCTCATCGAAGAAAGCCATGTCGAGATAAACCTTCTGGTCACCCGGGCAATAGAACGGGCCGCTGGCGGAAGACGCCATACCGCAGGCCGAATTGATGCCGTCACGGAACAGAACCAGTTTCGGCTCGACATAGGTTTCGCCGCTCGCCTGGAAGATGCCGTTCCAGGTGTCTTCGGTCTCGGCCAGAACGGTGGAAACGAACGCCTTGGTCTCTTCCTCGGCGGCAGAGCCCTGCGGCGATTGCGACTGGGTCTGCTCGTAGCCGGACTGGCCGGGCGACTGGCCACCGTCGAGCACCTGCAGCATGTCGATACCCATCATCTTCAAGACGAAATAGATAGCAACGAGGAAGATGATCGTGCCGATGCTCATGCCGCCGCCACGGCCGCCACCGCCGGTCGGCAGGCGGAAGCCACCGCCGCGGCCGAACGGATTACCGCCCATCCCGCCCCGCACAGGACCCGCTCCGCGCTCGTCCTCGATATTGCCCGATTGACGCCGGCCCTTCCATTCCATGATCTGATCTCCCCGTGCTGGCCGCTCAAGGCCCTCAAGCTTTTCAAGACCATATAACGCGCCAGACGCGATTTTGTACAAGACCCAAATGACAAAGTTTTTCACTCGCGAAAATTCGATCCGGCCGTTGGCAGCCGGTGAAAGGCCATGCCAGTATGGCAGCCATTGTTTTGGGAGGAACGAGCCTATGAAAGCCATGCGCCTGGAATCGATCGGCAAACTTTTCGTGCGCGAGATCGAGACGCCCGTTCCGGGGCCGGACGACCTTCTGGTCCGGGTCGAGGCCTGCGGCATCTGTGGTACCGACCGCCATCTGCTGCACGGCGAATTTCCCTCGACGCCCCCCGTGACGCTCGGCCACGAGTTCTGTGGCATCGTCGAGGCTGTGGGTGCTGACGTGAAAGGCTTCAAGCTGGGCGCGCGCATCACCGGCGACCCGAACATTTCCTGCGGCCGCTGCCCGCAATGCCAGGCAGGCCGGATCAATCTCTGCCGAAACCTGAAGGCCATCGGCATCAGCCGCGATGGCGGTTTTGCCGATTATGTCATCGTGCCGCAGAAGCAGGCGTTCGAAATCCCGCTCGATATGCCCGCGACCCACGGCGCGTTCTGCGAACCGCTTGCCTGCTGCCTGCACGGCGTCGATATGGCTGAGATCAAGGCAGGCTCTTCGGTCGTTGTACTTGGTGGCGGCGTCATCGGACTTTTGACGGTGCAGCTGGCGCGGCTGGCGGGGGCAACGACCGTCATTCTCTCGACCCGGCAAGAAGCAAAACGGAAGCTGGCGGAAGAACTGGGCGCGACTGCCAGCATCGATCCGTCGGAAGGCGACCTGATCGAAGCCATTACCGGACCAGGCGGACTTGTTCCCGGCGGTGTCGATGTAGTGATCGAATGCGCTGGTGTGGCGGCGACGGTCGAGCAATCCACCCGGCTTGCGAAACCCGGCGGCACCGTCGTCATCCTCGGCGTGATGGCACAGGGAGAGACGGTCCGGATCGAGCCGTTCGACATTCTCTTCCGCGAACTCAGGGTGCTCGGCTCCTTCATCAATCCGTTCACGCATCGCCGCGCTGCCGATCTGGTGGCATCGAGGGTGATCAATGTGGAAAAGCTGATCTCCCGCACAATCACGCTTGAAGAAGCGCCGGACGTGATCCGCAATCCTCCGGCGGCAGGCGAAGTCAAGGTCCTGGTGGTAAGCAACCGCGTCTGATTCGATCGCCGTGCCACCTCTTAGATTTTCCGGTCTATCGTGATACAAGAATTGCGGTGATCTCAAGCTATGGGGAAGCAAGATGACGGCATTTGGCGTTGTACGGTTCCGCCCGAAATCCGGCCTGCATGACGAGTTCGAAAACCTGTTTCGCAGCCTTTCGCGCAACTTCGAGGGATTACGGAAATTCTCGCTGATCAAGTCCGCCGATGGCACCTATTGTTCGATCGGCGAATGGGACAGTTTCGATCATATGGTGGCGGCGCGGCCAAAGATGATCAACAATCTCGACACGTTCCGCCATACGCTGGAGGATCTGGGCGAGGAGCGCGGTGTCACCGATGCGGTTTCAGGCGATGCCGTCATAGAAATTTCCTTCTCCTAGCTCGCCGGCATTCGAGCGACACCGGGCAGACCTGACGGAAATGTCCGCAGGCCCCACGCTTGACGGAGGTCTGAATGACCGACCGATGGGAAATGTGCATCGCACCTCCCATCGGTCAGATTCGTCATGCCGCTATCATTGTTTACCTCAAGCGGCGAAGCGGGCGATCACCTCGGCCAGCGGCACATGGCCGACGCAGGCGCCGGAGCCAGCCGGTGTTTCGCCGTCCTCGACTGCCAGGGCATATTGCACCACCGGCTCGGCTTCGATCCGGCGGCGCAGCGCGGCAAGTTTCGGATAGGCCTTGGGGTCAACGGCTTGATGGAATTCGGCCCAGCGCGCCACACCGATCAGCGTCGTATCCGCCAAACTCAGGCGATCACCAGCCAGAAATGGCGTATCACCGATCATAGCTTCCAGCTTTTCGTGGCGTTCCACAACGGATTTGCGGCCGAACTCGCGCAGAAATGCAAGTGTCTCTGGCGTCTCGCCTTCGGACTCAAGCGCAACCCACAATGGCCCGAAAGCACCGGTGAAGCCGGTATTGATGAAGGCCATCAACTGCAACATCCGGTCTGCCTGTGGCGAGCGGGGCTCAAAGCTGATGCGGTGCTGGGTATCGCGGGCTGCAAGCCAGCCGGCAATCGCCATGGTTTCGGTGAGGACTGCGCCCTTGTCCGTGATCAGGACAGGAGTTTCCTGACGGCCGTTCAGCCGGGCATAGGCATCGTTCTTCATCTCGGAGAGCATGTCGACGCGGCAGAGGCGGTAAGGCTGGCCGACTTTTTCGAACGCAGCGACAAGCCCCATCGAGCTTCCAAGCGGGAAGCCGTGAATGAGAATAGGTTCCATTTTTCGGGTCTCTTGTTGTTGTTGATGGTGACGCTGCGCAGCGATGGTTGACCCTAACCATTGGCGCCCCCATGTAAATTACGCACTCTTTTGTAACCAGGACCGCCCGATGAAAGACGTCGTCTCCAAATGCCCGATCGAAGAGACCATGCGCGTGCTGAGCGGCCGCTGGCCGACATTGCTGCTCTATTATCTCAAGGACGGCACCAAGCGATTCAGCGATCTGCAGCGCGACAACCCGACGCTGTCGCACCGGATGCTGGCGCTGGAACTGCGCAAGCTGGAAAAAGCCGGCATTGTCAGACGTACGGCCTTTTCCGGTTATCCGCTGCGGGTCGACTATGACCTGACGGCTTCGGGCTATGCGCTCGTGCCGCTGATCGACGCGCTCGGCGATTGGTGGGAGGACACTGCAGGCGCCCGGGGTGAACCGGTTGAAACAAAGATACGCAGGCCACTGATCAAGGCGGCCTGACGGTCGGCCGCATTTTTGCACCGGGGCGCCTGCCCCTGTGCAATGGGGAAGCAGCAATCCGCTGTCAGCAAATCGGATTTGGTGTAAACTGTGCGCATGAGCGACACCCAGCCCCTTTTCGCGGCGTTGCGCCAATCGGCAAGGCCGGACATTGTCGATGCCATCGAACGGCTCGTTCAAGATGCGCCGGACCGCAAACTCGGCCGGGTAAACCCGCTGGCGTTCGCCGCCAACGCGGGATTTGACGAAGAACACGCGATCAACGGGTTTCTGCACGCGTCGCGGCTCGGCCTGTTCGAGATGTCATGGAATGTCCTGTGCCCGGGGTGCGGCGGTGTGCTCGATGCCAATACCTCGCTCAAGACCGTGCAAAGCGAGCAATATATCTGCGCGCTCTGTGCCGCCGGTTACGAGCCGACGCTCGATGAGATGGTCGAGGTGACCTTCACGGTCAATCCGCGGGTGCGCCACATCGAAGCGCATAATCCGCACGACCTGCCGCCGCTCGAATATTTCCGTCAGATCTACTGGGGCTCCGGCATCGACATGCCGGAAGACGATTACGAGGCGAAGGTCGATGAATTCGTCCTCGAAGCGCTGGAACTGCCATCCGGCGAAAAGGCGGTCATCTCGCTGCAATTGCCCGAAGGGTTCGTGATGGTGTTTGAGCCCGTCACCCATGCGGCACAGTTCATTGACGTGAAGGGCGAGCCGACCAAGGAGCGAACGAACCTTTCGCTTGTCTTCGACAGGTCTTTTCAGCATCGCGAGACGCTGGAATTGCGGCCCGGGCCGGTGCGGATCATGGTGGAAAATCACACCGGGGTCCGGACATTGCCGTCCGTGTGCCTGGCCAACGACGCATTGCACGATCTGCTCGGGCGGCGCCGCCCCTTCCTGACCGCCAAACGCCTGCTCACCAATCAGACGTTCCGCGACATTTACCGCACCGATACGATCGACGTCGATCAGCGGCTGAAGATCACCAGTCTCACCTTTCTCTTCACCGACCTGCGTGGCTCGACAGAGCTTTACGAGCGCGTCGGCGATCTCGCAGCCTTCGATCTGGTGAAGACGCATTTCAGCATTTTGAACGAGATCGTCAGTGCGGAAGCAGGCGCCGTCGTCAAGACCATCGGCGATGCGGTGATGGCCACCTTCCCGACACCGGACCGTGCCGTAGCCGCCGCCATGCGGATGCGCGATGCGATGCGCGCACTCAATGAGGAGCATGGTAACGAAGACCTGCTTTTGAAGATTGGCATCCATGAAGGACCGTGCATTGCGGTCAGCCTGAACGAACGGCAGGATTATTTCGGCCAGACCGTCAACATCGCCTCAAGGGTACAGCATCTCGCCACGTCCCGCGAAATCTTCGCAACCGGCTCTGTCCTGCAAGACCAGCGTGCCTTGCACCTGCTGACACAGCGCGGCGTGACGCCGGCATCGCACAATGTCGCCCTTCGCGGCATTACCGGCGAGATCGGCATTTTCGCGATTCCGTAAGCGCTCGTCCGCCGGGTTGCCAATTCCCGGCAAACCGAACCTCGCAACAGGCGCCATGACAGGGAAAACACGCGAACTTTCCTGTCGATTCCCGCATTTTCGGGGTTCCGCTTTGCGTCACATTTCCCTATAAGCCGCTTCTAGCCTGAAAATACCAAGCCTGCGCGACCCGACCGGTGATCTCCCACCCTGGCCGGTTTTTTGCGCAGCCGGAAAAAGCGGATAGAACCCATGCCAAAGCGCCAAGACATTAAATCGATCCTCATCATCGGCGCGGGTCCGATTGTCATCGGCCAGGCTTGCGAGTTCGACTATTCCGGCACACAGGCCTGCAAGGCGCTGCGCGAGGAAGGATACCGGGTCATCCTAGTCAACTCCAATCCCGCCACCATCATGACCGACCCGGATATGGCCGATGCGACCTATGTCGAGCCGATCACGCCTGAAGTCGTCGCCAAGATCATTGCCAAGGAACGCCCGGACGCGCTTCTGCCGACCATGGGCGGCCAGACGGCGCTCAACACCGCACTCTCCTTGAAGCGCATGGGCGTGCTCGACCGCTACAATGTCGAGATGATCGGCGCCAAGCCCGCCGCCATCGACATGGCCGAAGACCGCGCCCTGTTCCGCGAAGCGATGGAGCGCATTGGTCTCGAAACTCCAAAATCGCTGCTGGCCAATGCCACCGAAATCAAAGACGCCGACCGCAAGGTGCATGTCGCCGAGCGCGACAAGCTGAAGGCGCAGCTGTCAGGCGCCGAACTGGACAAGGCGCTGGACGAACTGGAAAACCAGTGGAATCTCGGCGAGACAGACCGCAAGCAGCGCTACATGAGCCATGCCATGGCGATCGGCGCGCAGGCGCTCGACACCATTGGCCTGCCCGCGATCATCCGCCCGTCCTTCACCATGGGCGGCACCGGCGGCGGCATTGCCTATAACCGCTCGGAATTCTTCGAGATCATCAATTCCGGCCTCGACGCTTCGCCGACCACCGAAGTGCTGATCGAAGAATCGGTGCTCGGCTGGAAGGAATACGAAATGGAAGTGGTCCGCGACACGGCGGACAACTGCATCATCATCTGCTCGATCGAGAACATCGACCCGATGGGCGTGCACACGGGTGACTCAATCACCGTTGCCCCTGCCCTGACGCTGACCGACAAAGAATACCAGATCATGCGCAACGCCTCGATCGCGGTTCTGCGCGAGATCGGCGTCGAGACAGGCGGTTCGAACGTGCAGTTCGCCGTCAATCCCGAAAACGGCCGCCTCGTCGTCATCGAGATGAACCCGCGTGTTTCGCGCTCCTCTGCTCTGGCATCGAAGGCCACCGGTTTCCCGATCGCCAAGATCGCCGCCAAGCTCGCGGTCGGCTACACGCTGGACGAACTCGACAACGACATTACCGGCGGTGCGACGCCTGCCTCGTTCGAACCTTCGATCGACTATGTCGTCACCAAGATCCCGCGCTTCGCCTTCGAAAAGTTCCCCGGCGCCGGCACGACGCTGACGACGGCGATGAAGTCGGTCGGCGAAGTCATGGCAATCGGCCGCACCTTTGCCGAATCGCTGCAGAAGGCCCTGCGTGGCCTCGAAACCGGCCTGACCGGTCTCGACGAGATCGAAATCCCGGGGCTGGAAGACAGTGGCGACAACCACAACGCCATCCGCGCCGCCATCGGCACCCCGACGCCCGATCGCCTGCGCATGGTCGCCCAGGCGCTGCGCATGGGCATGTCGGAAGCCGACGTTCATGACGGTTCGAAGATCGACCCGTGGTTCATCGCCCAGTTCAAGGCGATCGTCGACATGGAAGCCCGCGTGCGCGAGCATGGCCTGCCGGAAGACGCTGAAAACCTGCGCATGTTGAAGGCCATGGGCTTTTCCGATGCGCGTCTTGCGACGCTCTCCAAGAGCCGCCCGAAGGAAGTGGCCGAACTGCGCAACCGGCTGAACGTGCGCCCGGTCTACAAGCGCATCGACACCTGCGCTGCCGAATTCGCCTCGCCGACCGCCTACATGTACTCGACCTACGAGACGCCGTTTGATGGGAAGGCACGCTCCGAAGCGCAGATTTCCGACCGCAAGAAGGTCGTCATCCTCGGTGGCGGTCCAAACCGCATCGGCCAGGGCATCGAGTTCGACTATTGCTGCTGCCATGCCGCCTTCGCGCTGAAGGATGCCGGCTATGAAGCGATCATGATCAACTGCAACCCGGAAACCGTCTCGACCGACTATGACACATCCGACCGGCTCTATTTCGAGCCGCTGACCGCCGAAGACGTGATCGAAATCCTGCGCGCCGAACAGGAAAACGGCGAGTTGCACGGCGTCATCGTCCAGTTCGGTGGCCAGACGCCGCTGAAGCTCGCCGAAGCGCTGGAAAAGAACGGCATCCCGATCCTCGGCACCGCCCCCGACATGATCGATCTCGCCGAAGACCGCGACCGGTTCCAGAAGCTTCTGATGAAGCTCGACCTCAACCAGCCGAACAACGGCATCGCCTATTCAGTCGAACAGGCCCGCCTCGTCGCATCCGAAATCGGCTTCCCGCTGGTCGTGCGCCCGTCCTATGTTCTGGGCGGCCGTGCCATGCAGATCATCCATTCGGAATCGATGCTGCAGACCTACCTGCTCGACACCGTACCGGAACTGGTGCCGGAAGATATCAAGCAGCGCTATCCGAACGACAAGACCGGCCAGATCAACACCCTGCTCGGCAAGAACCCGCTTCTGTTCGACAGCTACCTGACCAATGCCGTCGAAGTCGACGTCGATGCGCTCTGCGACGGTGAGACTGTGTTCGTCTCCGGTATCATGGAGCATATCGAGGAAGCCGGTATCCACTCCGGTGACTCTGCTTGCTCTTTGCCTGTCTACTCGCTGTCATCCGAGATCGTCGACGAACTCGAGCGCCAGACCAAGGCAATGGCCAAGGCCTTGAACGTCGGCGGCCTGATGAACGTCCAGTACGCCATCAAGGACGGCACGATCTACGTGCTCGAAGTCAACCCGCGCGCCTCGCGCACGGTGCCCTTCGTCGCCAAGACCATCGGCGCGCCGATCGCCAAGATCGCTGCCCGCATCATGGCCGGCGAAAAGCTTGATGATGCGATCTCCGCCTATGGCAAGAAGCCGGATCCGCGCAAGCTGAACCACATTGCCGTCAAGGAAGCGGTGTTCCCGTTTGCCCGCTTCCCCGGCGTCGACATCCTGCTTGGCCCGGAAATGCGCTCGACCGGCGAAGTCATCGGCCTCGATACAGACTTCGCGCTGGCCTTCGCCAAGGCCCAGCTCGGTGCCGGCGTCGACCTGCCCCGCGAAGGCACCGTGTTCGTCTCGGTGCGCGACGAGGACAAGGAACGGGTCCTGCCCGCCATCCGCATCCTGACTGACATCGGCTTCAAGGTGATGGCAACCGGCGGCACGCAGCGCTTCCTCGCCGAAAAGGGCATCACCGCCACCAAGATCAACAAGGTCCAGGAAGGCCGTCCGCATATCGAGGACGCCATCCGCAACCGCCAGGTCCATCTCGTCATCAACACGACGGATTCGAACAAGGCGATCTCGGACTCGAAGTCGCTGCGCCGTGCGACGCTGATGCAGAAGGTGCCGTATTACACGACGATGGCGGGTGCCGAAGCGGCTGCCCGGGCGATCAAGGCCTTGAAGGCCGGAAGCCTGGAAGTGCGCACGCTGCAGAGCTATTTCCAGGATTGATGCATGTGAACGGCGCCTGAGAGGGCGCCGTTTCTCTTTTGCGAAATATCAGATCGCAATTTCCGCACGCGCAAGGCGCACGGTTCGAAAACCGAGAATGACGGCGACAGCTGCAATCACACATCCGCTGACAAAAACCACCAGCATGGCGTGGCGCATCGTTTCAACGCTTGCAGTGCCGCCGAACCCCATGAGATTGGCAACTAGACCGAAGACTGCGGCGCCGATCGCATACCCTGCCGATTGCAAGGTCGGCAGCATGGCCGAGGTCCGGTCGCGTTCGTCATCGGTGGATACGTCCATCATCAGCTGGCTGAGCGTGCCCCAGGAGACGCCGAAGCCTGCGCCGATCATCGCCTGCCCCGGCAGGATCAACCAGAATATGTCGGCACTGATCGCAAGCACCACCGAGGCCAGTCCCGCCAGAAGCAGAACCGGGCCTGTCAACATGATCCGATTGCGTAATGCCAGCGACCGCACACTTGCCACGCCGATGGCGCTCAGGCTCCAGGAAATCGCCATGACTGCGCTCAGCGCGCCGGCTGCGGTCGGACCGAGATTCCAGAGATGCTGCAGGCTGTAGACGAGGAACACCGAGCCAGCTGCCTGCGAAAGCGGCATCAGCAGGATCACCCATAATCCGGTTCCCAGTGCCTTGCGGGCGGTGAATGCCGCGCTCGGCAGAACCGGGTTGGGTGAACGCCGGTCGAAGAGAACGACGGTTACCAGAACCACGGCCGCGCCGATCAACAATGCGGTCATCGGCATTGTTCCACCAGCAATGCCGGACAGCGAGATCATCAGGATGCCAGCCCCCGCTGCGACGAGGCGTACAAACGGAATGGGCGAGACTTTCCCGGCACCGGACACCCCGCGCGGAACGATGGCGAGAACGAGGACGATGAAGATGGCCGCCGCCGGGATGCTGACGAAGAAGGCCGCCCGCCATGAAAAATGCTCGGTCAATCCGCCGGCGACCAGCGGTCCGGAAAACGCCGCCATGGCCCAGACGATCGCCTCGGCGCCGAACACCTTGGGGACGAGGCGGGAGGGGAAAAGCTCGGGGATCAGCGCATAGCAAAGAGCGGCGACAACACCCTCACCCGCCCCCTGCAGCAACCGCCCGGCCAGAACCTCTTTCATATCAGCAGCGGTGGTCGCAAGCACCGTGCCGGCGATGAAAACGGTTGCTGCGGCAAGCAGTGTGTTGCGGGCACCGAACCGCCGCTTGAGATTGGCCGCGACAAGGCCGCCGATGATGGCAAAGACCAGATAGAGGGTGAAGGCCCAGGACAGAAGCGAGGCACCACCGAGTTCCTCGACCGCCGTCGGCAAGGCCGTGGAAATGAAGAACTCGTTGAAGGCGAACAGGGCGACGCCGAGGCAGAGCGTTATCGTCGAAACGAGATAACGCGGCTGCATCAGCTCACCCCATCCTCCGGCCATTTCAGAGGAGGCGCTGTTCACCGGCTCGTCTGTGTAAGGGATATTGTCAGTCGTCATGCTTCCGTCTCCAGTAGGGAGCCAGACTGATACAACCTCAAGCGCTGTTGAGGTAAAGCCCTATTTTTACGGCAGAACTGATTTTTTCGCCCTCACGCCGCCTGATTTTCTTTGGCTGGACGGGCATTGAACAGCTCCCGGCCGATGGTGTGCGCGGCCTCCAGATGCCGGACGACATCCGCCGGTTCCGACCCGAGCAGCAGTTCCGATGTCAGCACCGGAGCGCCACAATAATCAAAGATGCCGTGATCGATCTGCGTCTTCATCGCATCGCGATAGCCCCGCCGCTCATAGGTCGATGCGCTGGCGCCGCCGAGGCCGACAAGATGAACGTTAAGATGACGCAACCTCTTCACGGACTTGATCCCCACACCCTCATCATAGGCCCAGCCGTTGGAAAACACCCGATCGATCCAGCCCTTCAGCAAGGCGGGCATCGACCACCAGTGGACGGGAAAGACCAGCACGAGCGATTCGGCACGATCGATCCGCTTCTGCTCGGCGGCGATATCTGGCGGGATTGGCACGTCACGGCGGTGAACGGCAAGGTCGGTCACTGTGAATTCCGGCGAAAAACCTTCCGCTGAAAGATCAGCGATTTCAAAGGAATGATCATCATTCGGCTGGGCGATGCCCTCCGCCAGATGCCGGACGATAGTGTGGGTCAGCGAATCCTGGTCGGGATGGGCGACGACGATAAGCGCATGCATGTTGAAAACTCCTGCTTGGCTGTTGCGAGCGAAAGTCGCACGCTATATACTTTTAGTAAGTTACTTTTGGTACATAACGGTGTCAAGCATGGAAAACACAGCTCCCACCACGTCGACACGACGGCGCCTGTCGCGAGAGGAACGGCTTCGTCAGTTGCTGGATGTCGCATGGCGAGTGGTTCGCACCGAGGGAACCGAAGCACTGACGCTTGGTTATCTGGCCGAACAGGCAGGCGTGACCAAGCCCGTGGTCTACGACCATTTCAACACACGGCCGGGACTGTTGGCAGTGCTCTACCGCGAATACGACACGCGTCAGACGGCGCTGATGGACAAGGCGCTTGAGGACAGCGAGCCGACCCTTTCCGGAAAGGCACGGGTGATTGCATCATCCTATATCGAATGCGTTCTTCTGCAGGGGCGAGAAATTCCCGGCGTCAGCGCAGCCCTGGCAGGCTCGCCCGAACTGGAAAAGATCAAGCGCGAATACGAGACGGTCTTCACCGAAAAATGCCGGGCGGCTCTTGCCCCCTTCTCTGGCACCGGCACGATTGCCGCCGCCGGTCTCTGGGCCATGCTTGGGGCCGCCGAAGCCCTCTCCTATGCCGCCGCGACCGGCGACATCACCGCCGCTCAAGCCGAAGACGAACTTTACCAGACCATCCTGTCGATGGTTAGCCGGAACGCCTAGTAACCACCGACGATCGGCAGAACCTCGCCGGTAATGTAGCTGGAGCATTGGGGCGATGCGAGGAAGACGTAGGCCGGGGCAATCTCTTCCGGCTGTGCGGGACGCTTCATTGGCGTGTCGGCCCCGAATGTGGCGACGTCCTCTGCCTGTTTGTCGGAAGGATTGAGTGGCGTCCACACCGGCCCCGGTGCGACGGCGTTGACGCGGATGCCCTTTTCGATGAGTTGACCGGACAATGCCTTCGTGAAGGCATGAATGCCGCCCTTGGTCATGGAATAATCGACCAACTGCTTGCTGCCCTCGATGCCCGTAACCGAACCCGTGTTGACGATGGCGCTGCCCTCCTTCATGTGCGGCACCGCGGCCTGTGCCATGAAAAAATAACCGTAGAGATTGGTCTTCAGCGTTTCGTCGAAATGCTCCTCCGAAAGGTCGAGCACATCGGCGGAATGGACCTGGAAGGCGGCGTTGTTGACGAGTACATCCAGCCGCCCAAAGACTTCGACCACGGCGGCAACGGCCTTCCGGCAGAATGCCCGGTCTTTCACGTCGCCGGGAAAGGTCATGGCCTTCCGTCCTTCCGCCTCGATCGCCTTCACTGTGTCGTCGGCATCCTTGCCTTCGGCAAGATGAAGGATCGCGACATCGGCGCCCTCCCGGGCAAAAAGAACTGCGACCGCACGGCCGATGCCGCTGTCGCCGCCGGTGATCAATGCAACCTTTCCATCGAGCTTGCCGGACCCTTTGTAGTAAGGCGCTTCATAGAAGGGGGCCGGGTCGAGCCTGTGTTCGGCACCCGGCTTCGGCTGGTGCTGCCTGGGAAAGGGCGGGACCGGATAAGCCCGCGCGCCAGCTTGCATGGCTTTCGGTTTGGCAGGCTTTTTCGTTTTTTCGCTGGCGTCGGCCTTGGCCACCTCAGCCTGGATATCACGCTGCTTCTCCGCCGTGCGGGCGGCTGGACTCGACCGTGCGGCCATCGTATCTCTCCTCGCGATTTTTAAGAAATCTGTGTCGGCTTGATCGTGCCGACGGACACGACACCATCGACAACGCCGCGCGGTCCGGACGCAGCAACGCCCAACTGGTCCAGCATTTCAACGACGGCATAAAGCCGCTCGTTGCGAAAAGCGCTGGCGTCTCGCGTCGAATTGCCCTCCGCAGGGGCAGCGTCGATCTCGGTAAAATCCAGTTCTGCTTCCGCTGCCGTGACGCGGGCATCAGCGGCGGAAAAAGCGCGAACAATCACCTCGCCGTGGTTATCGGCATTGTCCCAGTTGGGATCCCCTGCCCTTGCAACAGGAACCAGCCGGTAAAGCTTCAACCTGTCCAGAGGGCGGTGGTTTTCCTGTATCATCGATCCTCGCTTTCCGGCGCGGCATCGCCGCGCGCCTGTTCCTGACGTCCCACCGCCTGCACCCGCAGGAGCGCCGCAGTGACAATCGACTGAAGCTCGTCATCGGCGATCTGCTGAGTTGCAAAACTGCCATTGGGCTCCACTCCAGGATCTTCCTCATGATCGAGAACCGTTTCGGCATCGCGCCTCAGTCGCTCCACAAAGGCCCGGCCCTCAGCGCCATCTGCGATAAACGCAGCCAGTGCGACCAAGAGTTTTCTGTGGGCATTGAGCCGGCCTTCAAGCTGTTCCGGTGATTGGTTTCGCATCATCTGGTCCTCGTCTCAAACACCCAACGGGCACTACCGTCATTTGTTCCCTCCAAGCCATTTTCAGCGCTGGATGGACACCCCACGGCTTGCGCCCGCCTCCGATTAATCTGGCTTTTTCACTCCGCTTTCTGCTATAAGAGTCATTCAAATGTTTCCGACGGTTCCGGAGTTAACGCTCCGGTGACCGTTTTCTTTTGTGCTAAGCCCTGCTTGAAGCGGGCAAGCATGGACTATGAAGGACAGCGAAATGGTCGATAAAGTACCGATGACTCAGAGCGGATTCGCCAAGTTGCAGGAAGAACTGCGTTGGCGTCAGCAGGAAGAGCGCCCGCGGATCATCGAAGCGATTTCCGAAGCGCGCGCCCATGGCGACCTTTCGGAAAACGCCGAATATCATGCGGCCAAGGAAGCCCAGAGCCACAATGAAGGCCGCATTGGCGAAGTCGAAGATTACGTCGCGCGCGCCGAAGTCATCGACCTGTCGAAGATGTCCGGTACGAAGATCAAGTTCGGCGCCACCGTCAAGCTGATCGATGAAGACACGGAAGAGAACAAGACCTACCAGATCGTCGGCGACCAGGAAGCCGACGTGAAGCAGGGCCGCATCTCGATCTCCTCGCCGATTGCCCGCGCCCTGATTGGCAAGGAAGTCGGCGATTCGATCGAAGTCGTCGCCCCCGGCGGCTCCAAGGCTTACGAGATCCTCGCGATCAACTGGGGCTGATCCCCGGCATGCCCATAGAAAAGCCCGGACGGCGCGCAAAGCTGCCTCCGGGCTTTTTCTGTTCCTGCATGTTTAAAGCGCTACAGCGACCTTTGAGCCTCATGAAGGGTGCGCACTGCAAATCACACACAAGGGCTGGCAAGTGGTAGATATCAGCGACGTCGAGATCATTGCACCGAACTTCAAGCAACGCCTCTCCGGCGTCACCTCGACCATCATCCAGCTGATCCCCGTGCAGCGGGCACTTGGCCAGAAAGTGGCGGCTCTTGGACCGGGTCTGCCGGATAGCCTGCCACATATCGGATACACAGCCCTTCTCAGCCTCTGGCGCCGTCCGAAAAGCCGGGCGCTGCGCGTCTGGCATGCCCGCCGCAACATCGAAATGCTGCCCGCTATCGTCTTGCGCGATATCCTGCGGATGAAACTGAAGATCGTCTTCACCTCGGCTTCGCAGCGCAAACATTCCGGCTGGACCAAATTCCTCGTCCGGCGGATGGACGCGGTGATCGCCACCAGCAACCGTACGGCCGACTATCTGGAGGTGCCGAGTACGACGATCATGCACGGCATCGACACGCAGCGCTTTTTCCCGGCACATGACAAGGCCGCAGCAAAGGCAGCCCTCAACCTGCCGTCAGACAAGAGGATTGCCGGCTGCTTCGGCCGGGTTCGCCATCAGAAGGGCACCGACCTGTTCGTCGACAGCATGATCAGCCTTTTGCCACAACGGCCCGACTGGATTGCCGTGGTCGCTGGCCGCGCCACGCCATCGCATCAGGGGTTCGAGACAGAACTGAAGGAAAAGGTCAAAGCCGCAGGCCTTGCCGGACGCATCCTGTTCGTCGGCGAACACACTAATATTCCAGACTGGTACCGCGCGCTCGATCTTTTCATCGCGCCACAGCGCTGGGAAGGTTTTGGCTTGACACCTCTGGAGGCTATGGCAACGCAAGTGCCGGTAGTGGCAACCGACGTCGGCGCATTTTCCGAACTACTCGTCACGGGCGAGGACGAAACCGGCATCCTGGTCCCCGCCAACGACCTGACCGCGATGGCCGGCGCTGCGGCATCGCTGATGGACGATCCGGAACGGACAAAGCGCGCGGGCGAACAAGGTCTTTCCCACGCCATCGCCAGCTTCAGCATCAAGGGCGAAGCGACAAAAATCGGTGAAATCTACGAAAAGCTTTTGTCGTCTGCGACTTAAGGTTTTCGCTTGAACAGTTCGATATAGGCGTTGGCGACCGCTTCCTCGGAGAACTGGCCCATCAGGGTCTTTTGGCCGCCCAGGATAACACGATCGGCCAGTTGACGGTCGTTGATCAGCCGCTCGATTGCCCGGCTGAAACCATCGGTATCGCCGATATCGGCGAGCAGGCCGTTGTCACCATCGCGCATGAACCAGCTCGGACCTTCGGAACGGCTGGAAACGACCGGCTTGCCTTGTGCCCAGGCCTCCAGAATGACATTGCCGAGCGGTTCGTGGCTCGACGGCATGACGAAGATATCGCAGGCGGCCACATAGGGCCGGGTATCCTTCTGCCAGCCAAGGAACCGCACGCGGTCAGTGACACCGATATCGGCGGCCAGCTTGCGGACATTCTCCATCTCCTCACCGTCGCCGGCAATCCAGAGATAGACGCCAGGCAGCTTGGCCACGGCCTCGGTCAGCAGCGCAAAACCCTTGCGCGGAACGAAACGTCCCATGGACATGACAACGGGCGCATTCTCCGGCGTGTCGACAGTTCTGCGGTCAACCGGTGTGACGCGCTCGGTGCTGGTGAAGTTGGAGATGACCTCGACGCTGCGCGTCCAGCCGAGACTGCGCACATGATCGGCAATGCCGGGCGTGTTGCAGACGATCACATCGGTATTCTTGAAATAGTGCAGCCGGGTCGGATAATCGCCAAGCCGCGAAACCTTGATGCAACCCTTGTAGTCCGGCATCAGCTCGCTTGCCCGCGGCGCCCATGCCATCAGCGCGTCCGGATTGCTGCTCCTCGCCATCCTCAGGACTTTGCGTGGCAACAGAACCCGATCAAGCGACAGATTGCGGAAATGGCTCTCCGTCACCCCGACAGCAGCATTGATATCCCGCCGCCAGACGCGATTGGGCCGGATGACCGCCGTCTGTTCGATGCCACGGCGCGCTAGCGCATTGACGAGATGGACGAAAAAGCGCTCCGCCCCGCCATCCTTGCCGAAATGAAAGTGCGAAACCTTCATCGGAAGCCAGACCCGCGCTTGAAGAGATCGATATAGGCGGCGCTGATCGCATCCTCGGAAAAGCGGTCGCGCAATGTCGCCTGTCCGCCCTCGCTGAGGCGCTGGCGAAGAGCCGGATCTGCGCGCAGCCTTTCAATCGCATTTGTGAGACCCGCAGCGTCGGCGCAATCGACCATCAGCGCATCGGCCTCATCCGTCATCACCCATGAAGGGCCTTCCGCACGCGATGCGATCGTCGGCTTACCGGCGCCCCATCCCTCAAAGCAGACATTGCCGAGCGGTTCATGCAGCGAGGTGACGGCAAAGGCATCTGCAGCGGCCAGATAGCCATAGGCATTGGTTTTCCATCCAGGGAACCGCACACGATCCGAGACACCGAGATCGGCGGCCAGCTTGATCAGGTTGTCGCGTTCAGGGCCGTCTCCCAGCAGCCAGAGATAGGTATTGGGCGCATTGGCAATCGCCCGGATCAGATAGTCGAAGCCCTTGCGGGGAACAAATCGGCCCATGCCAGCCACCACGAAAGCATCGTTTGGTGTTTGCAGCTCGCTGCGCTGAACCGCAGCAACCGGCTTTGCACGGGTGAAATTGGCAATCACCTCGATGTCGCGGGTCCAGCCCATCTTCCGCACCTTGTCGGCCATATCGGGCGTGATGCAGACAAGGGTCTGGACGTTCTTGTAGTAGTCGAGATGTTCGGGATAATCGCCAAGGCGCGACAGGCGAAACGAAGCATCCCATTTCGGCATGAAACGGCTCGCCCGCAATTGCCATGCCATGATGACGTCGGGCTGAAACTCGCGCAGCACGCTCTTCATTCTAGCCTGCAAGAGAAAGCGCGAGAGCGAGATACGCCGGAAGACCCCCTCGTAGACAGTCCCGCACGCTTCCAGATCCTTGCGCCAGCTCCGGTCCGGGCGGATCAGCATGCGCTGCTCGACGCCACGATCGTGAAGGGCATTGACGAGATTGACAAAGAAGCGCTCGGCACCGCCGTCCTTGCCGAAGTGATAGTGCATAACCTTCATGACGTCCTCACTTGCCGCGGCGTGCGCGCTCCATGTCGTCGAAATTCGGCTTCCGCTGCAACGCGTGCCGCTGGTAGATCTTGGCTGCGGTCATGAAGGCGTAGACGGCACCGGTCGCAGCCTCGATAAAGCCCGGAAAGCCACACCGCCACAGCCCGTTGCGAAAATAGAGCCGCAGAAAATAAAGTGGGGGACTGAACAGCATCTTGTAGGCCCGTGGCGGCTTGCCAGCGACAAACTGCTGGTCGGCCTTCAGGGTAGAATACTTGTTTTCCTTGAGAATCTGTTCGTCCAGCATAAGCGGCCGGTAATGCAACAGGCTGCCGGTCGCCGCCGCTCCAGCCTTGCCATCAGGGACGATGCCTTCATGAACTTTCTGAGAAAGATCGTAGGCGCCCCTGCCCTTGCGGATCAGCCGCAGGTTCTTGCGCTCGCGTACCTTATCAGGCGTGTAGCCATAGCCGATCAGATAGGGCCGGCGGGCAATACGCCAGCCAACGATATCTACGGGAGCCTCCAGCAGCGACGGCAGCAAGGCTTGAAGCGGCTCGTCCAGCCGCTCGTCGGAATCGATATTCAGACACCAGGGCTCACGGCACTGATCGAGCGCGAACTGCTTCTGGCCGGCATAGCCGCGCCAGGGTTCGAACAGGAAACGGATTGGCCAGCCCTTGTCGATATAGGATTGCACCAGCGCCGCCGTACCGTCGGTCGATCCCGAATCGACGATGACGATCTCGGCGCAGCTTTCCAGGCTCTCGATGCAATTGCCGAGATAGGCCTCTTCATTCTGGCAGATGATGAAGGCGGAGAGCGGGAGTTTCGCTGGCATCAAAGGGCGCCCTTCAGGCCGCACGGGCAAAATGGGAGGTTTTGCGATTACTGCTGCGCATGACGTAACCGCGCGCTTTCAGACTGGAAACCAGCGTTGATATCGCAGCTTCACCAACGATATGCGGATGCAGCTCCACAATGATATGGGCGATGTTCTTCAGATCGACATCACCGAGCAACTCAATCTCGGCACCCTCCACATCCATGATCAAGGCCGACGGATCGTGCTTTGCCAGGACATCGGACAGCGCTTCGCTCTCCACCACGATCTGCTGATCATCGCGCTTGCGGTCGTAGAGGCTGGACGAGATGATGTTGTCGCTTCTGAAAAACGTGATCGGGGCGCCATCGACGGTGACCGCCCGCATGGTCAGGTTGGGCGCCATGCCGTTGAGCGCGAAATTGCGTCTGATCGTCGGCTCCAGTTCCGGATTGGCCTCGTAGCAGAACACGTTGTTCACTCCACAGATCCGGGCCGCAACCAGACTGACGAAGCCGATACCAGTGCCGATTTCGAGCGTGCGCATACCCGGCTTGAGGATTTTACCGATCAGGTCACGCTCGGTATCCTCGTAGATTTCGCGGAAAATCAGCTCACGGACGTTTTCCGGGATATGGCCAATAGTCGTATCGATCGTCACCCCGCCCAGCCGAACGGTACGGACCTTGAACATGTACCGGAAGCTTTTGCGCAGCGAACGCAGCAATCTTTTCAAAATACCTGATCCTATCGTGGTAAGCGGAAATCTCGGGCAACAGACCAATCAGGAGATCTAGATCTCGATAAGGCTGACATCCTTGACTTGGCGAATGGTCAGCATGGTGCGTACCGTGTCCACATTCTCCGTGGCCGTAAGCTCCTCAATAACGAAATCCTGAAAGCCTGCAAGGTTTTCGGCGACGCATTGCAACAGAAAATCGGACTCGCCCGACACCATCCAGGCCTCGCGCACCAGCGGCCACTTGGCCGTTTGCTTGGCAAATGCCTTCAGGTTGGCGTCGGACTGATGCTTCAGCCCAACCATGCAAAAGGCCACCAGATCGTAACCAAGCGCCGGAGCATTCAAAAGAGCGCGATAGCCGCGGATGATGCCGGCTTCTTCCAGCTTTCGCACACGCCGCAGGCAGGGCGGCGCCGAAATTCCGACGCGTTCGGCAAGCTCGACATTCGTCATCCGCCCGTCGTTCTGGAGTTCGCGTAGAATTTTCATATCGATAGCATCAAGTTCGACGCGTATCACCATGGTTGAGCTTCCCGTTGTTCTTCTTGGTCCGCTCTGAGCAGACCCTTTCTTGTTACTGCCCGCGATATTTCACAAGCCTCGCCGGACTGCCGACATAAATTCCATAGGGCTCCGTCTTGCCTTTGACGACGGCATTCGCGCCGATGACACACCCTTTTGATATATGCGAGTCCCCCAATATCTTCGCGCCGGCCCCGATCCAGACATCGTCCTCGATGGTGATCGGTTTGGCGATGACACCCTGCATGGTAATGGGCTTGGAGACATCGTCATAACGGTGGTCGAAGGAAACGATCACGACATGGGCAGCGATGCGCACATCATTGCCGATCTTGATCCCGCCAAGACCATAGAGAATGCTATAGGGATTGATCGAGACGTTCGAGCCAATCTCGATGCTTCCCTTCTGCGCGTCGATGAACCCGCCCTTGTGAATCTTGAACCGGTCGCCGATGACAACGCGGCCGCGATAGGCATCGATGGCCGCGCCCGAGCGAATCTGGGCTCTGCGGCCGATGCGCAAATGTCCCGGCAACAGAAATCCGCGAAGCAGCCAATAACAATGGGTCAGCGATCCGATGCGCATCCGCCGTTAAATCCCCCCGCCCTGGCCGGTGGACCAGATCGACCGCATGAAACCACGCTCGACCAGTTGCTCCGGCGAGGCATATTTCAAGGTTCCGTCATAGACAAAATCAAGATCGCCGCTGGCCTCGACAGTGTCGAGAATGCGCTGATATTCACGAGCGCCACCGAAATACTGCTTGTCCTCCACCGCAGCCCGCGTCTTCTCATGATAATCGGCAAAGAATTTGAAATGCAGCAGCACGCCTGAAATGGCCGAGAAATTGCGATCGAAAGGCAGTGGCTGATGGATGCTGATGCCGAAACTGCACTCGTCGTCCCAATACATCAATGGATATTTCATCATTTCAGCTTCTGCTGCAAACTTGCGCCGGCGCGGGCCACCGGCGAGACTGAGAAAGCGCTTTGTCTTCTCAAGAACGTAGCCGTTGCCATCGATACAGCCGGCAACCGCCCAAGGCATGACGTCCGTCGAACCGTCGAAAGCGAAAGCACTGACGCTGCCACCCGGATACATATCAATCATCGGCGCCGCAAACCGGCGAAGCCCGAGACGTTCCAATTGCGCAATCAGGTCCGGCAACGGCTTTTCAAAACAGCGGTCGTAGACGAGATACTCGTCCGCATCGATATTCAGATACCAGCGGTTCTTGCCATAGCGGGCAAACAGCGCTTCGCGCCAGAGCTTTCCGCGGCGGGCTTCGCCATAACGCACCGTCGAGGTCCAGACATCGACATCGGGCTCAGCGCATAGCAATTCGCGCGTGCCATCGTCGGATTGATCATCGACGCAGATGAAACGGGTGACACCGAGCGCGCGGTAATGGGCAAGCAGCGAGCGCATGAACTTGAGGTCGTTGTGCGCCAGGAAAAGCAAAGGCACGTCGCTATCCGCCAGCGGCCAGAAGGTGACAGGCGACAAAAGCGCGAGCGGTACCGTTTCGGCTCTGCTTTTAAGCCGGGCGGAGACGCGGCGACTATCGAGCCAGGTCCGGAGCCGGTGAAACAGCGTACGGCTATAATCGAAATCGTCCGGGTTTTTGAACGGATATGAGGATTGCCGTATTTTCACTGCCAGTTCGATCCCGATCGGCCACTTGTCACAAGGCTCGTCGGTAACACGTATTAGGATGGAAAAACGAGAGAGAGTTTGTGTGTCATGCACAAAAACCTCGTAAAACCGGGGCAATGGAGCAACACATCTGTGTGTATCAGCAGCCTCGCCCTTGAAACAGGGCTGGGGGAATCCCTAGACTAGAGAGGATTTTCTCAACCCAGGACGAAGCTGGGCGGCATTATACCGTCATAGCGATCGAAGGACCCGGACCATGACTGCCCGACACACCAAAGTTCTCATCATCGGCTCAGGCCCGGCCGGCTATACCGCCGCCATCTATTCGGCACGCGCGCTGCTCAACCCGGTTTTGATCGCCGGCATGGAACAGGGCGGGCAGCTGATGATTACCACGGATGTCGAGAACTATCCGGGCTATGCCGATCCGGTCCAGGGACCGTGGATGATGGAGCAGATGCTCAAGCAGGCGCAGCATGTCGGCGCCGAGATCGTCAACGACCTCGTCACCGATGTCGATATGTCGGTGCGCCCGTTCAAGCTGAAAACCGACAGCGGCACCGATTGGACGGCCGACGTGGTGATCATCGCCACCGGCGCCAAGGCGAAGTGGCTGGGCATCGAGAGCGAACCAGCCTTCCAGGGGTTCGGCGTCTCGGCCTGCGCCACCTGCGACGGCTTCTTCTATCGCAACAAGGACGTGATTGTTGTCGGCGGCGGCAACTCTGCCGTCGAGGAAGCGCTGTACCTGTCGAACCTTGCCAAGACCGTGACGGTCGTTCACCGCCGCGATCACTTCCGCGCCGAGAAAATCCTGCAGGAGCGGCTGTTTGCCAAGGAAAACGTCAAGGTCGTTTGGGATCATGAAGTCACCGAATATACCGGTGCGGCGGCCAAGCCCCCAATGCCGGCCTCGGTCAGCGGCGTCAAGCTGCGCAACACCAAGACGGGCGCAGTCAGCGACATGCCGATCGACGGCGTGTTCGTGGCCATCGGCCATGCGCCTGCGGTCGAACTCTTCAAGGACAAGCTACGCCTGAAGCCGAACGGCTATCTCTGGACGGCGCCGGATTCGACGGCCACGGATGTGCCGGGCGTTTATGCCGCAGGCGATGTGACCGACGATATCTATCGCCAGGCCATTACCGCCGCCGGAATGGGTTGCATGGCGGCTCTTGAAGCGGAAAAATATCTGGCGGGCCATATGCCTGTCGCAATTGCGGCCGAATAGAAGCCGCGAAGAATGGGATCGGTCGAAGACCGTTCCTGAGTGGGAACAGACAATTAGCCTTATGGCGGAAAACACGAGGCCGTTTTCCGCCACGAGCATTTATTGGGGGACGGCATGCCGCTAGACTGGGACAAACTGCGTATTTTCCATGCGGCGGCGGAAGCGGGATCGTTCACCCATGCAGCCGACAAGCTTCATCTGTCCCAATCGGCCATCAGCCGCCAGGTCAGTTCACTGGAGCAGGATGTCGGCATCAAGCTGTTTCATCGCCATGCCCGCGGCCTGATCCTCACCGAACAGGGTGAAATCCTCTATCGCACGGCACACGAAGTGCTGATGAAGCTGGAAAGCGTCAAGGTCCAGCTGACCGAGAACACCGACAAGCCATCCGGCAAGCTGCGTATCACCACGACGGTGGGTCTCGGCCAAGGCTGGCTGACCGACAAGGTGCAGGAATTCCTGGCGCTTTATCCCGACATGCAGGTTCAGCTGATCCTCGACAACGAGGAACTGGATGTGAACATGCGCCATGCCGATTGCGCCATCCGGTTGCGCCAGCCACAGCAGTCCGACCTCATCCAGCGCAAACTGTTCACCGTGCACATGCACGTCTACGCAGCCCCCTCCTACATCAACAAGTATGGCGAGCCGCAGTCGATCGAGGATCTCGACAACCACCGCATCATCACCTTCGGCGAGCCGGCGCCCAACTACCTGCTCGACGTCAACTGGCTGGAGATCGCCGGCCGGGATTCGGACAATCCCCGCCCCTCGCATCTGCAGATCAACAGCCAGACCTCGATCAAGCGCGCCTGCCTGCTCGGCATCGGTATCGCCATGATGCCCGACTACATCGTCGGCCGCGATCCCGGCTTGATTCAACTTCCGATCGGTGCCGAGATTCCGTCCTTCGATACCTATTTCTGCTATCCGGACGAGATGAAGAACGCCGCCAAGCTGAAAGTCTTCCGTGATTTCATCGTTGCGAAGGCACGTAACTGGGCCTTCTGATGCAGCCTTCGCACCTGCACAAAAAACACTCTCTACCTTTCTCCTAGACAAACTGTTGTTTTAACTTATTTTTTGCCAAATCCTCTGCTTTATAAGGGATGCAAGGAATAGAAACCGCCTGAAAATTACGCAGGGGTGCGTCCGGCACATGGCTGTCATGCAGATTAAATCATTGCGAACAGCCCAAAAAACCATCATACCGACTGCAGCTGATGCATCTTGGTGGCTTTTTTCCTCCCAGTGCCACCGCAGCAGCTGTTCCCCTCTGGAGGTTTAATTACCTTCATAACTATAAAGGGCCCAAGTTTTTCTTGTGGCCCTCTTTTTTTGCCCAGATTTCAAAGACATCCCTAAGGTTGCAATATTTCTTGCCGAGCGGCATTGAAGTTTTTAGGCACCTTTCCCATATCCAGTTCAGCTGATGCACATGGTGGTCTTTTCCTCCCAGTACCACCGCAGCAGCTGTTCCCCTCTGGAGGTTCTATAACCTTCACATCTAAAAGGGCCCTGTTCGTCAGCGGCCCTCTTTTTTTGCCCGGATTTCCCCTCCAGGCATTTTTCACGAAGACGTGACTTGAATATCGGAAAATACCGATTTACGTATCGCTATATCGGAATTTAGCGATACAGAGTAGACTGATGGACAAGGACGAAATTCTCAAAGCCCTGGCGCATCCCAAGCGCATCGAAATGCTCGGCTGGATGAAAGAACCGGAAGCGCATTTTTCCAGCCAGCATCATCCGCTGGATATGGGTATCTGTGCCAGCCAGTTCGAGCGCTGCGGCCTGTCGCAATCGACCGTGTCCGGCCATCTGTCGATCCTGCAGCGCGCCGATCTCGTCAGCACCAAACGTGTTGGCCAATGGGTTTTCTACAAGCGGAACGAAGACACAATCGCAGCGTTCCTGAAGGACATCGGCAACACGCTCTGACCGCCAACGTTGCCCAACATTTTATCCTCCCAAGATAAACACCCCGCAGCAAACGAAAAGGACTTCCCATGACTTCCCTCTTCGACCCGATCAGGATCGGCGATATCGAGCTTGCCAACCGCATCGTGATGGCTCCCCTGACGCGCAACCGCTCGCCGGGCGCCGTGCCGAACACGCTCAACGTCACCTATTACGAACAGCGTGCCTCCGCCGGCCTGCTGATCACCGAGGCGACTGCGATCACCCATCAGGGCCAGGGCTATGCCGACGTTCCCGGCCTCTACACCAAGGAAGCGCTCGACGGCTGGAGACAAGTGACCAACGCGGTGCACAAGGCAGGTGGCAAGATCGTCGTGCAGATGTGGCATGTCGGCCGTATCTCGCACACGACGCTGCAGCCGGATGGCGGCAAGCCGGTATCGGCCTCGGCCATCCAGGCAAAGTCGAAGACCTATCTGATCAACGCTGACGGAACCGGCACCTTTGCGGAAACGTCCGAACCGCGCGCGCTGGAACTCTCCGAGATCCCGGGCATCATCGAAGACTACCGCAAGGCCGCCCGAGCTGCTGTTGATGCCGGGTTCGATGGTGTCGAAATCCATGCCGCCAACGGCTACCTGATCGACCAGTTCCTCCGCTCGGGTTCCAATGTCCGCACCGACGAGTACGGCGGCCCGATCGAAAATCGCGCCCGCTTCCTGTTCGAGGTTGTCGATGCGATCACCAAGGAAATTGGCGAAGGCCGCACCGGCATCCGCATTTCGCCCGTGACGCCTGCCAATGATTCCTCCGATCCGAATGCGCAGGCGCTGTTCACCTATGTCGTCGAAGGACTGGCCAGGTACAAGCTGTCCTACATCCACATCATCGAGGGTGCGACTGGTGGCCCACGCGACTTCCAGCAGGGCGACAAGCCGTTCGACTATGCGGCGCTGCGCCAGGCCTATGAAAAGGCCGGCGGCAAGGCCGCCTGGATGACCAATAACGGTTACGACCGCGACCTCGCCATCCAGTCGGTCAAGGACGGCAAGACCGACCTCGTCGCCTTCGGCAAGCCGTTTATCTCCAACCCGGATCTGGTTGAACGCCTCAAAGACGATGCACCGCTCAATATGCCGGATCAGGCGACTTTCTACGGCGGCGGCGCCAAGGGCTATACGGATTATCCGGTGCTTGAACAGCAGGTTGCTTGACTATCCACCCTCCCCTTGAGGGGGAGGGTCGGCACGAGAGTGCCGAGTGAGATAAGGCGATGAGGGGGTACGGCCGTGATTTCGGAGCCAGCCGCCCCCTCATCCGGCCCTACGGGCCACCTTCTCCCCATAGGGGAGAAGAGGACGCGAACCACCGTTTCTCTCATTGGGGAAATCACGGAGTGAAGGTGCCTGCAATGTTCGACCATTTCATCAAGGCATGGGCCTTGCAGCCTGATGGCGTGCCAGTCGTCACGCCGTCCAGCCTCCTCCTGCCCGTCCGCTGGCAAGGTCTGCCTGCAATGCTGAAGGTGGCGACCATTGCCGAAGAGAAACGCGGCGGCCTGTTGCTGCAATGGTGGAACGGCCAAGGTGCAGCCAAGGTCTATGCCAGTGAGGATGACGCCATCTTGCTCGAGAGAGCTGAAGGCAAGCGTTCTCTGCTGTCCATGGCCATGACGGGCGAAGACGAGGCTGCGAGCCGGATCATCTGCGAAACCGTCGCAACCCTGCACAGGCCATCCGCAAAACCCTATCCCGAGCTTGTTCCTCTCAATATCTGGTTCCGCGCCTTGGAACTGGCCTCGCTGGCGCATGGCGGCAAGTTCAGCACCTCTGCCACCGTGGCAAAAGCGTTGCTTGCCGAACCCCGGGAGATCGGCGCGCTGCATGGCGATATCCATCACAGCAATATTCTCGATTTCGAAGCCCGCGGTTTTCTGGCCATCGACCCGAAAGGTTTGCTTGGCGAGCGTGGCTATGACTATGCCAACCTGTTCTGCAATCCCGACCTGCCATCGACACAGGAGCCGGCAAGACTGCGACGCCAGCTTCCCATCGTGGCACAAGAATCGGGCCTTGCGCCGGAGCGGTTGCTGCGCTGGATCGTCGCCTATGCCGGACTTTCCGCAGCGTGGTTTCTTGAAGATGGCGGCGATCCGGCACCGGCGCTTCGCGTTGCCGAAATTGCAGCGGCGGAGCTTGCCGGTAATCCATAAGCAGTTTGCGCAAGGGCAGGATTTACCGGCTGTACAACGCCTCTATCGCGGCTTAGAGCTTCGCCAAACTGCTGGAGACCACTGATGCACCTGCGCGACGCCGAAGAAACCGACCTGCCTGCCATCCGCGACATCTACAATGATGCCGTGCTCAACACGACGGCGATCTGGAACGATACACAGGTCGATCTTGTCAATCGCGCCACATGGTTGGCCGATCGAAAACGCCTCGGCTATCCGGTTCTTGTCGCGGTTACGGATGACGGCACCATTGCCGGCTATGCCTCGTTTGGCGACTGGCGCGCTTTCGACGGTTACCGCCATACGGTTGAGCACTCCGTCTATGTCGAGAAGAACCAGCGCGGCGGCGGCATCGGCAAGCTGTTGATGCTTGCCCTGATCGAGCGGGCGGCGGACTGCGGCAAGCATGTGATGGTCGCTGGCATCGAAGCCAACAATGCCGCCTCGATCCGCCTGCACGAAAAGCTCGGCTTCGAGATCACCGGCCAGATGAAGGAAGTCGGCACCAAGTTCGGCCGCTGGCTGGACCTGACCTTCATGCAGCTGACCCTGCCGGAAAAACCATAAGCATTTTCCGGTTTCGCCGATCGATGCTATCAAGGGCCGTCGAAGCGGACGGTCCCCTGGCGGATGAGATACAAAAGACGTTGGCAGGAGCGGATATGGCTTGCAGCGCTGTCTACGGCCGCGGTGCTTAGCGGGACGTTTTTGCACAGCCCGATTGCCCTGGCGCAGCCGGAATGGCGTGCACCACCGTGCGTCTACTCCGCCAATACCGGCACGGCGACGCTTTGCGTGCGCGCCAAAAGCTATAGCCGTGACATCTGCACGGCGCTTGGCCATTTCGCTGAAACCAATGCGCTCCCACCCGACTTCTTCGCGCGACTGATCTGGAAGGAAAGCCTGTTTCGGCCGGATGCCGTCAGCCCGAAGGGTGCCGAGGGCATCGCGCAGTTCATCCCTTCGACCGCGAAACTGCGCGGGCTCACCAATAGCTTCGACGCGCTGGAAGCCTTGGGAAAATCGGCCGAATATCTCGATCTGCTGCGTAATCGCTTCGGCAATCTCGGCCTTGCCGCTGCCGCCTATAATGCCGGTGAAGGCGGGCTTAGCAACTTTCTGGAAACCGGTAATCTGCCGTCCGAAACGCGCGCCTATGTGCTGGCCATCACCGCCCATCCGGTCGAGGAATGGAAGGACAATCCGCCTCAGACGCTCGATCTGCGGCTCGACAAGGACAAATCCTTCTACGATGCCTGCACCGCCCTTGCTGACAAGCGGCGGCTGAAGGAGGTTGAGTTTGAAGAGGAAGGCACCTGGACACCCTGGGGGGCGCAGCTTTCAGCACATTTTCAGAAATCGGTTGCGGAACGGCTGTTTCTGGCCACCGTCAGCCGCATGCCCTCGCCGCTTAATACGGAGAAACCGCTGATCCAGCGCGAGCGCAACCGGGCCTTCGGAAACCGGCTGCGCTACACGGCCCGCATCGGCCGCCAGACGCGGGCGGAAGCCGATGCAGTCTGCGCCGATATCCGCAAGACCGGCGGCGCCTGCATTGTCTTCAAGAACTGAACAGTCACCCTGTGCTCTCCAAAGGCCCGCGTTACCGCGTCACCTTCGATGCGCTGGTCGAGGGATTTTGGCCTATCTAGGGAAAAAAGCCGGCCGTTAGACCGCAGCAGTAGCCGCATCCGCCACACTCCGGCGCGGCGCCAGCGCCTTGACCGAAAACAGCGCGTAGATGATCAGCGGCAGGCAGACGAGATAGGATGTGCGGATGCCCGCATGTTCGGCAACAAAGCCGAGCAGCGGTGGTGCGAGGAAGAAGACGATGAACGTCACCTGCCCGAGGGCCGCGACATTCACCTGCGCCGGCCTGTCAGTGCGCTGCGCAGCCGCAGACACTGCCAGCGGATAGACCGCACTGCATCCGCCACCCATCAGCGCGAAGCCGAACAGCGCGACATAGGCATGCGGCGCCAGCCAGACGGCGGTGAGGCCGATGGCCGACAGCACAAGCAGGACCGAGGCGACGTTGCGGGCGCCAAACCGGTCGACGACCGGATCGATGAACAGCCGGGCCATCGCCATGAAGAAGGTGAACAGAGTCAGCCCCAGACCGCCGATGAACGGCTCGACGGCAAAGACGTCGCGCATGTAGATCGCCGACCAGTCGATCCCCGCGCCTTCGACCAAGAAGGCCGCAACGCCAATGATGCAGAGCGGCAGCAGGCCAAGCGTCGGCACGGCGAACAACGGCGCCTTGGCCTCGTGCGAAACCGCCCGCGCCGGCGCGTTGCGGATACCCGAAATGGCAAATGCACCGGCAACGACGACGACGACAAGCGTTATCCCCAAATGCAGCTGCATCGAGATTTCCGCCTGGCGGACGCCCGAAGCGATCAGCGCGGTGACGAAAAAACCGAAGCTCCAGAACCCGTGCGCCCTGTTCATGATGCCTCGGCCAAGCCGCGCCTCCAGCCGGTCGATCTCGACATTGAGGTTGATTTCCAGCGCACCGGCCAGCAACCCGGCGGTAAACAGCACGCCGAACACCAGCACCGGCGCGCCAACCCAGGGAACAATCGCAAACGCGGTGGCCGTCCCGAGAACGGTGATGAAGGCCGTGGTGCGCGCGCCCAGATGCGCAATCAGCGGCGAAGAGAATGTCAGCGAAATCAGCGCCCCGACTGCCATGCCGATCAGCGTCAGCCCGAGCTCGGATTTATTCACCCCCAGCGCCACCTGCAGGTCCGGCATGCGGGCCAGCAACGCGCCAAGCGACACGGCAAACAGGAAGAAACAGGTATAGATCCTGTGATGCGGCGCAATAGTCATGACGGGGCTCCTCGGTACGCTGTTGTGTATCGGGAATTGGGTTGGAGCGGAAGCCAAGCGCACATTCAAGGGTAAAGATTTACCCCGGCGACTGTCAGATTTCGCGACAGAGAGAAATGGCGAGGTAGCCAAGCTCCAACAAAAAAACCCGCCGTTTCCGGCGGGCCCATTGTCGTTCAGTGACGATGCCTTACTTGCAGGCGCCGCAGAAGCGCTGGATGCGCTTGCAGGCTTCTTCGAGCTGCTCTTCCGAAGTCGCATAGGAGATGCGGAAGTTCGGGCCGAGGCCGAAGGCCGAACCGTGAACGACGGCGACGCCTTCGGATTCCAGCAATTCGGAAACGAAGTCCTCGTCGCTTTCGATCAGCTTACCGTTTGGCGACGTCTTGCCGATCAGGCCCTTGCAGGACGGATAGACGTAGAACGCCCCCTCCGGCGACGGGCATTCGATGCCCTTGGCCTGGTTGAGCATCGAGACGACGAGGTCGCGGCGGCCTTCGAAGATCTTCTTGTTTTCAGGAATGAAATCCTGCGTGCCGTTCAGCGCCTCGACAGCCGCCCACTGGGCGATCGAGCAGGCACCCGAGGTCTGCTGGCCCTGGATCATGTCCATCGCCTTGATCAGCGACAGCGGGCCGGCTGCGTAGCCGATGCGCCAGCCGGTCATGGCATAGGCCTTGGAGACGCCGTTCATGGTCAGCGTGCGGTCATAGAGCTTTGGCTCGACTTCAACCGGCGTGGCAAACTTGAAGTCGCCATAGGTCAGGTGTTCGTACATGTCGTCGGTGAGCACCCAGACATGCGGGTGCTTCAGGAGCACATCGGTGAGGGCCTTCAGTTCGGCATGCGTATAGGCAGCGCCCGACGGGTTCGACGGCGAGTTGAAGATGAACCACTTGGTCTTCGGTGTGATCGCCTTGTCGAGGTCTTCGGCTGTCAGCTTGAAATTGTTGGCCTGGGTCGCTTCGACGAATACCGGCGTGCCGCCGCAGATCGACACCATCTCCGGATAGGAAACCCAGTAAGGTGCCGGAATAACGACTTCATCACCCGGGTTCATCGTCGCCATGAACGCGTTGAAAAGAATCTGCTTTCCACCGGTGCCGACGATTGTTTGGGCAGCCGTGTACTCAAGATTGTTTTCGCGCTTGAACTTCTTCGAAATCGCTTCGCGCAGTTCCGGGATGCCCGAGACCGGCGTGTACTTCGTCTCGCCGCGGTTGATCGCGTCGATGGCGGCCTTCTTGATGTTATCCGGCGTATCGAAATCCGGCTCTCCGGCACCAAGCCCGATCACATCGCGGCCCTTGGCTTTCAGTTCCCGGGCTTTCTGGGAAACGGCGATGGTGGCGGATGGCTTTACACGGGAAAGGGCGTCGGCAAGAAAGGCCATGATATGTTTGTCCTGATCAGGTTGAAACAGCATGCGGCCAAGAGCGGGCATCGCCGGGCTCCATAGCGGTTAGGTGTATGTCGAAAGACCGCCCCGGTTTCAAGCGCAAAGAACCGATAAAACCGGCAAAATGCGTAACCATGACAATGTTTCTTCAGTGACATCACAGGTTTGGATGAATCACTTTGTCGGCTGAGCTGCGCAGACGATTGAAACGACTCTGCTTTTTTGAGCCCTGCCAATGAGAAACGTCGCCCCGGGCTGCCGTATCCGGACGGAGCGCAATAACGTTTCTTCACCGAGATTTATTCATTAAAAACAAAAACTTTTGCCACTTTCCGCAACGCCTTGATTTGGTCACAACAAATGCCTCGGCCTGCCGCAATTCCGTCCTTGTGCAGCCGATTTCGGAGCCTTTTCTGAAGGCACACGAATCCATTTGCGCCGAGGGGGCCTGCAATGCTTCTGGACACCGAAAACTCAGCAAAGCGACCAAGCCGCATGACCGCGCGGCACATCGAATATGCGATCGTCGCAGCCCTTGCTGCCCTGACACTCGTCCTTTTGTTCGTGATGGGTGTCTTTTCGCACGCCGTGGCCGAGACCAATGACGGCAAGCCGCAGCGTCTTGCCGGTTATGTGCGCCCCAACGACATGGGGACCGGTGCCTTGCTCTTTCCCTCCAAGGAACCGGGGTCCTTCGTCGAGGCGCCGCGTCTGGCGACCGACGTGGTGATCGACGTCAACGGTCCGATCATTCGCACCCGCGTCACCCAGCGCTTCCAGAACCCGAGCAAGGGTTGGGTCGAAGGTACCTATGTCTTCCCGCTGCCGGAAAATTCTGCGGTCGATACGCTGAAAATGCAGATCGGCGACCGCTTCATCGAGGGTGAGATCAAGGCCCGCGAAGAGGCCCGCAAGGTCTATGAGGAAGCCAAGGCCGAGGGCAAGAAGACGGCACTTCTCGAACAGCAGCGCCCTAACATCTTTACCAACCAGGTTGCCAATATCGGACCGGGTGAAACCATCGTCGTGCAGATCGAATACCAGAGCAGCGTTCATCAGTCGGGTGGCGAGTTCTCGTTGCGTTTCCCGATGGTCGTCGCACCGCGCTACAATCCCGACCCAATCATCCAGACAGTCGATCTCGATCCGAAGTCCGGCTATGCGGTCAACGATCCGGTACCGGACCGCGACAAGATCGCCGCCCCCGTACTCGACCCGGCTGAGAACGCCAGGATCAATCCGGTGACGCTGACCGTCAATCTCAATGCCGGTTTCCCGCTTGGCACAGTCACCTCGCCGTTCCATCAGACCGACATGCAGACGGTCGATGACATGGCGCGCACGATTTCTCTGAAGGGCGGCAGCGTGCCGGCCGACAAGGATTTCGCGCTAAGCTGGAACGCCATCGCCGGCAAGACACCAAATGCGGGCCTGTTCCGCGAAACCCAGGGTGGCAAGACCTATCTGTTGGGCTTCGTCACGCCTCCCGCCGGGTCCGCTGTAACGGAAACACCGGCAAAGCGCGAGGTCATCTTCGTCATCGACAACTCCGGCTCGATGGCCGGACCATCGATCGAGCAGGCACGCGATAGTTTGGCGCTGGCAATTTCCAAGCTCAAGGCCGAAGACAAGTTCAACGTGGTGCGTTTCGACGACACGATGGAGGTGCATTTCCCCACGCTCGTCCAGGCAACACCGGACAAACGTGAGGATGCCATCGCCTTCGTTCGCGGCCTGACCGCCGATGGCGGCACGGAAATGCTGCCGGCGCTCGAAGCAGCCCTTCGCACCCAGGGTCCGGTCGAACCCGGAGCGCTGCGGCAGGTGGTGTTCCTCACCGATGGCGCGATCGGCAACGAGGCACAGCTGTTCGAGGAGATTTCGAAGAACCGTGGCGAGGCTCGCGTCTTCACCGTCGGCATCGGCTCGGCACCCAACACGCATTTCATGACCAAGGCCGCCGAAATCGGCCGTGGCACCTTCACGCTGATCGGCTCGGAAGATCAGGTTGCTGCGCGCATGGGTGAATTGTTTGCCAAGCTCGAAAACCCTGTGATGACCGACATCGCCGCTGACTTCGACGGGGCCAATGCCCGGGATATCACCCCGAACCCGATGCCCGACCTTTACCGCGGCGAGCCGGTGGTGCTGACAGCGCAGCTTGACGGCGCAACGCCCGCAGGCAAGCTGCAAATCACCGGCAAGACCGGCAACCAGCCGTGGCGGATCGAAATGGATGTTGCCAAGGCCTCCGAAGGCCAGGGCATCGCCAAGCTCTGGGCCCGCCGCAAGATCGACGATCTCGAAGCCAATGCCTATGCGGTCAACGATCAGGCGGCGCTTGACAAGCAGATTGAGACGGTAGCGCTTGCCAACCACCTTGTCTCGCGCGTCACCAGCCTTGTCGCCGTCGATGTGACGCCGTCCCGTCCGACCGGTGAGCCGGTCGTCAGCACCGACTTGCCGCTCAACCTGCCCGAGGGCTGGGATTTCGAGAAGGTGTTCGGCGAGAAGCCACAGCAGGCCATGCCGGAAGGCGAGCGCAAGGCATCGCTTGAACGGAGCGAACAGCAGGCCATGATGGTCGCCGACCGGATGGCCGCAGCACCGACGGCGCGCGCCGCCAGCGTAATCGCCGACGCCGGCAAGCAGGTGGACCTGCCGCAGACGGCAACGCTTGCCGACCGGCATATCCTGATCGGCCTGCTGCTGCTCGCCTTTGCCCTGATGGCGGCGACAACGTTCAGCCTGTGGCGCTGGCAACTGCGTGGCCTGGCTTTGGAGGCAAGCGACCGTGTCTGATAAGCCCGGCAACCAGGAAAATCAGGACAAGGAAGGACGCGCCGGTTTTCTGGCGCGCCTCACCGCGCTGGAAACGATTGTGCTGGCCGGAATCCTGCTGATCGCGCTCGCCGGCCTGATGCTGGTCGGCAAAGGCTTTTACATGAAGGCCAAGGCGGAGGTTTCGCAGGTTCTTTTGAAGCGCAGCTTTGAGGCGCAACTGCAGGGTGAAACCAATGTCAAACCCTGGCCCTGGGCCGACTTTTCCACCGAGGCGGAAATCACCGCACCCCGGATTGGTAAGACGGCGGTCGTGCTTTCCGGCGCCAGCGGCGAGGCCCTGGCCTTTGGCCCGGCCCGCCTGGCCAATACGCCTGCGCCGGGGGAACCCGGCACGTCGGTCATCGCCGCGCATCGCGACACGCATTTCCGCTGGCTCAAGGACGTCAAGCCGGGCGATCTCCTGGTCGTCACCCGCAACGACGGCACCAACCTCACCTTTCGCGCCGGCAGCAGCCGCATCGCTCGCTGGGACCAAAGCGGCATCAACGCCAATGCGCCCGGCCGCAATCTGGTACTCGCCACCTGCTGGCCGTTCGATGCCGCCGAGCAAGGCCCGCTGCGTTACATCATGAATGCCGAACTTGTCGCGGATGCAGACCCATCAACGCTCGCCGCGCAAGGTGAATCAGGTAAACTCCCGGTCAAATCCTTTTGATCGCAAAACCTCGCTCGGGACCTTGATCCGCGTGTCTCAAGACCCAGCTTCAACGGGTATCCGTGGGAGAATGAGATGACGACGCCATTCGCAAGCCTGTTGAAATTCGCCGGACTGGCGTCGGCTTTTGCCGCCGTCCCTGCCCTCGCCGACACTCCCAAGCAGTTTACGACCGGAAAGGCGGCCGTCCAGGTCGATACGATCGCATCCGGCCTCGACAATCCATGGTCAGTCGAAGTGCTTCCGGATGGCGCTTACATTGTCTCAGAGCTTGGCGGCACCCTTCGCATCATCCGTGACGGAAAGGCGTCCGAGCCAGTCACCGGCGTTCCGGACGTGGCGCCGCAGGGACAAGGTGGGCTTCTCGACGTCGCGCTCGATCCCAAATTCAAGACCAATCGCACGCTGTTTCTTTCCATGGCGGTCGCAGAGCGCAGCCGCTATGGCACGGCCGTCGTTCGCGCGACCCTCTCCAAGGATGGCAAAAGCCTGACACAGGTGCAGGAACTTTTCCGGATGAATAGGTTCACCGGCAAGGGCCAGCATTTCGGGTCGCGGATCGCGGTGGCCGCCGATGGCAGTCTGTTCTTCGGCATCGGCGATCGGGGCGAACGGGCTCGGGCACAGGACATGCGCGACCATGCCGGCGCCATTTTGCATATCAATCCGGATGGCAGCATTCCGGAGAACAATCCCTACAAGGACGGCAAGGCCGGACTTGCCGAAGTCTGGTCAAAAGGCCACCGCAATCCGCAGGGCATTGTCATCGACCCGGACAGTGGCCAATTGCTGACGGTCGAACACGGCGCGCGCGGCGGCGACGAAATCAACGCGCCGCAGCCGAGCAAGAACTATGGCTGGCCGGTCATCACCTACGGCAAGGATTACTCCGGCGCGAAGATCGGTACCGGGCAGGCCGCCGATGGCTACGAACAACCGCTTCACTACTGGGATCCATCCATCGCGCCCGGCGCCATCGACGTCTATCGCGGCGCCATGTTTCCCCAGTGGAACGGAAACCTGTTGGTATCAGCGCTGAAATCCGAACTGCTGACGCGGCTGGAACGGGATAAAGACGGCGCGATTGTTGCCGAAGAGCAGCTGTTCGAGGGCGAATTCGGACGCATTCGCGACGTCAAGGTTGCGCCCGACGGGGCGATCCTGATGTTGACGGACGGAGACGGCGGCGCGCTTCTGCGGGTTTCCGCACCTGGCAACAGGAGCTGATAGCCCGACAATTTGCGCCAGACGACCGCTTGCCGAAAATCCGTGCAGATGTTAGCTCAGATGCAAATAGGATCCAACGCACTGCTGCCCTGAAATCGTTCCGATATGAGGCCTTCGTGCCGATACATCAGGACCAGCATCGTGACGCGCTTTCAGGCCAATCTCTTCCTGCTCATGTCCGGCGCCATCTGGGGGGCCGGTTTCGTTGCTCAATCCACAGCGATGGAATCGATCGGCCCGATGTGGTTCATCGGCCTTCGATTTGCCATTGCAACCGCGGTAGCAGCACCGCTGGCTTTGTGGGAGCATCGCAAGGCAGAGAAACCAACACCGAAATCCAACATCCGCAACTTCCTGTGGATCGGGCTGGCATTGTTTGCCGGTGCGATGACCCAGCAGCTTGGTCTCCTGACGACCAGCGTCACCAATTCCGGCTTCCTGACCGGGCTCTACGTCGTGTTCGTACCGATCCTGACCGTGGTGTTCCTGCGCCGCAAGCCGCATTGGGTCATCTGGCCGGCAGCCGGCATGGCGCTGCTCGGCATTTTCCTTCTCAGCGGCGGCACGCTTGCCGGCCTGAACAACGGCGATTTCCTGACCATCATCTGCGCTGCCTTCTGGGCACTGCAGGTGATGCTGGTCGGCATTTTCGTTGGCAGTACCGGCCGGCCGATGCTGCTGTGCGTGGTACAGTTTGCCGTCTGTGCGGTTCTGGGCTGTTTAGCCGGAGCGTTGTTCGAACCACTCGATATGACGGCCATTACAAACGCCCTGCCCGAAATCCTCTATGCCGGTTTCTTTTCCAGTGGCATCGGCTTCATTTGCCAGGTGGTCGGGCAGCGCTATACGACAGCGCCGCAGGCGGCGATCTTCTTGTCGAGCGAAGCATTGTTTGCCGCGCTGCTCGGCGTTCTGCTGCTCGGTGAATCCATCACCACCGTTGGCTACATTGGTTGCGCAACGATCTTTGCCGCCATGCTGATCGCCGAGATCGTGCCCGAACTGACAAAGCCAAAACGCATCGCAGCCGGCGCCTGATGCCTCGCCGGTCATAAGGCGTAGCTTTCCGAGTGTTGACTGCGTTGCATTAGAACACCCGCAAGTACCAGTTTTATCAAACGGTTAATATTTAAGATACCCGGGGAAACGGGTCGTGTTGCCTTAATCTTCTCAGGCACACTCAGCCTCAAACGGCTTAAAAAATGCGTATTCGCGGCCAAATGATAATATTTTCAATAGTTTGCAATATATCGGCCGAAGAACCGCATTTTTTGGCAGTTGATTGCTTTTTAAACAAACCAAAACGGCACACTTGTTTCAAAAAACTTTTGCTTGCCAATTTAAAATAAACACAGCAATCTTACTGTGTTCGGGCAATTTGCGAACACGGGAAGACCTTTATATTAACGCGCGCCGGACACGCACAATGTCCCGGGCAGTCAGGCAAAGAGACGGAATTCTTCGATGGCTGGCTGCAATTACAGGACCCTTTCCTCATAGTCGAGAACTGCCTGCCGCACGCCCTTTGGGGCAAAATATCGTAATGCTGCCCGCTGCATCCGGGCAGAGGAAAAAGGACCTGACGTATGGCCGAGACTGGCATTGTTAAATTCTTCAACACCGACAAGGGCTTTGGGTTCATCAAGCCGGACAATGGTGGCGCCGATATCTTCGTGCACATCTCCGCAGTCCAGGCCTCGGGCCTGAACGGACTCTCCGAAAATCAGAAGGTCAGCTTCGACACGGAACCGGATCGCCGCGGCAAAGGCCCTAAGGCGGTCAACCTGCAGGTTTCTGGCTAAACGGCCCGAGTTTCTGCAAACAGATTCACGTTGAAGCCCGGCCTCGTTGCCGGGTTTTTTCATTCAGCCTGCGTTCAGTTTCGCCAGACTAATCTGTTTTCATCATCAAGGACTGAATTGTCCGGCCGAAAACAGGATCGAATCAATGAACAAGGTTATCAAAGCTGCCGTTCTTGCCATCGCCACCGCAGCGACGGTCATTCCGACAGTATCGTCCGCCCAGGCCGAAGACTGGGGCCGTCGCGGCTATCGCCATGGTGGCTACGACAGAGACTATCGCCGCCACAACAATGGCGACGCTGTCGCGCTGGGCGCACTTGGCCTTGCTACCGGCGTCATCATCGGCGGCGCGATTGCCAGCCAACCGCGCTACCAGGAACGCGTCTATATCGATCCGGAGCCCGAATATTATGAGCCGCGCCCGGTCTATCGCCGCGCACGCCCGGTCGTTGTTCAGAACTACGGTGGACTGGAGCCTTGGACACCCGGCTGGTACCGGTATTGCTCGCAACGTTACCGCTCGTTCGATTCCCAGTCCGGCACATTCCGCGGTTATGATGGCCGGGACTATTTCTGCCAGGCAGGCTGAGGCGACAGTCTCGTTTCACTGAAAAGGCACGTGCTGACCGGCACGTGCCTTTTTTTATTGTCCCTGCCCCTGGCACAGGACCGATGCTGGCCGTTACAGACCGCGCAGATAAGGGTTGGTCCGGCGCTCTTCGCCGATCTGCCCGCCCGGGCCATGCCCACAGATGAAGCCGACGGTATCACCAAGCGGCAGGATCTTGTCGCGGATCGAATCGAGCAGTTGCTGGTGATTGCCGCCGGGCAGATCGGTGCGGCCGATGGAGCCGCGAAACAGCACGTCCCCGACATGCGCAAACCCCTGCTCGCGGTTGAAGTAGACGACATGGCCGGGCGCATGGCCGGGGCAATGCAGAACCTCGAAGACGTGCTCACCGAACGAGACGGTGTCGCCATCCTCCAGCCACCGGTCCGGCAAGACGTTCTCGACCTTCATGGCCAGTCCGAATTTTTCAGCCTGGGTCTCCAGCTTTTCAAGCAGCGGCCGGTCATCCTTGTGCGGTCCGATAATATCGAGGCTGAGGGCTTCCTTCAGCTCCTTGGCACCGCCGGCATGATCGATATGGCCATGGGTCAGCCAGATCGCCTTCAGCGTGATGCCATTTTCCTTGATGGTCTGCAGGATGAGATCGACGTCACCACCCGGATCGACGATGACACCTTCCTTGGTTTCGGTATCGAACAGAACCGTGCAATTTTGCTGGAAATGGGTAACCGGGATAACGCCCGCCTGTAACATGTAGCCGTGCCTCGCTGTCTCACTCGTTGAACAGCATATAGGACGGACGCACCGCAATGAAAACGGCAAAGACGCCAGGGAAACACAGAGCAGCTGCGAAAGGCGCCCTATCTGGAAGGCGGAGGACAAATCGCCTTAGCGCATTTCCGCCAGTTCGACGGCGACCGGCAAAGGCGCCTGAAAGTTGATCGTTGTCATCAACAGAGCGAAAACCGCAAGCTTTGCAGCGACAACGGTGACGACAACGGGACGCAGCTGGCGCGCGGTGGAGTGTGAATCCTCGGAGATTGTCTGCGACATATCATTCATCCTCTCAGTTGGCGTCTAAACACCGGAATTGCTTAAAGGTTCCGGTAAAGCGGAACGAATTCAGTATTTTACAATTTCGAAATATTCGCAGTTCCAAAGGGAACATGCCAAGGCGCACTGGCGCCGGCGGCCAGACGGCTGGTGCATGGCCAAAAAAAACGCGAGTGGCAAGAAGGGCAAAGGCAGGATTTCGTGCCGTTTTTTTGAGCAAGATAGCCCCAGCTCGGCGACGTTTTCAGCCGGGAGAAGTCTCGCGAAAACCGCCGTGGGGCCTCTCCACCAGAAGGAGATCCGGACTCAAAATCTCATTTCGCAGTTGCGAAATTGACTCATACCATTTTTCGCCTCAACCTGAGCATGCCGGATCGACGGCGTGCCAGGTGAGTCCGGGGGGCCGGACGCCAGTGGCGGACACGGGAGCAGCGAGCAATGGAAGCAATAATTACGCAATTGATTGCCGGCGCAGCGGGTGGAAACGCAACGGGCGCGGTTCTCAAGCAACAGGCACTTAGCATTGTCGTGCGCACGATCGTCGGTGCCATCGGCGGTCTTGGTGGCGGGTTTCTCGTTCAGATGGTGGGTGGCGAAGCCGCAGCCACGGGACTGATTACGCAGGCCATCGGCGGACTTGTCGGCGGCGGCGTCCTGACCGGGCTTGCCGGCATGGTCATGGGCGGAAGCAAGGCCTGAAGCATTTGATTTACGGCGCGTGCATGGCCGCGTGAACCCAGCATACTCAACGATCAAAAAAAGGCGGCTCATCGGCCGCCTTTTTTCATTGATTTTGCCTGCGGCTTATTCGGCGGCAACGGCGGCTGGATAGACTTCCTTCATGTAGTCGTTCATCAGCGTCTCGGAAATCGTCGCCGGCTTGAACGTGTAGGGGCCAATCTCAGATACCGGCGTCACTTCGGCAGCAGAACCGGTGAGGAAGCACTCCGAGAAACCGGCAAGCTCTTCCGGCATGATCGCCCGTTCAACCACCTGGTAGCCGCGGCGCTTGGCCAGTCCGATCACCGTCTGGCGCGTGATGCCGTTGAGGAAGCAGTCCGGCACCGGCGTATGGATTACGCCGTCTTTGACGAAGAAGATATTGGCGCCGGTCGCCTCGGCCACCTGACCGCGATAATCGAGCATCATCGCATCGGCATAGCCCTTGGCTTCCGCCGCGTGCTTGGTGCAGATCATGTAAAGGCCGGCGGCCTTGGAGGCGCAAGGGGCGGTCTTCGGATCGGGGCGGCGGTACTCGGCGATATCGAGACGGATACCCTTCAGCTTTTCAGCCGGATTGAAATAGCTGCCCCACTGCCAGATGGCGATCGCGACGTTGATGCGGTTGTTCTGGGCGGAAACGCCCATCGATTCCGAACCACGCCAGGCGATCGGCCGGACATAGGCCTCCGAAAAGCCCTGACGCTTCAGCAGTTCCACCGTCGCGGCATCCAGTTCCCCGACCGAATAAGGAATGGTGAAGCCAAGGATTTCCGCCGACTTGTGCAGACGTTGATTATGCTCGTTAAGCTTGAAAACACGGCCGCCATAGGCTCGCTCGCCTTCGAACACGGCACTGGCATAATGAAGCCCGTGGGTCAGCACGTGAACCTTGGCATCCTTCCAGTCAACGAACTCACCATTGAACCAGATCTGACCGTCCAACTGATCAAAAGGAACTGCTGCCATTGTCTCATCCCTTGGCGCCAACGCACCATTCTTTATGTTGATTGTCTTCCCGGTTCCCATTTATCGGCAAACGTGAACGACGGAAATCCGCTATGGTGATTTTGAATTGGCGATCGGAGCGGCGCGGCCTATCTTCACGGATGAGACGAGCGTCGGGTGTTCGCCCTTCTGCAGTTAGAGACTTACCAACCACGAAAAAATATGTCAATATAGCTGACATATTTTTTCAAATGTTTCGTAGAATGCTCTGCAATTGAAAGGAAACGACTGAGTGGCGGGACAGCCGAACCAAAAAGCCGAAAACGAGATGCCATCGGCTGGGGCAGACAACACGGACGCGGTTGATTTTGAAATCATCGAGCTGTTCTTCTTTGCCTACCGGGATTTTACGTCCGACCCGGATGTGATTCTCGAAAAACGCGGTTTCGGGCGCGCGCACCATCGCGTGCTGCACTTTGTTGATCGCGAACCGGGCATGACGGTCGCCAATCTGCTCGATACGCTGCGGATCACCAAGCAGAGCCTGGCGCGTGTTTTGAAACAGCTCATCGATTCAGGGTATATTCATCAAGTTGCTGGACCGGAGGACCGCAGGCAGCGCATGCTCTATACAACGAAGGAAGGCAAGACGCTCGCAAGGGCCTTGGCCGAGCCACAATCACGGCGCATCGCCGAGGCCATGGAAAAAACCGGTCCCGGCGCGCGCGAACTGGTCAAACGTTTCCTGGCCGGCATGAAAAATGCCGGCGATAATTGACACCCGGCAAGACAGCCGGCCTATGCGAGATGACAGGGCCAACGACAGATGACAAAGACCATCAGGATCGACGATGATGCTGCCCATCTGCTGGTCGTGGATGACGACCGCCGTATTCGTGATCTTCTCAACCGTTATCTGATGGAAAAGGGTTTTCGCGTCACCACCGCTGCCGACGCGGACGAAGCACGCCGCAAGCTCGAAGGCATCGACTACGACCTTCTGATCGTCGATGTGATGATGCCCGGTGAAACCGGCATTTCGTTGACGCAGAGCCTGCGCAAGATCAAGACCGTGCCGGTGATCATGCTGACGGCGCTCGCCGAATCCAATGCCCGTATCGAGGGCCTGGAGGCCGGTGCCGACGACTATCTACCCAAACCCTTTGACCCGCGCGAACTGGTGCTTCGCATCAACAACATCCTCAGGCGCAATACGCCGGCAAAGGCCCCCAAGGTGGAGCAGGTCATCTTCGGCCCCTTCACCTTTTCCGTGGTGCGCAAAGAACTGCGCCGCGGCGCCGACCATATCCGGCTAACCGATCGCGAACAGGAGATCATGATGTTGTTTTCACAACGCGCCGGCGAGACTATCCCGCGCCATGAACTGGTCAGCGACGAGGCTGAGGTCGGCGAACGGACGATCGACGTGCAGATCAACCGCCTGCGCCGCAAGATCGAGGACGATCCGTCCAATCCTGTCTGGCTGCAGACCGTACGTGGCATCGGCTACCGGCTGAGCGTGGACTAGTGCGATGACCATCCGGCTGGGTATCCATGGCAAGCTTTGACATCCTGCGGCGCTATCGCGGACAAACCGGTGATACGGCCTGGAAGCGCAGTGTCCGCTGGCTGAGGCGGCGGTTGCCGATGGGGCTCTACGCCCGTTCGCTTTTGATCGTCATCATTCCGATGGTGCTACTGCAGTCGGTGGTCGCCTTCGTCTTCATGGAACGGCATTGGCAGCTGGTCACGCAAAGGCTCTCGGCGGCCGTTACCGGCGATATTGCCGCCGTCATCGACCTGATCGATGAAATGCCCGCCAGTGATTACTCGGATATCATCCAGATTGCCCGTGACCGGCTCAACCTGCGCATCTCGATCGAACCGGATGGCGAACTGCCGGCGCCGCGCCCAAAACCTTTTTTCGAAATCCTCGACCAGATCCTCAGCGAAGAGATATCCGACCAGATCCGCAAGCCGTTCTGGATCGATACCGTCGGCAATTCCGATCTCGTCGAAGTGCGGATCAAGCTTGACGACCAGCGAATCCTGAGGGTCTATGCCCGCCGCAGTCAGGCCTACGCCTCCAACACCCATATCTTCATCGTCTGGATGGTTGCCGCCTCGCTGGTGCTTTTGACCATCGCCATCCTGTTCCTGCGCGGACAGATCCGGCCGATCCTGGCACTCGCCAAGGCAGCCGAGAGCTTTGGCAAGGGCCAAAAGATCGACGATTTTTCCCCGCGCGGCGCCGAGGAAGTCCGTAAAGCCGGCCTTGCCTTCATCCAGATGCGCGAGCGCATCGAGCGCCAGATGGAACAGCGCACCGCGATGCTGACCGGCGTCAGCCACGACCTTCGAACCATCCTGACCCGTTTCAAGCTGCAATTGGCGCTTGCCGGCGACAGTGCCGATCTCGATAATCTCAACCAGGATGTCGAGGATATGCAGAGCATGCTCGAAGGCTACCTTGCCTTCGCCCGCGGCGAGGCGGAGGAAGACGTCGGGCAGTTGAAGCTGAGCGACCTGATGAACCGGCTGACGCTCGAGGGTGAGCTGCAGGACAAGACGGTCACGACCTCAGTGGAAGGCGACGACAATATCCGCGTCCGGCCGAATGCCTTCACCCGGCTGGTCGCCAATCTGGCATCGAACGCTTACCGCTACGCCAACACCGTCCATATCGATGCCAAGCACAGCAGCAAATGGCTGACCGTCACCGTTGACGACGACGGCCCCGGCATCCCAGAACGCTCGCGCGAAGACGTGTTCAAACCGTTCTTCCGGCTTGACGAAGCCCGCAATCTCGACAGTTCAGGAACAGGCCTCGGCCTTGCCATTGCCCTGGACATCGCCAGAAGTCATGGCGGCAACGTCACGCTGGCGGATAGCCCAATGGGTGGATTGAGGGCTGTGGTCCGGGTTCCGGTATGATCAACGTGAATAGGTGCCGATCATGCCGCGCCGTTCGTTAAACCGGTGCCAGGCGTCGATGCGTTTCGGATGCTTTGACCGCATGACGTCGAGCGGGGCGAGAAGCCGCCCTTCCCGTTGCCAGTGCGCGTCGAAAATTTCGATGATGCGGCGGTTCGGCCAGGGCTTGTTGACGATCGACAGCAGTGCTGCAAAAGCCTCATCCTCACGGCCAGCGCCAAAGCGGTGGGCGATGATGCCATAGGCAAAGGCAGTCGAGCGGCTGACACCCGCATGACAATGCACGAGGATCCGGCTGTCTTCCCGTTCAATGGCCGGAAGGACGGTATCGAAGAACGCCGTGACTGCATCCGGAAAATGGCTGGTCGCCAATGCATTTTCCTGGTCGCGCAGACGCACCACATGGTGCTGTGCGGGGGAGATACGCGGAACGTGCTCTTCGGCCAATTCCGGGTCTAGCAATGAAACGACATGCGAGGCCGACCAGTCTGTGGCGACCATGGCCGCATCGCGCAGGCACGTGACACGGATGAAGTCTCGAACAGCACTCAGGTCCATCGCAAGGTTCCTTACCAAAAGTCCTCAGAGGAGCCGCTTGCCATTCGGCACCGGCTTGTCGGTGGCGGCAAGCACGATCGCGCCGGCTTCGTCCTCGAAGCCCAATGTCAGGACTTCCGAGCGGAACGGGCCGATCTGCCGCGGCGGGAAATTGACGACGCCGAGTACCTGGCGGCCGATCAGGCTTTCCGGCGTGTAGTGGGCGGTGATCTGCGCCGAGGATTTCTTGATGCCGATCTCCGGACCGAAATCGATGACGATCTTGATCGCCGGCTTGCGTGCTTCGGGAAAGGGCGACGCCTCGATGATTGTGCCGGTGCGAATATCGACGCGCTCGAAATCGGCGTAACTGATGGTCTCGGTCATGAAAAGAATCCTGAACTAGCCGGCCAGCTCTTCCGCCCGCTTGCGGGCTGCGGCAATCGCCTTATCGAACAGGGGCTGCATGCCGTCATCGGCCATGAGGATGTTGAGGGCTGCCGCCGTGGTGCCGCCGGGAGACGTCACGTTCTGGCGAAGCCTTGAAGCGTCGTCGGGGGACTGGTGCAAGAGTTCGCCAGCCCCCGCGACGGTTTCCCGTGCAAGCCGCATGGCAAGGTCCGCCTGAAGACCGGCCTTGCGGCCAGCCTCCGCCATGCACTCGACGAGATAGAATACATAGGCCGGGCCGCTGCCCGACACGGCGGTGACCGCATCGATATCGGCTTCGGTTTCGACCCATTCGACCGGGCCGGATACTTTGAGAAGATTGTGGACGAGATCACGCTGTGCGCTCGATACGGCACCATTGGCAAAGGCGCCGGTGACGCCACGGCCGATCATCGCCGGGGTGTTCGGCATGGCGCGCACCATGGCAGCGTCACCGAGATGCGATTGCATGAAGGACAGCGTCGTTCCGGCCGCAACCGAAACCACCACGGTTTCAGGACCGACGAGGCTCTTCAATGGCGGCAGGACCGCGCCCATCATCTGCGGTTTGACCGCAAGGAAGAGAACACCGGCCTTCAAGTCCGCGGGCGCAGCCGTCACATGGCGCGCGCCGTTGTCGGCAATCAGCTTGGCCATGGCCGGCGGCGGGCCGGGATCGATCACCAGAAGATCGGCACCGGAGATACCACTTTTCAACCAGCCGGCGAGCATTGCGCCGCCCATATTGCCTGCACCGATCAGAACGACCGGACCTGACGCATGCACAGCCATTGTCACGCCTCTCCGACGGTTTCAAACATAACGGCTTCGACAGCGCTCTGCGCATCGACACCTGACCAGACCACAAACTGGAAGGCCTGGAAATAGGATTCGCAGGCTTCAAGCGCGCTCGACAGCAGAACTTCGACCTGCTGGTTGGTCGGCTCCGCACCACCGGCAAGCAGCAGCGACTGGCGGAAAATCACCACGTCTTCCTGACGCCAGAGGTCGAAATGCCCCATCAGCACCTGACCATTGATATGGGAGAGCAACCGGATCACTTCGTTGACGCGGCTTTCCGGGACCTTGATGTCGAAGGCGCAGGCAAGGTGCAGCGCCTCGAACTCCTCCATCCACGAGAAGGAGACGTGGTAATCGGTCCACTTCCCTTCCACCGTCATGGCGATTTCATCTTCGCCCGAGCGCTCGAAGGACCAATCATTGTTGGCAGCGACGAACTCGATCATATCGACCGGGTTCGATTGGCGCTCAAGTTCCAGTTCCATCAGGCTCATGCATCACCCCAAAAGTCCTGGCGCAGACATGCGACATCGTGTTCACACACAAGGCTGCAAACTCAAACACCAGAAACAAACACTTATGATTACCGGAAACACGACCATCCTGGCTAACATACCCTGCCTGGAGCTTGCGTGATCCGTTTCGAATCATCATTTAAAATCAGTGTATAATGCCGGAGTCCGCATGAAAGCCCCCCGGGTGAAAAATAGCGCCGGCGCTTGTGGATAGGCTCTCTTAAATTGATTCAGCACCCGTTCTTAAATGACTCTGCCATAAGCGTTTTTCGGCAGTGTCCACAGGGTGAAAGATTTATGAAAAAGGCGGCGCGTTTGCATCTGAAAAAGAACGGCTTGTACCGTCCCGGGACACCTGCCCCGCAAACCGGTCACGCGGCGGCGCAGCACACGCCACCGCGTTGATTCTGCTTATTTGCCGGCGTCTGCCAGACGCGCTTCAAGCGCTGCGATGCGGGCGAGCAGCGCATCGTTTTCATCCCGCGCCTTGAGCGCCATTTCACGCACGGCCTCGAACTCCTCGCGCTTGACGATATCCATGGAGTTGAGCAGCCGTTCGCCCTGGGCGCGAAACACCGTTTCCATTTCCTTGCGGACCCCCTGGGCTGCGCCCGCCGCGTCCGTCATCAACTTGGCAAAATCATCCAGAATGCGGTTTGCGCCTGTGCTCATCGTCTTGGTCTCCGGTCCTTGGCATCCATTGCCCGCCAGCGCGGGCCTATAGAAAGGAGGTAGGAGCACATGCTGACCGATGCAAGGAAAAATACCGGGGATGTCAGGCTTTCGTGAACGCAGCTTGCCTTGACCCTGCCTTGCCGCAGGGCCATGTTCCGGCAAACAACGATGGAAATGAAGCAAGACCTTGGAAACAATAGCGACACTCTTCTCGATCATGCCTTTTCCGGAAATCGATCCGGTCCTCATTTCCATTGGTCCTTTGCAGATCCACTGGTATGGCCTCGCCTATGTGGCGGGCATCCTGATCGGCTGGCAATATGCCCGCCGACTGGTCCGCAACACCACGCTCTGGGCCAACGGAACGCCGGCGGCGACCGAGGCACAGCTTGACGACTTCCTGCTCTGGGTTGCGGCGGGTATCGTCGGTGGCGGACGTATCGGCTATATCCTGTTCTACGACCTGCAGAGCGTAATCGCCAATCCTGTGCGGGCACTGGAAATCTGGAACGGCGGCATGTCCTTCCATGGCGGCCTGATCGGCACGATGATCGCCATGATCCTGTTTGCCAAGCGCCACAAGATCGTCATCTGGAGCCTGTTCGACATCGTCTCTGCGGTGGTGCCGATCGGTCTGTTCTTTGGCCGCATCGCCAATTTCATCAATGCCGAACTCTGGGGCCGGCTATCGTCAGCCCCTTGGGCAGTTATCTTTCCGACCGGCGGTCCTTTCGCCCGTCACCCGAGCCAGCTCTATGAAGCCGGGCTCGAAGGCCTTGTGCTGCTGACCGTACTTGCCGTCATGATTTACTACCGCAAGGCGCTGAAGACGCCTGGCCTGGTTTGCGGCGTGTTCGTCACCGGCTACGGTCTGGCGCGTATCTTCGTGGAGTTCTTCCGTGAACCCGACGCACAACTCGGCTACCTGCTGGGCGGCTGGCTGACCATGGGCATGCTTCTATCGGTACCGATGGTGCTGATCGGCCTCTGGGCCATCCTGCGGGCACGCCGTGCCAGCGCCGTCACAGCCTGATGGGGTTTTCATGACGACCCCGCTTGCAGAAAAGATCAAGGCACTCATTCTGGCGCACGGGCCGATCAGCGTCACCGATTACTTTTCGCTCTGCCTGGCAGATCCGGACCATGGTTATTACAGGACGCGCGAGCCCTTCGGCCAGTCCGGCGATTTCATCACGGCACCCGAGATCAGCCAGTTGTTCGGCGAGATGATCGGCATTTTCCTTGTCCAGGCCTGGCAACGGCACGGAGAACCGGTTCCGGTCAATATTGCCGAGATCGGCCCCGGCCGCGGCACGATGATGGCCGATATCCTGCGCGTCGTCGCCAAGCTGTCGCCCGCGCTCTATGACGCGGCGAGCGTCCATCTGGTGGAGACCAGTGAGCGGTTGCAGAAGGTCCAACAGCAGACGCTGATCGCCCACAAGTTCAAGATTTCCTGGCACGACAGTTTCGATAGGCTGCCGGGCGGCTTTCTGCTTTTGGCTGCCAACGAACTGTTCGACGCCATCCCCATCCGCCAGTTCGTCAAAACGGCACAGGGGTTCAGGGAGCGTCTTGTCGGCCTTGATGCGCAGGGAGAACTGACGTTTGCGGCCGGCGTAGCCAGTATCGATCCTGACATGCTTCCGTCCTCAGGCCCTGCAGCGCCACTCGGAGCGGTGTTTGAAGTCGCCCCTGCCCGCGATGCGGTGATGGCAACGCTCAGCGAGCGCATCCGTACCCATGGCGGAACAGCCGTGATCATTGACTACGGCCATATGGCAACTGGTCTCGGGGACACGCTGCAGGCCGTGCGCAGCCATCAGTTCGATCCGCCACTTGCCCACCCCGGCGAGGCCGATATCACCAGCCATGTCGATTTCGAGCAACTGGCCCGGCGTGCAGTCGCCGAAGGCTTGCAAATCAACGGGCTGACCTATCAGGGCGATTTTCTGATCGCGCTTGGCCTGGCCGAACGCGCCGCCGCCATTGGCCGAAACAAGAGCCCCGAAACCCAGGAAAACATCCGGGCCGACGCCGAACGGCTGGCTGGAGCTGGCGAAGGAAAAATGGGCGAATTGTTCAAGGTTCTCGCTGTCAGCAGCCCGAATGTAGCCCTCGTGCCTTTTCAGAAATAGCAGCTACAAAGACATGGCGGCGACGCCGGCTGTCGTTTCGATGGATTGACAGAGACCGTCCCTAAAGGCCAACATCCGGCCAAATCACCCGGGCTGACACAGCCGAGACGCCCGGAAAACCAACCGCATCGCAGCATATCGAAAAGGCAAAACAACCGATGAAGGATGATGCCTTGCTATCGCCTGTGCAAAGCCCGCTTCTCTCTTCAACAGCGGGAAACGCCATCAGACATGGCTACTTCACCCGCGAAGGCGGCGTTTCGGACGGCATCTACCGAGGCCTGAATGTCGGGCTTGGATCCCGGGACGAGCGCAGCCGTGTCGAAGAAAATCGCGCCCGCGTCAGCGCCTGGTTTGGTGCCCCACCAGAAAAACTGGCAACGGTGCATCAGGTTCATTCGCCAGACGCCGTGATCGTCAACGCCAGCTATGACGGCACGCGCGCTGAAGCCGACGCGCTGGTGACCGCGACGCCCGGCCTTGTCATCGGCGTCCTGTCGGCCGATTGCGGCCCGGTTCTGTTTGCCGACGCTGAGGCCGGCGTGATTGGTGCCGCCCATGCCGGCTGGAAGGGGGCGCTGACCGGCGTGCTCGAAAGTACCATCGAGGCGATGATTTCTTTGGGGGCGCGCCGCGAGCGTATCGCCGCAAGTCTCGGCCCTTCGATCAGCCGCCGGAATTACGAGGTTGGCACCGAATTCGTCGAACGCTTTCTGGAGAAAGATCCCGCCTACGCCGTCTTCTTTACGCCATCCACCCGCGAGGGCCACGCCATGTTCGATCTGCCGGGGCTGACCACCAGGCGGTTGACGGATGCCGGCGTCATCGCAGAAAACCTCGATCTTTGCACCTATGCGGATGAGGAACGCTTCTTTTCCTACCGCCGCACGACGCATCGCAGCGAGCCGGATTACGGCCGGCAAATTTCTGCAATATCCATACGGGAGGCATGACATGGCACTGCATTTCACGCAGGACGAATTTTCAGCGCGGCTGGAACGGCTGACGGCCAGGATGAAGGAAGAAAAGCTGGCTGCCGTGCTGCTGTTTGCGCAGGAAAGCATGTATTGGCTGACCGGCTACGACACGTTCGGCTACTGCTTTTTCCAGACGCTGGTGGTGAAAGCCGACGGCTCGATGGTGCTTTTGACCCGTTCGGCCGATCTGCGCCAGGCCAAGCACACCTCCAATATCGAGCGCGTCGAGGTCTGGGTCGACCGGGTCAACGCCGACCCGACGATGGACCTGAAAAACCTGCTGAGCGACCTCGACCTGCTCGGAGCCCGGATCGGCATAGAATATGACACCCATGGCATGACCGGCCGCATTGCCCGGCTGCTCGATCAGCAGCTGACGAGTTTCGGCGAACTGGTCGATGCCTCGTTGCTGGTCAGCCGCCTGCGCCTGATCAAGAGCCCCGCCGAGATCGCCTATGTCGAAAAGGCCGCAAGCCTTGCCGACGACGCGCTGGATGCCGCCATTCCGCTGATCCATGCAGGCGGCAGCGAAGCCGCTATCCTGGCCGCCATGCAGGGCGCAGTCTTTGCCGGCGGTGGCGACTATCCCGCCAACGAATTCATCATCGGCTCCGGCGCCGATGCCCTGCTTTGCCGCTACAAGGCCGGCCGCCGTACACTGGACGCACAGGACCAGTTGACGCTGGAATGGGCGGGTGTCAGCGCCCACTATCATGCCGCGATGATGCGCACCGTCGTTGTCGGAGAGCCGACCAACCGTCACCGCGAGCTCTACAGCGCCTGCCGCGACACCATCCAGGCCATCGAGATGGTGCTTCGTCCCGGCAACACGTTCGGCACCGTTTTCGACGTTCATTCGAAGATCATGGACGAACGCGGCCTGACACGGCACCGGCTGAACGCCTGCGGCTACTCGCTTGGCGCCCGATTCTCACCCTCCTGGATGGAGCATCAGATGTTCCACATGGGCAATCCACAGGAGATCGCACCCGACATGTCCCTGTTCGTCCACATGATCATCATGGACTCAGACAGCGGCACGGCCATGACGCTGGGCCAGACTTACCTCACCACAGACGGCGCGCCCAAGGCATTGTCGCGCTATGGACTGGACTTCATCTCTGCTTAGGAAAATTGATCTATCGTCCCTTTGAACGGCGGAAAGAAGGTGGGGGCCTTCGCCTATTCCGTCACCGACGAACCGGACGGTAGGACGATGCACAAGCGGATCATGCTTCTTGCGAGCCTTGGAATGATTGTGGCCCTGACGGGCTGCAACAGCATGGACGATCTCACCCCGCAGGTCGATGTTGGCGCAGGCACCTTCCGCTCGCCGCCGGTCAACCAGTCCGATCTCGATTCCATGCAGACGGTTGACGTTACGCCACAGGCGTCCACGCCGGTGCAAAGCGCGCAACTGGCCTCGCCGGAACAGGAGGGCTTTTCGGAAGGCCCAAGCGGCACGGTGATGGCGCAGGGCGATGTCGACTATACCGATCCGGCCGGGTCGCTGGATGCACAGGCCAACCGTTTGCAGCAAGGCCAGATTCCGGCACAGGAACAGCAGGTCAGCCGCAGATCAATTGCTACCGGGCAGGCTGAGACATCGCAGGACGATGGCGCCACACGAAACGACCAGCCCACAGAGCCCGAACAGCAGGTTGCCGAGCAGGAACCACAAGCCCAGCAGCCGCAGAAGGCGGCAGCGATCGCCCCTGCGGCAGCGGGCACCATCCGCTTCCTGCCGATCATCGGTGCGCCGGTGGAGGTCGTCACGCCGCTCTCCAAACAGCTCGGCAGCGAGGCCCGCTCGCACGGCCTGACGATCAAGGCCGCATCCGACACCAGCAGCCAGCATATCCTGAAAGGCTATTTCTCGGCACTGAACGACGGCGGCAAGACGACTGTGGTCTATGTCTGGGACGTACTGGATGGCGCCGGCAACCGGCTGCACCGCATCCAGGGGCAGGACACGGTGAATGCCACGGCCGCCAATCTCTGGTCCGCCGTCCCGCCGCAGACGATGCAGGCGATCGCCACCAAGACCATCAACGAATATCTCAGCTGGCGTGACAGCAACGCCGGTTGACAAGCGGCGGGATGGAAAATCCGTTGGTGTGAGGCGAAATATCCTCACTTCACCACGTTTGAGCAAATCTTTTTAGGATAAACTACGCTGCAACGCGGCAATCCTCTTGCATTCGAAGTCAAGCGCGTTATGAAGCGCGCATAAGCTTGGGACGATCGAGACCCAGGCTGGCTTACGGAATTTGCGCGTAATAAATATTCGCGCCAGCACAGGCGGACCATCGATGAAGGTTTTCGCAGGCAACTCGAACCGGCTCCTGGCCGAAGCGATCTGCAATTATCTCAACCTGCCCCTGGGCAAAGCGACCGTCAGACGGTTTGCCGACCAGGAAATCTTCGTGGAAATACAGGAGAACGTGCGCGGCGAAGATGTCTTCGTTGTCCAGTCGACCTCGTTTCCGACCAATGACCACCTGATGGAACTGCTGATCATGATCGATGCCATGCGCCGATCTTCAGCCCGCCGCATCACCGCCGTCATTCCCTATTTCGGCTATGCCCGCCAGGACCGCAAACCCGGCCCGCGCACGCCGATTTCGGCCAAGCTGGTCGCCAACCTGATCACCGAAGCCGGCGCCGACCGCGTTCTGACACTCGATCTGCATGCAGGCCAGATCCAGGGCTTCTTCGACATCCCGACAGACAACCTCTACGCCGTGCCGATCCTGTCGCGTGACGTAAAGGAACATTACAATCTTGAAAACGTCATGGTCGTTTCGCCCGACGTCGGCGGCGTGGTCCGCGCCCGGGCGCTGGCCAAGCGTCTCGACTGCCAGCTGGCGATCGTTGACAAGCGCCGCGAACGCGCCGGCGAATCCGAAGTCATGAACGTCATCGGTGACGTGACCGGCAAGGACTGTCTGCTGATCGACGATATCGTTGATTCCGGCGGCACGCTCTGCAACGCCGCAGAAGCACTTTTGAAGAACGGCGCCACCAGCGTCACGGCCTATATCACCCACGGCGTTCTGTCCGGCGGTGCTGTCGCCCGTGTCACGTCGTCGAAGCTGAAGGAACTGGTGATCACCGACACGATCCAGCCAACCACGGCGGTCCAATCGGCCCACAATATCCGCGTCATCTCGACATCCAGCCTTATCGGCGAAGCGATCAACCGCACCAGCCAGGAAGAATCGGTCTCCAGCCTGTTCGATTGATCCGCTCAATCGGCGGCATGGCCGGCGCTATGCTCTTTTGACAATCGGAATGGCGCAGGCCTCGCCGCCTGCGAACAGCCGCGACCTGGTGAGAAACCGGCGCTCGCGGCCATTGTCGAGCGAGAACATGCCGCCCCTGCCCGGCACGACGTCGATGATCAGTTGTGTGTGCTTCCAGACCTCGAACTGGCTGGCGCTGATATAGACCGGCACGCCGCCAATCTCTCCCAGCTTGATATCGTTATCGCCGACAATGTAGTCGTCGGCGGGATAACACATCGGCGACGAACCGTCGCAACAGCCACCGGACTGATGAAACAGCACATCGGGATGATCCTGACGGATCTCCTTAAGGAACGCCAGTGCCGCGTCGGTGGCAAGCACCCGTGGTTCGCCCTTGATGGTGTCTGTCATGAGTTTCCTTCCGAGTTAATCCCCTCTCCCCGCCTACGGGGAGAGGGTTAGGATGAGGGGCAAGCTCAAGTGGCCCCTCATCCGCCCTTCGGGCACCTTCTCCCCGCTAGCGGGGAGAAGGAAAAAATCAAAAGAAACCCAACGCCTTGGGGCTGTAGCTCACCAGCATGTTCTTAGTCTGCTGGTAGTGGTCGAGCATCATCTTGTGGGTTTCGCGGCCGATGCCGGACTGCTTGTAGCCGCCAAAAGCAGCACCCGCCGGGTAGGCATGGTAGCAATTGGTCCAGACGCGGCCGGCCTGGATGTTGCGGCCGAAATTATAGCAGCGGTTGGCATCGCGGCTCCAGACGCCAGAACCGAGGCCATAGAGCGTGTCGTTGGCGATTTCCAGCGCTTCCTCGTCAGTCTTAAAGGTTGTCACCGACACGACCGGCCCGAAGATTTCCTCCTGGAACACGCGCATCTTGTTGTGGCCCTTGAACACCGTCGGCTTGACGTAGAAGCCACCGGCAAATTCACCCTCCAGATTGTTACGCTCGCCGCCGATCAAGACCTCGGCACCTTCCTGGCGGCCGATATCCATGTAGGACAGGATCTTTTCTAGTTGTTCGCTGGACGCCTGGGCGCCTATCATCGTCGACATGTCGAGCGGGTTGCCCTGCTTGATAGCAGCGACACGCGCAATGGCCTTTTCCATGAAGCGATCGTAAATCTTTTCATGCACCAGCGCACGGCTTGGGCATGTGCAGACTTCTCCCTGGTTGAGCGCGAACATTGCAAAGCCTTCGAGCGCCTTGTCGAGATAATCGTCGTCCTCGCGCATGACGTCTTCGAAGAAGATGTTCGGCGACTTGCCGCCGAGTTCCAGCGTCACCGGGATGAGATTCTGGCTGGCGTACTGCATGATCAGCCGGCCGGTCGAGGTTTCGCCGGTAAATGCCACCTTGTTGATGCGGGGGTTGGTCGCAAGCGGCTTGCCGGCCTCAAGACCAAAGCCGTTGACGATGTTGAGCACGCCCGGCGGCAGGAGATCACCGACGAGTTCGATCCAGACGAGGATCGAGGCCGGTGTCTGTTCGGCCGGCTTCAGGATCACGCAATTGCCTGCAGCAAGCGCCGGCGCAAGCTTCCACGCAGCCATCAGGATCGGGAAATTCCACGGAATGATCTGGCCGACGACGCCAAGCGGCTCATGGAAATGATAGGCGACGGTGTCGTGGTCGATCTCACCGATAGAGCCTTCCTGGGCGCGGACGCAGGACGCGAAATAGCGGAAATGGTCGATGGCGAGCGGCATGTCTGCTGCCATCGTTTCACGCAGCGGCTTGCCGTTGTCCCAAGTCTCGGCCCTTGCCAGAAGCTCGATATTGTCTTCCATTCGCTGGGCGATTTTCATCAGGATATTGGCGCGCTCCGTCGAGGATGTGCGGCCCCACTTTTCCTTGGCGGCATGGGCAGCATCCAGTGCCAGTTCGATATCAGAAGCCTCTGAACGGGCGATCTGGCACAACACCCCGCCGGTGACCGGGGTCGTGTTGTCGAAATAGCGGCCGCTGACCGGCTCGCGCCAATCGCCACCGATGTAGTTGCCATATTTCTGCTTGAACGGATTTTCGACGATCTTCTGATGCAACATGTAATTTCTCCTCCTGAAACAGACTCCAACATCTGCTGGGAGGAAATGTGCGCCGGAACTTTCGGAACGCGTAGGGGCGCAATGCCTGCGCCTGACCACAAGTGTTTCAGATGTGCGACAGGTGAATTACAGCAAACATGCTGCAGCGCGGCAACCAGCACCGCGCCATCAGTTGACCGACAGTTTCTTCATCTTTCGGTAAAGCGTCGCCCGGCTGATCCCCAGCGTACCAGCCGCCAAGGACACATTGCCGTGCGCTCTCGACAAGACGCGGCGAAGCGCGGCGCGCTCGGCATCGAGGAGATCCTCCCCCTGCCCCGCCGGAGCCTCGTTCAACAGGTCGGCGGCCGGAATGCCATTGGCAATGCGCCTGTCGTCGAGATTGAGCTTCAACCGGGCGGCACGGGTAGCGCCGAGTACAAGATCGTCTCGGTCGATGGCGATGAGCGCCGGGCTGCTCTTGTTGTCGGCCGGCACAAAAAGAATACGCGCGCCGTTGAAGGCGCGATGGAACAGATTGGCTTCGATACGGGCGGCGGAGTCACGGACGGCCTGCGACAACAACAGCATGGCCATTTCGCCGGCATCGTCGCGGCAGGTGGAGATATCGATGGCGGCAGCGACCCTTCCCAGATGATCGCGGATGGGGGCAGTCACACACGAGAGGCCGGTATTGCAGCTCAAGAAATGCTGGTCACGCTGGATGACGACGGCGCGCTCGTCGGCGATTGCCGTACCGATGCCATTGGTGCCGACGCTCGCCTCGCTCCACACCGTGCCGGACCAGAGGCCCAGCCCGCGAAAGTCGTGGTCGTCGCCCGGCGCGCCGCGGCGTTCGAGTGCAATGCCGTTCTCGTCGGTCAACAGGAGGCAGCATCCCGCCTTGCCGACCGTCGAAAACAGCCGGTCCAGTTCCGCTTGCGCTTCCTCGATCAGGTGCCCGGATTTTTCCCGCGCCGCACGGAACTCCTGTTCCGACAGCCTGAGCGGTGAGCGGACATCTTCGGGAGACAATCCATGCACGGTCAGGCAGCGGCGCCAGGAAGCGGCGACAGGCGAACTGGCAGCGGCCGACACATGGTGCGCAACGGCTTGAACATGATCCGAATGTTTCACCGGCTCTCCTCCCTGAGGGCTGACGCGAACCTCACCATAGATTTAGTGACAGTAAAACGTCCAGTTGAACAAAGGTCAAAGATAAAACGGCCGTGACCCGAAATATCGGCCAGGGCAAGCACATGGTATTGCACGAACATGACGATATGATAGGCGAATCTGTCTTCAAGACACGTCCTACAGCCAGGTCCCAGACAATGCTTCGAGACTTCTCCCTTCAGAGCCTGTTCATGGGCCTGCTCACTGCCTTCGTTGGATTTGCAAGTTCCTTTGCCGTCGTACTGCACGGGCTGACGGGCGTCGGCGCGACCGAGGCGCAGGCCGCTTCCGGGCTGATGGCACTATCGGTATCGATGGGACTGTGTGCGATCGTACTCAGCCTTTCGACGCGACTACCGGTAAGCATAGCCTGGTCGACGCCGGGCGCCGCACTGCTTGCGAGTTCGGGTGCCGTGGCGGGCGGGTTCAACACCGCAGTCGGCGGGTTCCTGATTTGCGGCGCGCTAATCGTCGTGGCGGGACTATGGAAACCGCTGGGCCGCGCCGTTGCGGCAATCCCGGCGGCGCTGGCCAACGCGATGCTCGCGGGGGTTCTGATCGGGCTGTGCTTTGCGCCGGTCAAGGCGATTGCCTTCAATCCGCTGCTCGGCTTGCCCATCGCCGCCGCCTGGGTGATCGTCGGCAGCATCAACCGGCTGTTTGCAGTGCCGGCGGCACTTCTGGCGTTCGTGCTGGTGCTCGCCTTCGGGGTCGATATGCCTGCCGATGCAATGACACGGCTTTCGGCAACGCTGGTTCCGCATGTCGAGTGGGTCACGCCAGCGTTTACCGTCGCCGGCTTCGTCAGCATCGCGCTGCCGCTGTTCATCGTCACCATGGCATCCCAGAATATTCCGGGCATCGCCGTCTTGAAGGTCAACGGCTACGAACCGCAGCCCGGCCCGCTGTTTGCAACAACCGGTGTCTTCTCGATCCTGAGCGCGCCGTTCGGTGGTCATGCGGTCAATCTGGCTGCGATCACCGCTGCGATGTGTGCCGGCGAGGACGCGCATCACGATCCGGCCCGGCGTTACTGGTCGTCGATCGTCGCCGGTGCCGGTTACATCGTCTTCGGTCTCCTTGCGGCCACCGTGACGGCCTTCGTCAGCCTTGCCCCGCCGATCCTGATCCAGGCGGTGGCCGGCCTTGCCTTGATCAGTGCCTTTGCTGGATCGGCCATGGCCGCGTTCAAGGAAGCGGACGGCCGTGAGGCCGCAGCTGTGACATTTCTGGTCACCGCGTCCGGTGTCAGTTTCGCCGGGGTTTCCGGTGCCTTCTGGGGCCTGATGGCCGGCGGTCTGATGCTTGCCCTTGCCCGCTTCACCAAGTCCCGCAAACGCTGACTCAACCGGTCATCCAACGGCGGAACGCATGGGCAAGGTTTCCGGTTCGATCCCGCCTGCCTGGTGACCGGGCAACTCACCGCATGGCGGCCTGTTCACAACATGACTGATCTCGCTCAGTGGCATCGGCCTGCCGAACAGGTAACCCTGCACCTGCGGGCAGCCTTCGTTCAGCAGGAAGTCCATATGCTCTTCGCATTCCACGCCTTCGGCCAGAACCGGAATGCCGAGACTGTCGGCAAGGATGATGGTCGAACGGACAATCGCCGCCGACTGACGACTGGTCGTCACGCCATCGATGAAGGCACGGTCGATCTTGATCTTGTCGAACGGAAAGTTCTGCAGGGTCGTCAGCGAGGAATAGCCGGTACCATAGTCGTCCATGGCGATCTTGACACCGAGCTGCTTCAGCTGCCGGATGATCCGTAGGGCATTTTGCTGGTCGGCGATGATGCCGGATTCAGTGATTTCCAGCTCCAGCCGGCAGGGTTCAAGACCCGTTTCCAGCAGGATCTCTTGCACCCGTGCCGCAAGGTTGACATTGGTGAGTTGGCCCGGCGCAACATTGACCGCGATCTTGAGCGGGTTCGTCCAGCACGCCGCCTGCTGACAGGCCGTGCGCAAGACCCAATCCCCCAGCTCGTGAATGAAGCCGTTACGGTCGGCGATCGGAATGAATTCCGCGGGCGGCACCATGCCCCGGACCGGGTGATGCCAGCGCAGCAGAACTTCAAAGCCGATGACGTCGCGCGTCAAAGAGTTGTTCTGGTACTGGTAGTAGAGCTCGAATTCGTTGCGCTCGATGCCCTGGCGCATGTCCATTGCAAGCGCACTGCGGTCCCGGGCGGCATCATCCATCGCCGGCTCGTAGCGTCGAACGGCATTCGACCCCACGGCCTTGGCGCGGTACATGGCGAGATCCGCCTGCGCCAGAAGCGCCTGCGGCGTGCGTGCGTCGGCGGGATAATGGGAAATTCCGACGCTCGTGCCGACCTGCAGCTTCTTCCCTTCCCATTCGACCGGCTGAATTATCGCCTCGACAAGCCTCGACGCGAAGGCGGTGGCATCGTCATACCGGGCCAGATTACTGGACAGGGCAACGAACTCGTCGCCGCCCATGCGTGCGATGAATTCCCCTTTGCCCAGCACTTTTGACATCCGCCCGGCCACACCCTGCAGGACGGCATCGCCGGCCGCATGCCCGTGCACGTCGTTGACATCCTTGAAACGATCAAGGTCAAAGGACAGGACGGCGATGCCGGCCGTGCCGTCCTTGTGACGGTCGATGATCTCCTGAAGCTTCTCCCCGAGAGCGACGCGGTTTGGCAATCCCGTCAACGGGTCGTGAAGCGACAGATGACGGAACCGCTCCGCCGCTCCCCGCGTCGATTGCAGATCGATGGCATAGGTCGATGCGCCGAGCGCCAGCATCAGGCCGATAATGGCGACCACGACCGTCAGCAGGCTTTCGGGGATCATGTCATTCGAGGTAACGATGAGCGAATCCGGAATGATCGTGATCGCACTCATCCCGGTAAAATGCATGGTGGTGATCGCCAGGACCAGGGCGAGAATACCCGCGTATTGACGGGCCGGTGCCCCCGGCCTTGCGATCAGGCTCATGGCGACAGCGCCGAAGCCGATGCCAAGGAACACGGACGCCGCGTAGTGGCTCTGATCCCACTCCAGCCTGCCGGCAATCTGGTAACCGGCCATGCCGGTATAATGCATGATGGCGATCCCTGCTCCGACCACGCAGCCGCCGAATTCGATGACAATACTGGGCCTGCCTGCCGCCGTGATCAGAAATCCCATAATTGTGATGACGATTGCAGCAGCCAGCGATGCCATCGTCAGCATCGGCTCATAGGCATGCGCCAAGGGTGGATTGAAACTCAGCATCGCAATGAAATGCGTCATCCAGATCGTCGAGCCACCGACGACCCCGCTCATAAACAGCCAGTTCAACTTCTGCATCCCGGCGCTGCGCTGAACGCGAACATAAAGGCGGACGGTCAGGATCGACCCCAGGACGCAAACAAGGGCGGCAAGCGCGAGAAGTCCGTAGCTATGGTCGGTGGCTATACAGGAAAGAACCTTGAGCATTGACACCACCCGTACTGATACGGATGGAATCGTCTCACGCAACCACTAATAATCATTGAATGACATTATTCTAACTGACCAACTCGGGATGTCGGACATGCGTTCAAAAGCAATGCGGGAGAAACCCTGCTTCCGGCGACGGTTCTGTCAGTTGCGTAGGCTTAATGCTGGAATCAGAAAAACAACCAGTAAGTGTATTCCTGATGCGCTCAGTCCGCGCCGCTGAACAGCTCCACCTGCGGCCGCGCGATTGGGGCGCGGACGACTGGTACATCATGCGGCGACGGCGTTGCCTCCGTCCGTTTCGGATTCCGCGCCGGCCGCCGAGCGGTCAGCACTGATCGCGTTGACAACATGCTCGATCTCGCTGAGCGGCATCGGTTTGCCAAACAGGTATCCCTGCACCTGCAGGCAGCCTTCGCTGCGCAGGAAGTCCATGTGTTCCTCGTTCTCCACCCCTTCCGCCAGTACCGGAATATCCAGGCTCTGGGCGAGAATGATGGTCGAGCGCACGATCGCGGCAGAGTGGCGGTTGCTGGTGACGCCATCGATGAAGGCGCGATCGATCTTGATCTTGTCGAACGGGAAGTTCTGAAGCGTCGAGAGCGACGAATAGCCGGTCCCATAATCGTCCATGGCGATCTTGACGCCAAGCTGCTTCAACTGGCGGATGATGTGAAGCGCGTGCTGCTGGTCGGCGATGATGCCCGATTCGGTGATTTCCAGTTCGAGGCGGGCGGCATCAAGGCCGGTTTCCTCCAGGATTTCGCTTACCCGGTTGGGGAAGTTCGTATCGGCCAACTGAGCCGGCGCGACGTTGACGGCAATCTTGATCGGATTGTCCCAGGAGGCCGCCTGGCGGCAAGCCGTCAACAGCACCCAGTCACCGAGTTCGTGAATAAAGCCGTTCTTCTCGGCGATCGGAATGAATTCCGTCGGCGGCACCATACCGCGCACCGGATGCTTCCAGCGCAACAGGACCTCAAAACCGATGACGTCGCGCGTCAGCGAGTTGTTCTGATACTGATAATAGAGTTCGAACTCGTTGCGCTCGATGCCATCACGCATGTCCATGGCAAGGACGCTTCGGCTGCGCGCGGCATCGTCCATCGAGGGCTCGTAGAGACGGATTGAATTCGAGCCGGCCGCTTTGGCCCGGTACATGGCCAGATCCGCCTGTGCCAAAAGCTCTTCTGGCGTGCGTGCATCGACGGGAAACAGCGAGATACCGACACTGCTGCCAACCAAAAGCGTCTTGCCCTGCCATTCGACGGGTTTGCCGATTTCGGCGATCAACCGCGCTGCAAAGGTCTTTGCTTCGCTTTTCATGAAGAAATTGGAGGTCAGCGCCACGAATTCGTCGCCGCCGATGCGGGCAACATATTCTCCCTCCCCCAGAACGCTGGCCATCCGCTCGGAAATCGTCCGCAGGACAGCATCACCGGCCGCATGACCGTGAACGTCGTTGACGTCCTTGAAACGGTCCAGATCGAAGGACAGGACTGCAACACGCGACGTGTCGTCCTTCTGCCGCCGGATGATCTCTTCGAGATGTTCGCCAAAGGCGACCCGGTTCGGCAGGGCCGTCAACGGATCGTGCAGTGACAGGTGGCGGAAACGTTCGGCTGCGACCTGGCTGGAATGAAGGTCGATGACATAGGTCGATGCACCAAGCCCCAGCATCAGGCACATCATCACCATGACCATGACGAGCAGAAGGTTATCGGGAATAAGCGCTGCCGACGGCTGGATCATCGGATCAGGAATGATGGTGACCGCTGCCATACCGGTGAAATGCATGCTGACGATCGCCAGGATCAGCGCGACGACACCACCATATTTGCAAAATCGGGTGGCCGGGCGGGCAATCCGGCTGGTAGCAAGAGCGCCGAAGCTGACACCCAGAATGATCGAGGCAGCATAGTAGCTGTAATCCCACTCCATCCGCCCGGCGATCTGGTAGGCCATCATGCCCATGTAGTGCATGATGGCGATGCCCGCACCGACAATCGCGCCGCCAAGCTCGATGGTCGGACCGGTCTTGCGCATGGCGGTGACGAAAAAGCCCAGTATCGTGATGCCGATCGCCGCGCCCAGGGAAGCCAGGGTCAGGATCGGTTCATAGGCATGTTCGAGCGTCGGCCTGAAGCTCAGCATGGCAATGAAGTGCGTGGTCCAGATCGTCGAACCGCCGATGACCCCTCCCATGAACAACCAGTTCAGCCGCTGCACGCCGACAGTGCGCCTGACACGGGCATAAAGCCGCATGGTCAGGACTGAACCCAAAATGCAGACGAGAGTTGCAAGCGACAGCAAACCGTAGTGATGATCTATGGCGATGCAGGAAAGAACCTTGAGCATGAAGCACCTGTTTTGAACGTGGCCGCAATCTGCCACGCAAGAACTAAGAGAGATTAACGCGGTTGGATTTTCATGATTTGACGGTTATCAAGTTCTGAAAAACATCCCGCTGTGCGTGCAACCGCGGTTGCATCGCCACTTCCAAGCGGATTTTTCGGCAAAACCGGGCTTTTGCCGGCAAAACCGGGCTTTGCTTGCAATTGCGGGCGTTCTCGGCTATGGACGCGCGTCCGCGCAGACACCCTTGGAGGCAAACGCGGATGAGGCGGTCAAACGTCTCGGTTCATCCTGTCTTTATAAATAAGCGGATGAGCTCTCCAAAAACACCAGAAAGGTTAAGACCATGAGCCACGCATCCTACGAGCTCAAGGCCGAAACGCGCGAACGGGTTGGTAAGGGGTCCTCCCGTGAACTTCGCCGCAACGGTCTTATTCCTGCAGTCATCTATGGTGACAAGCAGGCTCCGATTTCCATCGCCCTCTCTACGAAGGAAGTCACCCAGAAGATTCACGCCGGTGGTTTCATGACCACGATCGCCACGATCGACGTTGGCGGCGAGAAGATCCGCGTCCTGCCGAAGGACTACCAGCTGGATCCGGTCCGTGACTTCACCATGCATGTCGACTTCCTTCGCGTTTCGAAGGACAGCGTCGTTACCGTTGAAGTTCCGGTTCACTTCGTCAACGAAGAAAAGTCCCCGGGCCTCAAGATCGGCGGCGTTTTGAATATCGTTCGCCACGAAGTCGAACTGGTTGTTCCGGCCGACGACATTCCGGAATTCCTGACGGCCGACCTGTCGGGCCTGAAGATCGGCGACGGCATCCACATCTCGAACATCAAGCTTCCGAAGAACGCGTCGCCGGTTATCGCCGACCGCGACTTCACGATTGCGACCATCGCGCAGCCTGCTGGCGGCACGAAGGAAGAAGAAGTTGTAGCCGAGTAAAAATTCCGGCCTGACGGCCAGGATTGAAAGCCCGCTTCACCCCGTGAAGCGGGCTTTTTTGTTGCTTCGCTCGCCTCAAGGTTTTGCCTCCCGCGGCAGTCACCCCAGTTTTCGCCGCAAGGTTTCAGCAACATTTAAGATTTTCGTGATGTGTTGGCGCTGGGGGATTATCCGACTTCAGTGTACGAGAATCCTAATGGGACGTGGAATTGGTGGCGCAACCGGGGGCATCCGATGATGCACTCTGTTGAAAATCGTTTTATTGCGATCGTCTGTGGTGCGATGCTTGTCTTTATCGCTCCGTTGATCGTGTTGTTTCTGGCACTGTCGTCAGAGCGGGTTGCCCGTGAAAGCTTGCAGAACACGCAGGTTCTCATGGAAGCAGGCGCTCAGGCGCTTGGTAAACCCCTCTGGGATTTTGACACGGACGGCGTCGAGCAGATCGCAAAATCGCTGATCGGCGACGCCGCCGTCATGTCGGTGCATGTCAAGGACAGCTCCCAATCGATCTCCATTCGCCTTCCGGAAGGTCCGGTGGATGCCAGCCTGCCGCACAAGGTTCTCACCAGGGAAATCCTTTATAATTCGAACGACGGACAGAAATCCGTCGGCACCCTTGAGATATGGGTCTCCACGCCCGGTCTCCTGTCGCGCTTCAGCAAGGATGAACTGAGCATCTTCTTTATCCTGATCGTCGCGGTCGGTATTGTCTTTGCAGCGGCCATCCTTGGCAACCGCCTGACGGTCATCCGGCCGCTGATGCGGCTGACGGCGGCAATCGAAGCCACAAGAAGGCTCGGTTCGCGCCACCATGTCGACTGGACATCGGACGACGAGATGGGCACGCTCGCGCATAATTTCAACGAGATGCAGAGCAAGCTGGAGCGCGAGGAAACCGAGCTGAAGCTCGCCCATAGCCGCGCTACCGACATCTACAACCTCACCCCATCGATGCTGTTCTCGCTTGATCCGGCCAACTGCCTCACCGCCGTCAGTGACTACTGGCTGACGGCCACGGGCTATGACCGCACCGAGGTTATCGGCCGCGTCTTTACCGATTTCGTCGATGAACACTGGCACGAAACCTATCGGGCCCGCCGCCGCAACGGCAATACCACCCATGCCAATATCTGCGAAGTCACCGTCCCGTTCATCAAGGCGAACGGTGAAACCATGACCGTTCTCATTCTGGAGACGAAGAGTGCCACCAGCGGCGAGCGCGGCGGTCTCTCCCTGTCGGTCATGACCGACGTCACGGAACTGAAGCAGGCCGAAAGCCGCAATCATGCGCAGGCGATCACCGATCATCTGACCGGTCTTCTCAACCGCCAGGGCTTCGAAGCGGCGCTCGATGACGGCATCCGCCAGGCCGATGAGAATACGATGCAGCTGGCCTGCATCTTCATCGACCTCGATCGCTTCAAATGGATCAACGACAATTTCGGCCATGCCGCCGGCGACGAAGTATTGCGCCAGGTTGTTGCGCGTATCCGCACCACGCTTCGCCCGGCCGATGCGATGTCACGGCTCGGCGGCGACGAGTTCGCCATCCTGGTCAGCGCCGAGGACGTTGAGGCCCTGGCCAGCGAAATCGGCGACCGCATCGGCGCCAGCCTTCGCCAGCCGATCCTCGTCGAAGGTGCCGAGCTTTCGGTCAGCGCCAGCGTCGGCATCGCCCTTTATCCCGACCACGCGGCAAACGCGGCAGAACTGCTGTTGAAATCCGACATGGCGATGTATGCGCGCAAGCGCGACGGCAAGAACGGCATGCTGCTGTTCGATACCAGCATGCTCGACACCGCCCGCGAACGCCACGAGATGGAACAGAACATCGAAGCCGGGCTCAAGGAAGACTGGTTCGAGGCCTATCTGCAGCCGATCGTCAGCCTCAGCGACGGCCGCATCGCCGGGTTCGAAGCGCTGATGCGCCTGAACCATCCGGAAAAAGGTATCCTCCCGCCGGCCAAGATCATCGGCATCGCCGAGGAAACCGGCTCGATCGCCCGCATCGGCGAACGCGTGCTGGAAAAGGCGATCAGCCACCTCGCGCGGCTGACACAGCTGGAAGGGACCGAGGCGACTTATCTCGCCGTCAACTTCTCGCCACTCCAGTTTGAAGAGACGTTGCCGCACAAACTCGCGGCGCTGCTGCTCAAGCACCATATCTCCCCTGCCCGCATCGTCATCGAGATCACCGAAGCGGTGCTGATGGCCGACAATCCCGATGTGCATGCCGTGTTGAAGCAACTCAGCGAATTCGGCTGCCGGATCGCGCTCGACGATTTCGGCACCGGCTATTCCTCGCTCAGTTATCTCAACCGGTTCCCAGTCGATATCGTCAAAGTCGATCAGTCCTTTACCCGGTCGCTGACAACGGGGACAGCCGACATCCGCCGCAAGAGCCGCATGCTGATCAAGGGCATCCGGACGATCTCGCATCAGATGGGCTGTACCGTTGTTGCCGAAGGCATCGAAACCAAGGAACAATGGGAACTGCTGCGCAAGCTGGGTCTCGACTACGGCCAGGGTTATCTTTTCAGCCGGCCGATGCCGATCGAGAACATGCTGCTGATGCTGGAAATGGAATCCGAAGCAAAGGCGACCAGCCTCGCGTGACAACAATAAAGGAAGAACGGGTATGAGACATATGGCGTTCGCACTCGCTCTCCTTTTCTCGGGCACGGCGAATGCCGAAACATTGAAATTGCTGACGGAAGAGTATCCTCCCTACAATTTCAGCAAAAACGGGGTCATCAGCGGCGCCGCCGTCGAGCAGGCCGAACGGATGATGCAGGCACTTGGCACCCCCTACTCGCTCGAAATTCTTCCCTGGGCACGGGCGCTGTCGCTGACGGAAAACCAGCCGTGGACCTGTCTTTTCACCACCGGTCATGATGACGAACGTGACAAGCGATTCAAATGGGTCGAGCCGCTGCTGATCGATCGTATGGTGATGGTCCGCAAGACAGGCTCGGGCGTCAATCCGGCCAATGCCGAGGAGGCCAAGCGCTTCACCGTCGGTACCCAGCGCGACGATTTTTCGGCCAACTATCTGCACAAGAACGCTTTCCCCAAGGTCGATCTCGCCGCCGACATGGAAACGACGGTAAAGAAGCTCCTGAGCGGCCGCATCGACCTGATGATGACCTCGGAAAAGACCTTCGAAATGATGCGCGACCAGGGTGCAGCACTTGAAAGCGCGCTTGTTCTCGAAGGCAAATTCTATGGCTTTGCCTGCAATCTCGATTTGCCGGATAGCATGGTCACGGCAATGCAGGCACAACTCGACAAACTGATCGCCGACGGCACGCAGGACCAGATCTTCATAAAGTACGGACTGCGCCCCAACCGATAACCCGCATAGCGGCGTTAAGCGCAGGGCCAGACCGGAAAACCGGCCCTTGCACACGCCAGACGGTTGACATCCGGCCGCCAACGCGGTGCAAGACAGTCTGTCCGACTGTTAGAGATACACTCATGCTGATTTTCGCAGGTCTTGGTAATCCAGGCGCCGAATATGCCGGTAACCGCCACAATATCGGCTTCATGGCCGTCGACGCGATCCAGCGGCGTCACGGCTTTTCGCCCTGGTCGAAGAAATTCAAGGCGCTGGTTTCGGAAGGCGAGATCGGCGGCGAACGGGTGCTCTTGATGAAGCCGCAGACCTTCATGAACCTCTCGGGCGAAGCGGTCGGCGAGGCTATGCGCTTCTACAAGCTGGAGCCTAAGGACATTCTGGCTATCTACGACGAACTCGATCTCATTGAGGGCAAGGCCCGGATCAAGACCGGCGGCGGCCACGGTGGTCATAATGGTATCAAGTCGCTCGATGCGCATTGCGGCCGCGAATACCGCCGCCTGCGCCTCGGTATCGGCCATCCTGGTTCGAAGGAGAGAGTGCACGGCCATGTGCTCGGTGATTTCGCCAAGGCCGACAAGGTTTGGCTGGAACCGCTGCTCGATGCGCTGGCTGACAATGCCGACATGCTCGTGAAGGCCGAGGATTCGCAGTTTCTCAACAAGCTGACGCTGGCAACCGGCGGCAAGCCGGAGCCCGTCCAGACTCCAACAAAGCCCGCCACTGGAAAGTCGCATATCCGCCAGGCCCGCAACAGCGCACAGCCAAAAATCCTGCCGACGACCGGCCCGATGGCCGACATGCTCAAGAAGCTGTTCGGCAACAAGGACGAATAGAACCATGCAGACCGGTGATTTCCGTATCCGGCCGGCAACGCCAGACGATCTTCCGGCCCTGCTTTCACTCTATCGACACCTCAACCCGGACGATCCGGAGATGGCGTCGGATATCGCAACCGGGCGCTTCGCCGAGATCATCGCGCAGCCCGGTATGACGCTGCTGATCGGCGTCTCGGGCGAGAATTTGACCTCTTCGGTGACGCTGGTGGTGATCCCAAACCTGACCCGCGGCGGCGCGCCCTATGCGTTGATCGAGAACGTCGTCACGCACGCCGAATACCGCAAGCGCGGCCATGCGCGGACTTTGATCACAGATGCCTTCCAGCGGGCCTGGGACGCCGGATGTTACAAAGTCATGTTGCTGACCGGTTCGAAAGAACCGGCGACACTGAGATTCTATGAGGGATGCGGCTTCGTGCAGAACAAGACCGGCTTTCAGATCAGGCGGCCTGCCGGGATTTAGTCCTGCCTACTCCTCCGGCTCCGTCACAAACATCAGCGGAAAGCCCGCCTCCTTGCCCAGATCCGTGGCTTCCTTCGCCTTGCTCTCGGCAATATCCCTGGCACAGACGACAATGACGCACACGCCCATCTTGTGGGCGGTCATCATCATCCGGTAGCCGGTCTCCTCGCTCATGCGGAACACCGCCTTCAGAACCATGATGACGAATTCGCGCGGCGTATAATCGTCATTGACCAGAGTGACCTTGTAGAGCTTCGGCCTTTCCAGCTTTGGCTTGGTCACAGTTTTGGGTTTGAGACTGGTGTCGTTATCCGCCATCGGAAATCCGCCCGTTGGTCACAGGAGTGGAGGAAAGATCCATTGTGCATCGCAAACCGGCTTCAAACAAGATGCACTCGGGCGGCTTCTCCCCTATAAAGCCTGCAAAACCGGTCTGAGGCTTGACCTCGGCCCAAGTTTCCGCAAAAGGCACAGCAACAGAATTCGATCGGACAGGTTTCAAGACCATGGGTTTCAAATGCGGTATCGTCGGACTGCCGAATGTCGGCAAGTCCACTCTTTTCAACGCGCTGACCAAGACGGCGCAGGCGCAGGCGGCAAACTATCCGTTCTGCACCATCGAGCCGAATACCGGAGAAGTGGCTGTGCCGGATCCGCGCATGCGCAAGCTTGCCGATATCGCCAAGTCCAAGGAACTGATCCCGACCCGCATCTCGTTCGTCGATATCGCCGGCCTGGTGCGCGGCGCGTCGAAGGGTGAAGGTCTGGGCAACAAGTTCCTCGCCAATATCCGCGAAGTTGATGCGACGGTACATGTGCTGCGCTGCTTCGAAGACGACGATATCACCCATGTCGAGGGCCGCATCAATCCTGTCGGCGACGCCGAGACGATCGAGACCGAGCTGATGCTCGCCGATCTGGAAAGCCTGGAACGCCGCACCGAGCAGACGCGCAAGCGCGCCGCATCGAAGGACAAGGAATCCCTCAGCTTGCTGCCGGTCATGGATGCGGCTTTGAAGCTGCTGCAGGACGGCAAGCCGGTGCGCACGCTTCTGCCGACACTGGATGCGGAAGAAAAGCTCATCCTGCAGGGTCTCAATCTTTTGACCGCCCACCCGGTTCTCTACGTCTGCAACGTCGCGGAAGCCGATGCTGCAACCGGCAATGCCCATACCAAGGCCGTCGAAGCCATGGCCAAGGCGCAGGGTGCAGAAACCGTCGTTATCTCGGCTGCGATCGAATCCGAAGTGGCGCAGCTGCCGGAAGAAGAATCCAAGGAATTCCTGGAAGCGCTAGGCCTGCATGAAGCCGGTCTCGACCAGCTGATCCGCGCCGGCTACAAGCTGCTCGACCTGATCACTTATTTCACCGTCGGCCCCAAGGAAACGCGCGCCTGGACCATTCCGCGCGGAACCAAGGCACCGGCCGCCGCAGGCGTCATCCACACGGATTTCGAACGCGGCTTCATCCGCGCCTTCACCATTGCCTATGACGATTACATCGCGTTTGGCGGTGAAACCGGCGCCAAGGAAGCTGGCAAGGCGCGCGACGAAGGCAAGGAATATGTCGTTCAGGACGGCGACGTCATCCACTTCCGCTTCAACACCTAAACGGAGCGTGGGGCCGTACGGGCGGCTGCGCTTCCGACAGGAAACTCAAGACACGGCAACGCCGTTCGTTAACTCTAGCGAACGGCGTTGCCGTCTGTAGCGTGTTGCGGCCGCCTTGGCGCTTGCCCTTCAGCCGATCGGCTATATGTTGCCTCGCAATCATTTGAGGAGTTTTCAATGCGCCTGATTCCTGCCCTTCTGCTTTCAACCGCCCTCATCACACAATCAGTGCAGGCCGCGGATATCAGCCATCAGGGTGCGCAGGAACTCGAGCGGAAGTTCACCTCATTCCTCCCGGAAACCCTGGCAAAGACGGGCCTGATCAAGGTGCGGCCCGGCACCGCCGATTACGAACTGACCTTCGATCCGACCGTGCTTCTGAAAGACATCGATCCGAAAACCTTCAGCATTTCCGGCCTGAAGCCACTGCTTTCGCTGATCCGCCCGATGGACGATGGACTCTGGCATTTCTCCCAGGCCGCTGATCTCGATGTGAAGGGACAGTTCACTACAGGACCCGAAAAAACCGACTTCACCTACAAGATCGACGCGATGCGCGCCGAAGGCATTGTCGATCCCGATCTGTTCTATTTCAAAACCGCCGACATGTCCGCAGATGGCATTTTCATGACGTCGGTGTCACCGCAGCAATCCGTCGAAGCCCGGTTCGGATCGATGACGTCGACGATGAACTCGACGCGGGCGACGCCGCAGACCATCGACATTCGCGGCAACACGGCGCTGAACGGCTTTACCGAAACGATCATCGATCCCTTAAAGATGAAGGTGGATATTTCCGCCGATACCGTGACAGCGGATGTCGCCGTCAACGGCCTTGCCTACCGGCCGCTGCAGGATCTTGTTTTCTTCGTTTTCGACAATGTGAAGAAGGAAAAGCTGCTGGCAACCGAGCAGGTTCGCTTGAAATCGCTGATACGCGCCAACCTGCCGATGTTTGAAAACCTTCTGGAATCAATCGAGATCGCCAATTTCAAGATCGCCACGGCCACCGGCACCTATGGTGCGGAAACCTTGCGCTACACCATCGACACCAACGGCCTGAAGGACGATGCGAAAGTCGGCTTCGGCGTCACCATCGACAAACCATCGCTGCCGCCCGGACAGGTGCCGGAAGCCTTTGCCTCGGCGCTTCCCCAAACCGTGACCGCCCGTATTTCACTGGAAAAGCTCAATCTGGCCAGCGGCATCACCTATCTGATCGACCGCGCCAACTTCGACGCCGACAAGCCGCTGACCGACGAACAGTCGGCCGAGGCCGGCCGCATCTTCCTGCCGGGCGGCGCCATGACGATCCGGTATGACGAGGTCTCGGCCCGCTCCGCCGTCTACGATTTCAGCCTGTCGGGCACGACGACTATCTATCCGGAACAGCCGGACCGCCAGAACACCGATGTCACCCTCTATGCCAAGGATTTTGACAATACGGTTTCCTACATGCAAAAGAACGCCGCAACCGTGCCGGAATTCGGCCAGGCGGCCTTCATGCTGCTGATGATCAAGGGTTTTGCCAAGCAGACGCCGGATGGCCGTCAGATGTGGAATATTACCGTCGACGAAAGCAAGAAGGTGAAGATCAACGGTCAGGACCTGCCTTTCCAGCCTTGATCCGGCCCGCCACCGTAATCCTGTTTCCATTTCCCAGGACACGTGCGGATGCTAGAACGTCCGTGTTGGAGGATATTCAGCCATGCTTCATTTCGAGGATTTTCCGGTCGGCAAACGGTTCGATTTCAAACCGGTCGTGGTCAAGGCCGAGGAGGTCATCGCCTTTGCATCGGAATTCGACCCGCAGCCGATGCATCTGTCCGAGGAAGGCGGCAGGGCCAGCATTCTCGGCGGATTGGCGGCCTCCGGCTGGCATACCAGCGCGATGATGATGCGGATGCTCTGCGATAGCTACATCCATGAAACGGCGTCGGAAGGTTCTCCCGGCGTCGACAGCATGGAATGGAAGAAAGCGGTGCTTGCCGGCGACACGCTGTCCGGCAATTGCACCGTCCTTGAGGCGCGTGTCTCGCGCTCAAGGCCCGAGATCGGCATCGTGCGGCTGCGCGCCGTCGTCGTCAACCAGCGGGGCGAGACCGTGGCGATTTGCGACTATGCCAACATGATCCGCTGCCAAACGGCAGGAGACGCTGCATGAAACTGTCCGACCTCCACCCCGCAGGTACGCGCGAAACCATCGGCACGGTGACGTTCAGCCCCGAAGACATCATCCATTTCGCCGAAAAATTCGATCCGCAGCCGTTTCATCTCGATGCGGACCTGGCCAGGCAATCGTTGTTCGGCGGCCTCTGCGCGTCCGGCTGGCACACCTGCGCCGGATGGATGAAATGCTTCGTGCCGTACTGGCTGGGTGAAATGAAGCGGCTGGCGGCCGAGGGCCTCGTTGCGCCCAAGCTTGGCCCCTCGCCCGGCTTCAAGGACATGCGCTGGCTGCGGCCGGTCTTCGCCGGCGACACGATCACCTATTTCGTCACCTTCGTTGCGGCAAAGGACCTGGAATCACGGCCGGGATGGCGGATCAACACCATCCTGTGCGAAGGCGAAAACCAGGATGGCCAGTCGGTCATCCGGTTCGAAAGCAAGGTCATCGAGTTCCCTTGAGAACCGTCATCAGACCTTGGCTTGATAGACCGGGTGCAGGTGTGAGGTGATCCCGGCTGGCAGCAGCGAGACGATAGCCCGCCGCAACGCCTGCCAGAAAATACCGATCATCAAAACGACGACGCCGACCGCAAGCACGGTGACGGAAAAATAGTCGCTGAAAGCCACCCCGCCCCGCTGCAGGATCGTCCAGATCGCCAGACCGAGCGATACCAGTCCAGAGGTGACAAAGGCGCGCCGGTCGATAATCAGGCCGATGACCATGAAGACGATGACGATCGCAAGCACCGCGGCCGCATCCGCCGGTGATGTTGCATCTCCCCACCATTCGCTGGAAAAATTGCGCAGGAAGATGAGGGACAGCATGGCGTAGAGCAGCGCCGGAGCAGCTGCGAGATGCAGCCAGAATGCCACGTCGGATTTACGGCTTTTGCGGGTTGGATCGGCGACATCATAGGACATTGCCGCCGAAAAGAGGCCCAACGCGCTGATCAGGAACACGCTGGAAACCAGACCGGAATGCTCGGCAAGAGCCTCGGTCGAGCCGTAGGCCTTGGCAATCAGCACAAGCACGATATCCATGGCGAGCAGGAACAGCGCCAGAAGCGTTGCCGCCAGCGCCAAGGGCACCCGGTATCGCCAGTAAAACGCTGCCAGAACGGCAGCAAAGATCGGCAACACCATCAGCCAGTTGATCAGGGTGTCGAGTTCCTCTGGAGCAGCCACCTCGATGACCAGCAGAGCAAACATGCCGGTCCAGTGGAGGAGAGCCACAGTCAGCGCCACGGCGGGCAACGCAAGACGTTGCCTCCGGATCAGGATCTCGGCCAGGATGATGATGGCCGGCAGAACAGCAAACAGATTGCCGATACCCCAGAGGCCGACGAGCGCCACGATGACGCCGATGGTGATCAGGATATCGTGGAAACCGCGAACGAAACGCGGCTGCTCGCTTTCTTCTGCCAGAAGCGCGTCATCGGCGAGCACCGCCGGACCGGCCACCCGGCGTTCTCCGCCTCCGGCTGCCATCTTCGCATCCAGCAAAAACGGCACCAGCTTCTCCGCCTGCGCTGAGGTGATGATTCCCTCATTCGCAGCTGCGGCCATCGCTTCCTGTATCGACGTCATAGATGGCTCCCGCCGTTTCTTCAGTGGCCGTCGAATTCGATCAGCGTGCGAACCTCGACACCGAGGGCTTCGAGCTTCTTGCGGCCGCCGAGTTCCGGCAGGTCGATGATGAAACAGGCGGCGACGATATCGGCACCCATCTGCTGCAAGAGCTTGGTCGCGCCTTCGGCGGTGCCACCGGTGGCGATCAGATCATCGACCAGAACCACCTTCTCACCCGGCTTGATGGCATCGCGGTGCATTTCCATCTCGTCGACGCCGTATTCGAGACTATAGGCGATGCGGACGATATCGTGCGGCAGCTTGCCCTTTTTGCGGATCGGAACGAAACCGGCCGACATCTGGTGCGCCATGGCGCCACCCATGATGAAGCCGCGTGCTTCCACGCCCGCAACCTTGTCGATCTTGGTGCCGGCAAAGGGCTGGATCAGCGCATCGATCGCACTACGGAAAGCGCGCGGATTGCCAAGCAGCGTGGTGATATCGCGGAACATGATGCCTGGCTTCGGATAATCCGCGATGTTGCGGATCGAAGCGATCAGTTCCTGCTGAAGAGAAGAGCTCATGATGGTGGGCATGCCTTTGCGGACGTCTCAGGGAGACGAAGGCATAACATCAAAGCTCACGTTTTTTATAGTGCTTTCTGTTGGAAACAATTCGGGAGCAGGACCTGTTTTGCCCTGCTCCGCGATATCGGCCTATTGAGCGGTATCAGTGGTCTTGAGTTTTTCCTGCACCTTCTTTGCGACATCGGGATCAGTCTGTGCTGCGGTGATGATAGTCTTGTATTCATCAAGCGACATGTCCGGCGACTTCTCGACCGCATTGATCATCTGCTTGTTGGCCTCGTTCTGAAGTTTCTGCTTGTTCACCGCGTCCTTTTCGGCCCCGATCTTGGCGGCATAATCCTGGCGGACCTTGTCGACCTGCAGATAGGCGACGGCAAAGGCTTCGATCTTTTGATCGCTGATGGCAGCGGGAGCCGTGCCCTGCATCGGCTGGGTCGTCTGTGGTTCGGCTGCACCTTGGGCAAAGGCCGGCGAGTTGATGACGATCAGGCTGAGTGCCGCAGCGGTCAGGGCTGCAACGGGCATGTGGCGAATGGTCATATGCGTGTCCTTCCTTAAGTCAGTCTCAAGACGGTTTTCACCAATTTTTCCGAAAGGGGCTACCCCCGGTGCCAAGGGTTGAGGACAGATCGGGCGACAATGTGACCCTGAAAAGGAAGCTTCAAGGCCATGTCGCGTTCAGAAAACGGGGGCTGCCCGCAATATTGTGAACGCCAAGCAAGCGATCGGCGGAACCATCGGCACCATTTTCGGTTATACTTGCTTCATCCGTCTGGTCCGAACGCCTTCCAGGCGGACTATGCAAACGCAAGGAGGAGCATCATGCGATTGTTTGAATGCGGGACCCTCGTGCCCGGCTGCGAATGGCACACCCACGCCGACAGCGACGCCGAAGTCGTCCGGCGGGCCGTGGAACACATGCGTACGGTGCACGGAGAAACGCTGATTCGCGAAAACATGATCGACAATATTAAGGCGCGCATTGTCGAAGAGGCGAAAGTCGCCTGAACCTCAGCCCTTTCAGACCGTCGATTGCAGCCGGGCAACCAACGTTGCCCGGTCGGCATTGAAATTGCCGTCTACCCATTTCTCCTCAAGCTGGCCAAGAATTTCGCCGACCCGCGGCCCGGCGGGAATGCCGGTGGCCAGAACATCGGCCCCGGTCAGCGGAAACACGGGCTTCTGCCATTTCTCCGACCGCGTCAAAAGCCGTTGCAGCCGTGCCGTCTCAGGTAGCAGCGCCGGATCGTTTTCGGCTTTCTGCCGCACGGAGGCGAGTGAAAGCCGCAGCGACGTTGCTATCCCCTTGTCTCCGTTCCGATACAGCAACCGGTCGAATGCGGTATCGGCAATCTCGGCCGGCAAACGTGGGGCCTTGGTCCAGGCAGTGAAATAGACCGCTTCCGCCTTGGACAACCGCAGCCGCTTAGCCATCGCATCCAACCGCTCGGCGTCAGGCGGGACGATCGATGCCAGCCTGAGCAGCGGATCGGGTTGCCAGCCAAAAGCCTGTTCGGCGGCAATCAGCCCCGGGATCGCATCGATACCCCATTTCTCGCTTTCCGGCAGGATTTCGCTCAACACGCCGGATGTCCGCATCCAAAGCAGCGCCCGGCCCGGATCGCGCGCCGAAAGCAGCTTCTTCAATTCGGACCAGACCCGCTCGGCCGACAGTGTCGATAGTTTCGAGCGCGCCTGGGCGCAGGCGCGAAGGCCGTCGGCATCCGGGCGGCCAGAGCCGTAATGCGCAAAGAAGCGGAAGAACCGCAGCACCCGCAGATAGTCTTCGGCCACTCGCTCGCTGGCATTGCCAATGAAACGGATATTGCGTTTCTCGACATCGGCCAAACCGCCGACGAGGTCGATCACATCGCCCTTCGCATCGGCATAGAGCGCATTGATCGTCAGGTCACGCCGCTCAGCATCCACTGTCCAGTCCGTGCCGAAGGCGACCTCGGCATGACGGCCGTCCGTCTCCACGTCCCGACGCAAGGTCGTGATTTCGTAGGGCTTTCCATCGATGACCAGGGTCACCGTCCCGTGTTCGATCCCGGTCGGTACCGCCTTGATACCCGCAGATTTGGCGCGTGCGACCACCACTTGCGGCAGAAGCGTCGTCGCCATGTCGATATCGGCGACGGCAAGCCCCATCAGGCTGTTGCGAACGGCACCACCGACCACACGCACCTCGCCGCCATCGGCGTTGAGAAGATCGAAAATGCGCGTCAGCGCGGGCGCCGAAAACCATGTTTCAGCGGCAACGGAAGTCATGCATAAAGCCTTTCATACAACATGCGGACAATGCCCGCCGTAATGCCCCAGATATGCTGTTCGCCATAGGGCATGCTGTAAAAATGCCGCTCGGCACCCTTCCAGGTCGCCTGGCCGCGGCCGTGATTATCAGGGTTCATCAGGAAGGACAGCGGTACGTCAAAGACGATGTCAACTTCCGCAGGATTCGGGATGAGGTCGTAACCCGGCTGGACCACGGCCAGAATCGGCGTAATGCGAAAGCCCGACATCGCCATATAATAAGGCAGCCGGCCAACCGTTTCGACAAACCGCCGGTCAAGGCCGATTTCCTCTTCGGTCTCGCGCAGGGCCGCACGCTCCGGCGTATCATCCTGCGGATCGATGGCGCCGCCCGGAAAGGAAACCTGGCCGGAATGCTTGCGCAGTGTCGCCGTGCGCCGGGTGAAGATTACCCGCGCCTCGTCGCCATCGTCGATGACAGGCACGAGAACAGCGGCATCCCTGAGTTTCAGGGTCTCAAGATAGGGAACAGTGTCGGGATTGAGCAGAAAATCGCCATGTTCCCGCCAGGCCTCTTCCGTGGGGCTGCCGGACTGCCGGAGCGCCCGGCGGCGAAAATCATCGGCTGAAAACAACAAATCCGTCATGCCGACAGCGCTTCCAGTTCCTGGGCGGGCATGATGGCAAAGGTGACGCCGCCAGAGCGGATGGCAAACATCGCCGTGCCGTCGATCGCCACCGTCTCGCCGAGCCCCACCAGATCGTACATCACGGCGCGCGACACCAGCGCTTCCAGCCGCCCGCGCACATGCAGATAGGGTTTCAATTCACGGTTCTCGCCATGCACGACGAAACGAAGCGCATGATCCGGGCCGGCCTCGACGACATCGCCGACATTGGTGCGGAAGGTGATGACGGGCACGCCGTCGCGTTCAGTGACGTTCATCTCGACCGCGACAAAAGGTGCATCGGTGATGCGGATGCCCAGTTTTTCCACAGGAGTTACGAGATAGGTCTTGCCGTCCTCGTCCTTGCGCAGAACCGTGGAAAACAGCCGAACCAGAGGCTGCCGGCCGATCGGCGTGCCCATGTAGAACCAGGTTCCATCAGCGCGGATCTCCATGTCGATATCGCCGCAAAACGGCGGATTCCAGCGCTCGACCGGGGGTAATCCCCTGGTCTGGCCGTTCGTCTGCCCGGCCGCGCGGGTGATCAGCGCCGCCAGTCCTGCAGCATCGCCCGCCTGATGTATTTCCGCATCCGCCATCGTTCCGTCCCGTTTGGCCCTATTCTTGCTTTTTATCGAGCACTGCCTCACGAGATAGTGCGTTGCCCCCGTCTTGTCAGCCACCGGGCGGAGCATAGATTGAAAAAGAGAAACGGAAAGCGCGCTTTTCGCGATTCGGCGCCGTTGCCGGCCACTGGAGACAGACAATGGGTGTGATGAAAACGACAGACGGCGCGGTGGACGACAAGGCGATCATCGCTGCGGCAGAAAAGGCGCTGGGCGAGATTGCCCTCATCCGCAAGGAAGTCGGCAAGGTGATCTTCGGTCAGGAGAGCGTTGTTGAACAGACGTTGCTGGCAGTGCTCTCCGGTGGTCATGCGCTCTTGGTCGGCGTTCCCGGCCTTGCCAAGACCAAGCTGGTCTCGACGCTCGGTACCGTGCTCGGCCTCAATTCCAGCCGTATCCAGTTTACTCCTGACCTGATGCCATCCGATATTCTCGGTTCCGAAGTCATGGACCAGGACGACAACGGCCGCCGGTCGTTCCGCTTCGTGCCCGGCCCGATCTTCACCCAGCTTCTGATGGCCGACGAAATCAACCGCGCCAGCCCGCGCACGCAGTCAGCGCTGCTGCAGGCCATGCAGGAGTACCACGTCACCGTCGCTGGTCAGCGCAACGACCTGCCACAGCCCTTCCATGTTCTGGCGACGCAGAACCCGTTGGAACAGGAAGGCACATACCCCCTGCCCGAAGCTCAACTCGACCGCTTCCTGATGCAGGTCGATGTCGGCTACCCGGAGCTTGCGGCCGAACGGCAGATCCTGCTCGAAACCACCGGCACCCATGAATCCGAAGCAGGCGGTGTTATCGATGCCGCCCAGCTCAGGGATATCCAGCAGCTGATCCGGCAGATGCCCGTCAGCGAGAAAGTCGTCGATGCCATCCTGTCGCTGGTGCGCTCGGCCCGTCCCGGCAACGGCAATGCCGCAACCGACAAGAACGTCGCCTGGGGCCCCGGCCCGCGCGCCGGCCAGTCGCTGATGCTGTGCGCCCGCGCCCGCGCTCTTTATGACGGCAGGCTCTCGCCATCGATCGATGACATCATGGCGCTGGCTGAGCCGGTGCTGCAGCACCGGATGGCGCTGACATTCGCAGCCCGGGCGGAAGGCATGTCGGTGCGGGACGTGATTACCGGTCTGGTCAAGCAAGCCAAGGGATAATGAATGGCTGCCATCGGCCAAATCGTCGAACCGACACCCTCTGGAGACGTCCTTTCCCGTGCGCAGAGCCGCGCCCGGCTGATCCCGGACTGCATGGTGGAAGCAAAGCGCATCGCCAATACGGTGATTTCCGGCTGGCACGGCCGCCGCAAGCGCGGAATCGGCGAAAATTTCTGGCAGTTCCGGCCCTATAGCGACGGCGAGAGCCTGTCGCGCATCGACTGGCGCCGCTCGGCCCGCGACGATCATACCTATGTGCGCGACCGCGAATGGGAGGCGGCCCACACCATCTGGCTCTGGGCCGACCTGTCGCCGTCGATGATGTACAAATCAAAGTTCGGTTCGGTCTCCAAGGAAAGCCGCGCGCTGGTGCTGATGCTGGCACTGGCAGAAATCCTTGCCCGTTCCGGCGAGCGGATCGGCTGCCCCGGCGTCATGGAGCCGGTGTCGGCCCGCAATGCCGCCGAACGGCTGGCGACCGCGCTGATGCATACACCGCTTTCGGGTGGCTTGCCGCAGACGGCCATGATCCGTGGCACCAGTGATCTGGTCCTGATCGGCGACTTTCTCGATCCGGCCGACAAAATCATGGCGCGTCTCGGACCGCTTGCCCGGCGCGGCCTGCGTGGCCATGTCATTGAGATTGCCGACCCGGCCGAAGAGAGCTTTCCCTATGCCGGGCGCACCGAATTCACCGATCCGGAGACCGGCGAGAAGCTGACAGCCGGCCGCGCCGAAATCGTTCGCGACGACTATCGCCGCGCCTACATCGCCCGCCGCGACAGCCTCGGCGAAAACCTGCGCCATCTCGGCTGGACGTTCACACCACATCGCACCGATCACCTCGCCTCCGAGGCGCTGGTCGCCGTGCACATGTATCTCTCGGGCATGCCCGGGCGCGCCACCCATGGAGGCCAGTTGTGAGCTTCCTGCCGTTCATCTTCGCCAATCCGCTAATGCTCGCAGCCCTGGTTGCCCTGCCGGCGATCTGGTGGCTCTTGCGCATGACACCGCCCAAACCGGTGGTGGAGGTGTTTCCACCATTGCGCATTCTCGCCAGCGTCCTGAAGCGTGAAGAAACGCCGTCGAAAAGCCCGTGGTGGCTGACGCTGCTGCGCATGCTGATGGCCGCCGCCATCATCCTCGCCATCGCCGACCCGGTATTCAATCCGCGCACGAACACGCTTTCGGGCAACGGCCCGCTGGCGCTGGTAATCGACAACAGCTGGGCAACATCGAGTGACTGGCAGCGCCGCGTCGAAACCGCCGAAGCGTTGATCGGCGATGCGGAAGCGAAAGACCTGCCGGTCGCCGTCGTCTTCACTGCCGACCAGGACCACAATGCCGTACCCGGATCTGCCTTGACCGCGCGCAACCGCCTTGCTGCAGCAACACCGCAACCGCTGCGGCCGGACAGGCAAACAGCCGTCAATGCATTAAGGACAGCGCTCAACGGCACCACGCCCGGCACATTGGCCTTCCTTTCGGATGGCATCGAGGCCGATGATAGTCAGGTGATGGCGGAACTGGCGGCACTCGCACCGGCCAATTTGCGGTTGATCGAGGGCAGCAACGATCACGCCGTGGCGATCAGCAATTCCGCCAATGATGCCGAATCGATGGTGGTCAGCGCCACTCGCCTCGATACGGCCGGCGCCCGGACCCTGCCCGTCACCGCCTATGACACACGCGGCCGGGCGATCGCCAACGGCTCTGTCGCTTTTTCTGCCGGAGAAGGTCTTGCCAAGGCGACGCTTGCCGCCCCCTTCGAACTGCGGAATGATTTTGCGCGCGTCGGCATCGATGGATTGGCAACCGCCGGCGGCACGTTCCTGCTCGATGACGGCTTCCGCCGCCGCCGGGTGGCACTGCTCAGCGGCGAAGCCCGCGACCAGTCGCAGCCGCTACTTTCGCCGCTCTACTATATCAACCGGGCGCTAGCGCCCTATGCCGACCTGATCCAGCCGAACGAAGCCGACATGGCGGTTTCGATCCCCGAGCTTCTTGCACAGAAGCCGTCGATGCTGATCATGGCCGATATCGGCCGCCTGCCGGAAGAGACGTACGCGCCGATCACCAAATGGATCGAAAACGGCGGTACGCTGGTGCGGTTTGCCGGTCCGCGTCTGGCCGCTGCCCCTGCCGACGATCCACTGGTGCCGGTGACGCTGCGGCAAGGTGAACGCGCGCTTGGCGGCGCGCTTTCCTGGTCCGAACCGCAACCGCTGGCCGACTATCCGGCGCTCAGCCCCTTTGCCGGCATGCCAAGGCCGGAAGGCATTCTCGTCAAACGGCAGGTGCTTGCCGAGCCGACCGCAGACCTGTCCTCGCGGACCTGGGCAAGCCTTGCCGACGGCACGCCGCTGGTGACAACAAAAACGCAAGGGACCGGCCGCATCATTCTCTTCCATGTCAGTGCCGAGGCGACCTGGTCGAACCTGCCGATATCAGGCGATTTCGTCGAAATGCTTCGCCGCAGTGTCCAGCTGTCGCGGAGCGGCGGCGTTGCAAGCGAAGGTGCGGTAAAGGGCCAGACGTTGGCACCGTATCGCCTCTTGAACGCCGACGGCGTGCTGATCAGCGAAACCGGCAAGGCACGGCCGCTGGAAGTTACCGCTGGAAGCACCCCTGTTTCCAGCGTCGAGCATCCGCCTGGTCTCTATGGTTCGGAAGAAGGATTTACCGCGCTAAACCTTTTGCCCCGCGATAGCCAGTTGAAGCCGATCGACAAGGCAGGCTTGTCTATTCCCTACACCACGGAACCGCTCATCGGTGCCGAGGCCTGGTCGCTGAAACCATCGCTGTTTGCTGCAGCGCTCATCCTGCTGCTGATCGATTCCGCCATCGTGCTGTTCATGGGCGGCGCCTTTGCCCGCCTGAGAATGCCAGCGTCGGCGGCAATCGTTCTGGTACTCGCGGCAGGCACGCTGGTCGCCACGCCTGGCCAGTCCTTTGCCGACGACAGCAAGCCGGGGGACGACATCATCCTGCGGCAACTGGACAAGACCCACCTCGCCTATGTCATCACCGGTGAAGCCGATGTCGACCGGCTTTCCGAGCGCGGCCTGGCTGGCCTGACCGATTTCCTCACCTATCGCACGACGCTCGAACCCGGCCCGCCGATCGGTCTCGACATTGCCTCGGACGAACTGGCATTCTATTCGCTGATCTACTGGCCGGTATCGGCCAACGCGCCGATGCCGAGCCCTGCGGCGATCAGCCGGATCGATGCCTATATGCGCTCGGGCGGCACCGTGCTGTTCGATACGCGCGATCAGTTTTCATCGCTGTCATCCGGTTCCGGCACAAGCCCCAATTCCGAGCGGCTGCAGGCGATCCTTGCCGATCTCGATATCCCGCCGCTGGAACCGGTTCCGGCCGACAACGTGCTGACCAAGTCGTTCTACCTGCTGTCGAATTTTCCCGGCCGCTACAATGGCAGCCCGCTGTGGATAGAGGCGCAACCGGACAATGGCTCGCAGCCGACCGGCAGGCCGGCCCGCTCCGGCGACGGCGTCTCCCCGATCATGATCACCGGCAATGATTTTGCCGGCGCCTGGGCAATCGACAGCAACGGCATGCCGCTTTTGCCGACCGTGCCACCGGACGAGCAGCAACGCGAACTCGCCTTCCGCTCAGGCGTCAACATCATGATGTATATGCTGACCGGCAACTACAAGGCCGATCAAGTGCATATCCCTGCTCTGCTCGAACGGCTAGGCCAGTGAGGGCAAGCTTATGACACTCGACTTCCAGCCCCTGATTCCATGGCCTTTCATCGCCGTGCTGGCGCTCGCCGCAGTCCTGTTGTCGGTACTCGGCTTCTGGCGCGGTGTCCGCGGCGCTGCCTTCCGCACAGCCGCACTCGCAGCCTTGATCCTAGCCGTCGCCAATCCGGTATTCTTTCAGGAGGAACGCGAACCGCTCTCAACCATCGTCGGCGTCGTCATCGACCGCAGCCAGAGTCAGGACAACGCGGACCGCCGCGCCATGACCGATGAAGCGCTGGCGACCCTGAAGCAACGGCTGGCCAAATTCCCGCAGATCGAAGCGCGTATCGTCGAGGCCGCTGATGACGAGAACACCGAAACGCCCTCGACCAAACTGTTCACAGCCCTGCAGACGGCCCTTGCCGACGTGCCGCCTGCCCGCGTCGGGGGGGCAATCTTCATCACCGACGGTCAGATCCACGATGTTCCCGACATCAACCAGCCGCTTGGCTTTGATGCCCCGGTCCACGGCCTGATTACCGGCAAGCCGGATGAATTCGACCGGCGCGTCGAGATCGTCAGCGGCCCGCGCTTTGGCATTGTCGGCGAAGAGCAGAAGGTGACGTTCCGTATCGCCGATGACGGCGCAGCACCCGGCGGCACGGCGGAAGTGACGATCAGCCTCAATGGCAACGAGATCGCCACGGAAATGGCCGAGCCTGGCACCGATGTGCCTTTCGCTTTCACCGTGCCGCGTGGCGGCAACAATATCCTCGAGTTTTCCGTCGCCCCGGTCGCCGGTGAAGTGACGGAAGCCAACAATCGTGCGGTCCACGTCATCGACGGCATCCGTGAAAATCTGCGTGTGCTCTTAGTTTCCGGTGAACCGCATTCGGGCGAGCGGGCATGGCGCAATCTGCTGAAATCCGATGCCGCCGTCGATCTCGTCCACTTCACCATTTTACGGCCGCCGGAAAAACAGGACGGCACTCCGATCAACGAATTGTCGCTGATCGCGTTTCCGACCCGCGAACTGTTCGTCGACAAGATCAACGAATTCGATCTGATCATCTTCGATCGCTACCAGCATCGCGGCGTGCTGCCGATCCTCTACTATGACAACATCGCCCAATATGTTGAGAACGGCGGCGCCCTCCTGATTGCCGCTGGCCCTGAACACGCCGGCGATGACTCGATTGCGACGACGCCACTATCGACTGTGCTGCCCGCAAGTCCGACCGGCTTCATGAACGAGAAAGCCTTCTATCCGCGGCTGTCGGACGAGGGAAAGAAACATCCGGTTACCCGTGGCCTGGAAGGCGCCGACAGCGAGCCGCCGCATTGGGGCCGCTGGTTCCGTACGGTGGATGTCGACAAGCCGCTCGGTCAAACCGTCATGCAGGCGGCCGACGGCAAGCCGCTCCTGGTCCTGAACCGTGTTGGCAAGGGCCGTGTCGCCATGCTGCTCTCTGATCAGGGCTGGCTCTGGGCGCGCGGCTTCGAAGGCGGCGGCCCGAGTGTTTCGCTCTATCGCCGCACGGCTCATTGGCTGATGCAGGAACCGGCGTTGGAAGAAGAAGCGCTGACGGCGCATGCGAGCGGCCGCACCCTCGAAATCGCCCGCCAGACCATTGCCGGCGATCCGGGGCCGGCGACGCTGACCTACCCTTCCGGCAAGACCGAAGAGATTACGCTCAACGAAGGCGAACCCGGTCTCTACAAGGCCAGCGTCCGCACCGCTGAGACCGGTCTGTTCGAAGTCACCAACGGCGAACTCAATACGCTGGTGCATGTCGGCAGCGTCGATGCGCCGGAGTTCAAGGCGACGATTTCGACGACTGAAACGTTGGCCCCCTGGGCGGAAAAAACAAAGGGGCTGGTGCAGCGTCTTGCCAATGCCGAGGGGCCGGTCGATGTGCCGCAGATTCTGCCCGTCCGCGGCACCGTCCGCGTTGCCGATGCACAGCGGATGTCGCTGCGCATGACCGATGAGACCGTGCTGAAGGGCATCAATTCGCTGTCGCTGTTCGCCGGATTCCTCGGCTTGGCGGCTCTGCTGTTCGTCCTCTCGGCCACCTGGCATCGCGAGGGGCGGTGAATTTATTGGCGGTGCAGGCAATCCATCGTGGCCTATTCCTTCCCTGATGCAAGACAATTGCCGAATTATCGGCAACGGCCCCTCATCCGGCCTGTCGGCCACCTTCTCCCCGTGAACGGGGAGAAGGGACAAGCGGAAAACTCCATCATTCCCTCTCCCCGCTCGCGGGGAGAGGGTTAGGGTGAGGGGCGGAAGCGTCGATAGCGCTTGATGTTCTCCGATATCTCCCGACAGCGACGCCCCTTAAAGCCTCTTCCTAATCGGATCGAATTCCGCCCCCGGTTTACGCTTCACCGAGTCAGGCTTGCCCTGATCGATCGCTTCCCAGTACTTCCAGTTGACCTTCTGCGCGCCAAGCTCGTAATCCATGCCATCCCAGCTGTCCTCGCGAAAGCTGTAGAAGGCCCAGTGCAGCTTGTTGTCGTCGAGCGAGGTCAGGACATCCTCGAGATACGTCTTGCACCCTTCCCAGCGGCGCATGCAGCCGAACTCGCCTGCCACTATGCGGTTGCGCGGTACGTTGTGGCTGTCGGCCCAGTCGACAGGAAGCTTGAGATAGGCGGCGACCCGCTCGCGGTCCCAGGCTTCTTCCGTCTCGCCAAACGGCACCTTGCCCGGATAGGCATAGGGCTTGTCGCGCTTCATGTTCGGCGCGCTGGTGGCGGCGTAGGGCTCGTACATGTGGAAGCTATAGAGAACCTTGCCATCGGTGAGCGGCTTTGGCCAATAGCTGAACGCATCGGCTGCAGCATACCAGCCGGCATCCGCCATGATCGGGGTTGAGGGATCAACCTCGCGGATGGCTTTGATCATCGTCTCGTAAAAGGCCGGCAAGTCGCGGGCAGTCTCGGCCTGCTTCGCATACCAGGCCTTCATCGCGTCGGCACCGCCATGCTCGGCCACGCCATTGTTCTTTTCCGGCGCTGGTTCGTTGATGATGTTGTAGGCAGCCACGCCCGGGTGATCCTTGAGGGCCGTGGCGATGTCCTTCCAGAAGGCTGCGGATTGCGCCCACCAGGCCTTATCCTGCCATAAACGACCGTCAAACGTGTTCCCGTTGTTCTGCGCCCAGCGCATGCCCGGCAGCGACAAAGGCGTGATGACGATCCTCAGGCCCGCCTTGTCGGCGCGATCGAGTGTTGCCTTCAGCGTCGCAAGGTCCTTTGCCGGAATGCCCTCATACTTGTCGGCATCGCCAATCAGGAAGTCGCGTTTTTGAGGCTTCCATTTGTCATAGGACAGCCGCACCCAGGTGGCGCCATAGCCTTTCAGAGCATCGAAATAGGCCTGGTCCGGAGGCAGCCGGTTGAAGCTGTTGCCGCCATGCTGCGGTTTGTCCCAGAACTGGATGAGATCGGCAGAAGACGCCGAGGTGGCAAGAAGAAGCGAGGCGAAGACCGCGGGTAGCAGACGCATCAAAAATATCCCGGTTGCGATGGCCGGGATATTCGCAGTCACTATGGCGGAATTGGGAATGGGCAGCATTGTCCGCTGACAATCCCCTGCGGGGAAATCAGGCCCGCCAGTGAATGTCGCCCTTCAGGCCCTCATGAACGCCCTCGGTCATCGGCACGACCAGCACGCGGTTCGGATCGACCGGTCCCGGAAACGTCAGCGCGCCATAGGCGACCTTCTCGAAACCGAGCGGCTGGTAGTAGGGAGGATCGCCGACGAGGATGACACATTCCGAACCCTTGCGCCGCGCCGCCTCGACCGCAATACGGACCAGCTCGCGGCCGATACCCCGGTTCTTGTGCGACGGACGAACAGCCAAAGGACCCAGCAGATGGCCCTTGATCGAACCCGCCATCACCGGGGTCATCCGCACCGAGGCGATCGTCTCGCCATCGTCGGCGCAGACAAAAGACAGGGATAGATCATGCGGCCCCTGCTCGCGGATGCGGGCGGCAGCACGCGCAAACCGGCCAGGGCCAAATGCTTCTTCATTGATGATTTCGATGGCTGCGTCGTGGGAAGCGTCTTCAGTGAGATAGACGAGGTCGTGCTTTTTCATGAACATCGGGAAACCGGGCATACGAGACAAAAATATGATGGCTTCGCCCTCAAGGGCGTTTGCAGCATCAGCGTCGTCGTGGGCTTCCCGGGAAAAACATCAATCTTGATCCGTGTTCAGAAAAATTCTGTCTGGCCGGATAGCAGAAAAATGCGTCGTGTCAAAGCCTAAAACGCACTGTTCAGTTTTTACGGACTATATGAGCGGGTTTGATGCGCTATCTATGGATCATGAATTCACAGACAAGCGGCGATACAGCCGCCAGGAGATAGTCAATGGGCATGCTGATTGATGGCGTCTGGCAGGACGTCTGGTACGACACGAAGGAAACCAAGGGACATTTCAAGCGGGCGGCATCGCAGTTCCGCAACTGGATCACCGCCGACGGCTCGGCCGGTCCGACAGGCGAAGGTGGCTTCAAGGCCGAGGCTGGGCGTTACCATCTCTACGTTTCGCTCGCCTGTCCGTGGGCGCACCGCACGCTGATCTTCCGCAAGCTGAAGAAGCTCGAAGACCTGATCACTGTCTCGATCGTCGATCCGTTGATGTTGTCGAAGGGTTGGGAGTTCAAGAACGAGATCGGCGGCACCGTCGATCACCTGTTTGGCTCCGAAGCGCTCTGGCAGGTCTATGCCAAGGCAGATCCACATTACTCGGGCCGCGTTACCGTGCCGGTGCTGTGGGACAAGCAGCAGAACAAGATGGTTTCCAACGAATCCGCTGAAATCATCCGCATGTTCAACTCGGCCTTCGACGGATTGACGGGTTCGACCGAGGACTTCTATCCGCAGGATCTGCGCGGCGAGATCGACGCCCTCAACGAGCATATCTATGGCGCCGTCAACAACGGCGTCTACAAGGCGGGTTTCGCGACCTCACAGGATGCCTATGCGGAAAGTGTCACGACGGTATTCGAGGTGCTGGACGAACTGGAAGCGCGCCTGTCGATCCGGCGTTACCTGAGCGGTGCACGTATCACCGAGGCTGATTGGCGGCTGTTCACAACGCTGGTGCGCTTCGATCCGGTCTATGTCGGGCACTTCAAGTGCAACATCCGCCGCATCGCCGATTACCCCAACCTGCAAGGCTATCTGCAGGATCTCTATCAGGTGGCCGGTGTCGCCGAAACGGTCAACATGCGCCACATCAAGGAGCATTATTACCGCAGCCACACCATGATCAATCCGACCGGCATTGTGCCCGCTGGGCCAGTCCTTGCTCTTGACGCGCCACATGGCCGTGAAAAACTGGCTGCCTGATCTACCAGACTTCGGCTGGCGGAACACTGTCTAAGAGTTCCGCCAGACGCCTGCGCGTTGCAGGCGTCGTTGCCGCCGGCAGAGCATCCAGCGCGAAGAAGCCGCTCTCGACAATTTCCATGTCCGGCTTCTTCGGCGAAACCTGCCGGACATTGCGGCAGCGATAGAAGATCACATGGTCACGATTGCTAGTCTGCCGGTTGAAATAGACATGGAAGAGTTCAGGCGGGCCGCTCATTTCGAGATTTCCCTCCTCGCGCAATTCCTTGACCAGTGCCTGTAAGGCCGTCTCGCCCCGCTCGACACCGCCGCCAGGCATATGCCAGCCGGGCACATAGGAATGCCGGACCAGGAAAACCCGGCCTTCGGCATCGAAACAGGCAGCCCGCACGCCCATCGTCATGCCCCGCGCGACCGCAAAATAGCTGTGAGCCAGGCGGGTGATCAGCCTTGCTCTCCAACTGCGCATTTCCCGCGGCCTCGCGTTCATTCCGGTCCGGTTCCTTTCGAATTATCACGCCGAGGATAAAGCGTCTGGAATGATTCCCCTTTGCAGGAATATGCGCTAGGTACGAAGGATGTTCAAACTCGCCCATATTTCCGACATCCATCTCGGCCCCCTGCCGGACCTCTCGTACCGTGAACTTGCATCGAAACGCATTACCGGCTTCGTCAACTGGCATCGCAATCGACGCAACCACCTCGTCGGCAATACCCTCAACCTGTTGATGGACGAAATCGAGCGGATCGATCCGGATCATCTCGCGATAACAGGCGATCTCGTTAACCTCGCGTCCTCGCGTGAAATCGAGATCATGACCGGCTGGCTGAAAGAAGCTGGAGAACCCGAAAACATCTCGATCGTGCCGGGCAACCACGATGCCTATGTGCCGGGTGCCTATGAAAAAACGACCAGGGCCTGGTATCCCTATATGCGCGGCGAGCGCGGACCGGCGGAGTGGAACGAGGATTTTCACTGCTACCCGTACTTACGGGTTCGTGGTCCTGTGGCGCTGATCGGCTGCTCTACCGCCGTTGCCACCCCGCCCTTCGCAGCCAGCGGCTATTTCGGCAGCCGTCAGGCGCGCGAGACCGTCAATCTGTTGCGTGCAGCAGGCGAAGCCGGCCTGTTTCGCGTCGTAATGATCCATCATCCGCCGATCCGTGGCGCTACATCCCTGCACAAGCGCATGCTCGGCATTCGCCGCTTTGCCGCAACGATCACCGCCGGTGGCGCTGAACTGGTGCTGCACGGCCATACGCACCTGAACACGGTCTATTCGCTCAAGGGTCAGGTCAAACCGGTGCCGGTCGTTGGCATCGCGTCGGCTTCGCAAGGCCGCGGCGGCAAGAAGCCACCCGCCGGGTTCAACCTGTTTTCAATCTCCGGCAGCCCGGGACAATGGAACGTGATCCGCGAGCGGTTCGAACTGACGATGGACAGCCGCTCCGTCACGCTGGTCGAAACCACCCGGCTCTGATCGCCCTATCGTTACTCGCCACGCGGCGAAAAAAGACTATGCTCGCGAAATAATCGGCGCTCGTCATCCGTCCTACAGCACTGACCGTAAGAATGGGAATGCTGGCATCGGCAGATGTCGTGCGCAATCCGGCTTGCCGGTATCAGTTTCAGCCAGGGAGATGACCATGATCCATAGCAAGACTGCAATGATCGCCTTGTTCTCAGCCGCCTCCTTCTTCGCACTGGGCCAAGCGGCCTGGGCTGCAGGCGAGGATACGACCGCACCGCCGGAAAAGACCAAGACCTCCACCGAATGCAAGAATGGCAAGATCTGGGACAAGAACAAGAAAGAATGCGTCAATGCCAAGAAGAGCGGGCTTGACGACGATATCCTGTTCAAGGCGGCCCGCGAACTGGCCTATGCCGGCCAATACGAAAACTCGCTGAAGGTACTCGACGCTGTGAAAGACCAGAACAGCGCCCGCATCCTCAATTATCGCGGCTATTCCAACCGCAAGGCCGGACGCATGGAACTCGGTATGAGCTTCTACAAGCGCGCGCTGCAGGCCGATGAAAACTATATCCTTGCACGCTCCTACATGGGCCAGGCGCTGCTCGAACAGGGCAAGGTCGAGGAAGCCAAGGCACAGCTCATCGAGATCCGCGACCGCGGCGGTGAAAACAGCTGGGCCTACCGCGCCTTGCTCGAATCCCTCGGCGGCGTTCGCCACTACTGACAGCAATCAGGCCGGGCGATCCTAACGCATTGCCCGGCCTGATATTTGACGTTGAGAAACGTCCCCGAAGTGGCAAAATATGCCCTTCCAATACGCTGCCGACTTGCAGACCACGGGCCAAATGTTTCATATCAACCGGCGTGTATTTCGATCCGGGCGAATAAACTGTCGACCCGGAACGTTTTCTTTGGAAGAGCAATGCGTCCAGCGGCAGACTCGAACGAATTCAGACGGGACTTGGTCAGTGTTCTGCCCAAGTTGCGCCGTTTCGCGATGACACTGACGCGGAACGCCGCCGATGCCGATGACCTGGTCCAGGAGGTATGCGAGCGGGCAATCACCCGCAATCACCTCTGGAACGGTGAAGGTCGGCTCGAAAGCTGGATATACGCAATGACACGCAATCTATGGATCGATGAGATCAGAAAGCGCCGGGTGCGCACCGGCACTGGTACGGTCGACGCCACCGAGCAAGATGAGCTGTCGATCGAGGCATCTGGCGAAAAAGCTGTCTACGCCAATCAGCTGCAGAAAATGATCCTCTCCATGCCAGAAGGCTTGGCCAGCGTTTTCCTTTTGGTGAACATCGAAGGGCATAGCTACCGGGAAGCCGCCGATATCCTGAAGATACCGATCGGGACAGTAATGAGCAGGCTTTCGACCGCGCGCCTGCGCTTGGCCGCAATGATTACAGAGACGACGGAAAGGAGGGCCTGAGCGTTGCAAACCACCAAAGGGCTCCCGCTCGACGTTCGCCTGTCGGCCTATCTCGACGGCGAAGTCAATGAAGCGGAACGCAAGGAACTGGAACAGCTGGTGGCGCGCGATGACGAAGCCCGGCGAATGTTGGAGAGGCTGCGGGCCGGAAATGCCTTCGGCAACAAGGCGTTCGAGGAATTTCTTCACGATCCGGTGCCGCTGTCGCTGGTGCGCCGGATCAAGCAGGGCCCGGGTCTCAATCCGAAGACCGAGCGCGTCGTGACCGCAGCACCCCGTCAAACAAAGCAGCGCCTGTGGCCGCGCGCCCTCGCCGCCTCCCTGGTTTTGCTGCTTGTCGGCGGCTCGACCGGCTTCATCATCGGCAAGACCAGCCATGACGACGAGCAGCAGGTAAAAATGGCTGCCGCCCGCACATGGCTCGACGATATCGCCGACTACCACCGCATCTATTCGCGCCAGACGGCCGAACATCTTGTGGAGGTTCCGGCCTCCGCCGAAGGCAAGATCGAAGGCTGGCTGGCGTCGAACGTCGGCGTCAATTTTTCGCTGCCGGACCTGAGCAACAAAGGCCTGACATTTGAAGGCGCCCGCCTGCTGGTGGCCTCAGGCAAGCCGGTGGCGCAACTGATGTACAAGGATCAGGACGGCGACGTCTTTGCGATCTGTTTTCTGAAAAGCACACCGGGCAGCACCGACGGCAAGATGACCGAAAGCATGCGCGACGATATCGCGATGATTTCCTGGCAGAAGGCAGGCGCATCCTATGTCGTCGTTGGCCCATCGTCCGACGCCAACCTTCATCAATTGGCGACAGCGGTTTCGACCGCAATCTGAGTTTCGATATCACTGCAAAAGGGCCGCTTCCTTGACGAAAGCGGCCCTTTTGCTTGAATCGATCTTTTTAACAAACCGCGTAACAGGCTGTATTATTTAGCCTTCAGCTCCAAAACCCGGTTTGCTGCGGAGACAATGGCTTCGAGGGATGCCGCGACGATATTGGTATTGATGCCGACGCCGAACAGTTTTCCGCCCGGATATTCCACTTCAACATAGGCGATAGCAGCGGCATTCGAGCCGTGCTGTAGCGAATGCTCGGAATAATCGGCAACCGAGATATCGATACCGAGATAGATCGCCAATGCATTGATGAAGCCATCGATCGGACCGGTACCCTTGCCCTCGATGCGCTTGGTTTCGCCATTGTCAGTGATCTCGGCTGCAACGACGCGCACGCCCTTGTGCTCGCCGACCGGATAGGTGTGATGATCGACAAAGCGGATACGTGCGTCCGGCTGATCGACATAGCGCTCGATGAAACGGGCGTGGATCGCCTTGGACGGCAGTTCCTTGCCCTCTTCGTCGGTGATCCGCTGGATATCTTCGCGGAACTCGACCTGCAGGTTGCGCGGCAAGTTGATGCCGTAGTCCTGCTGCAGGATATAGGCGATGCCGCCCTTACCCGACTGCGAGTTGATACGGATGATCGCCTCGTAGGAACGGCCGACATCCTGCGGATCGATCGGCAGGTAAGGCACTTCCCAGAGCGGCTTGTTGGCAACCTTGATCGCCTTCATGCCCTTGTTGATCGCGTCCTGATGCGAACCGGAGAAGGCCGTGTAGACCAGTTCGCCAACGTAGGGATGGCGCTCGGGAATGACCATCTGGTTAGAATATTCGTAGACTTCCTTGATCCGCTCGATATCGGAGCAATCCAGCTCAGGATCGATCCCTTGCGTAAACATGTTCAACGCCAGGGTCACCACGTCGACATTGCCGGTGCGCTCGCCATTGCCGAACAACGTGCCTTCGACGCGGTCAGCACCGGCCATCAGACCGAGTTCCGTTGCCGCAATGCCCGTGCCGCGGTCGTTATGCGGGTGCAAGGAGATGATCAGGTTTTCGCGATTGTCGAGGTTGCGGCACATCCATTCGATCTGGTCGGCATAGACGTTCGGCGTCGCCATTTCGACGGTCGATGGCAGGTTGAGGATCAGCTTGTTGTCGGCCGTCGGCTTGATGATCTCGGCAACCGAGTTGCAGATTTCCAGCGCCACTTCCAATTCGGTGCCAGTAAAGCTCTCCGGCGAATATTCGAACCGGAAACCGCCACCGGCCTTGGCGGCCATGTCGGCAATCATCTTGGCGGCATCGGTGGCGATCTGCTTGATGCCCTTGACGTCCTTGGAAAACACCACGCGACGCTGCAACTCGCTGGTCGAGTTGTAGAAATGCACGATCGGCTTGGTGGCACCCTGCAGAGCTTCAAACGTCCGGGTGATCAGCTCAGGCCGGCACTGGACGAGAACCTGCAACGAAACGTCAGCAGGCACGTTGCCTTCCTCGACGCACCAGCGGGCAAAGTCGAAATCGGTCTGCGAGGCCGACGGGAAACCGATCTCGATTTCCTTGAAGCCCATATCGAGCAGCAGCTGGAACATGCGGGCCTTGCGGTCGTGGCCCATCGGGTCGACCAGAGACTGGTTGCCGTCGCGCAGGTCCACCGAACACCAGATCGGTGCTTTGGTGATGGTGTTGCCCGGCCATGTGCGGTCGGGAATATTGATCTGCGGATAGGGCTGATACTTGACCGCGGCTTCAGGCATGCCTTGCTTGACGGTGTGGGACTTCATGATCATTGCGGCTTCTCTTCACTCTGTGAGGCGCATAGCCCGCATGCAATAACCGATCGACGGTCGCATTGCGACGGCAAAATGCTGGCTCTCGGGTTCTTTTCGTATCTGGATTTCAGGAAAGGCAAGGAGCTGGGGCCGGTGGGCTTTCGGCCACCGGGCGCTCCTTCAAAGAACCCGGCAACCGCGTGTAAGGCCGAGAAGAAGAAGCGAGGTAAAGGCGCGCGAACGTTCCACGATGGCAACGTGCCCGCGGGAAACCTGTTCGACGATGATGGCGCCTGTCTTCAACATGAGGCTTGTATAGCGAGAGAAGTGCGCAAGGGCAAGCGCCGATCCCGCCACGCCCTGGCAATAAAAAAAACCCCACCGGGCGAACCAGCAGGGTTTCGATATTTCAGCGATCAGCAAGCCTCAGATATCGGCCTGCGACGATACGATGCGCGAAACGAGGCCGTAGGCCTTGGCTTCTTCGGCGGAGAGCCAGTAGTCACGGTCCGTGTCCTTGGCGATCTTTTCGACCGGCTGGCCGGTTGCCTCGGAGAAGATCTTGTTCAGGCGCTCGTTCATCTTGATGATTTCGCGGGCCTGGATTTCGATGTCGGACGCCATGCCGCGCGTGCCACCGGAGGGTTGATGAAGCAGGAAGCGGGTGTTTGGCAGGCAAATGCGCCGTTCCTTCGGAGCCGAGACGTAGATCAGTGCGCCGGCGGAAGCGACCCAGCCGGTTCCGATCATCCAGACCTTCGGCTTGATGAACTTGATCATGTCGTGGATCGAATCGCCGGATTCGACATGGCCGCCCGGGGAGCTGACGAAGATGCGGATATCGTCATCGCTGGCGGCGGCAAGAGCCACGAGCTGCGAGCAGACCTTCTGTGCCAGTTCCTGATTGATCGGGCCGTAGATGAAGATCGAGCGCGACTTGAAAAGATTCGCCTCAGTCTCTTTGCCCAATGACAATTCCTTTGTCTTGTCGTCGTCTTCTTCGTTCATCATGCGAACTCTCCCGCGAAATAAATTCAAATGTTCTGCCGCTGTCAGATAAGGCGACTCGACTGCGAAAACAATGCAACAAAAGCGGATACGGATGAAAGCCCAATCCGCAACACCCTGCGGCTATGGTAAAGACGCCACCTAAGGCAATTGCCGTATAGACAGCGACCCGCCGCCCCATAAGATGCGCAGGACAAGAATTTACATCCGGCGGGGTGTCTCCCACATCTTCGCCCTTCAGGGGGACACCAATGAAAAAACGCCTTCTTCTGGCCGCAGCAGGCTTTGCCGCCTCGACCGTGCCAGCCTTCGCCCATCTCGATCCAGCTGAACACGGATCACTGCTGGCGGGCTTTACCCATCCGCTATCCGGTATTGACCATATCCTGGTGATGATCGCCGTCGGCCTCTGGGCCGCTCAAATCGGTGGACGCGCTTTTTGGGTGGTGCCTTCCGCCTTCGTCGGCACCATGGCCTTCGGCTTTGCATTGGCGATGGCCGGTGTCCACCTGCCCTTCGTCGAGCCCGCCATTCTCGCCTCCGTCGTCGCGCTTGGCCTTCTGGTCGCCATGGCTGTGCGCATGGAAACCGTTGCAAGCGCTGCCGTCGTCGGCGTCTTCGCGCTGTTCCACGGCTATGCCCATGGCGGCGAACTGGGTGCGGCCGGCGCCCTGCCCTTCAGCGCCGGCTTTATCATTGCAACAGCACTGCTGCATGTCGCCGGCATCGGTCTTGGCCTCGGCATCGGCCGCCTGTCGTCCGGCCGGATCATTTCACGGATTCTCGGCGGCGTCACCGCCTTTGCCGGACTGGCACTGATCGTTAGCTGATCCTCATCGCATCAACGAAAAACGGCGGGCCAAAAGCCCGCCGTTTTTCGTTTCAGCCGCGGCCGCGATAGGGCTGAACGCCCTGATCCGGCAGCCACAGACCTTCCGGCGGCGCACCCGTCTGCCAGAAGACATCGATCGGGATACCGCCGCGCGGATACCAGTAGGCACCGATCCGCAGCCATTTCGGCGCCAGCAGATCGACCAGCCGCTTGGCGATATCGAGCGTGCAGTCCTCATGGAACGCACCATGATTGCGGAACGAATGCAGATAGAGTTTCAGCGATTTCGATTCGACCAGCCATCCATCCGGCACATAGTCGATGACGATATGGGCGAAATCCGGCTGGCCGGTCATCGGGCAAAGCGAGGTAAATTCCGGCGCCGTGAAGCGCACGACGAAATCCGTGCCGGCATGGCTGGTTGGCACGCGTTCAAGCACGGCCTCTTCCGGGTTTTGCGGCGAAGCCACGTTCTGCCCGAGTTGTGACAGACCGGAGACGTCTGTTTTTGTCATGATCTCAATCCTTCAATAACTTTGACGCGAATGCCATGGGCCTTTTCGCCCTCTGGCTCGACGTGGATGGCAATCTTGGCTCCGGCGTGAACCACACGGATGGCATCTTCAAGGCGGTCGCAGATGTCATGGGCCTCGCCCACCGGCATGGCCGCCGGAACCACCATGTGGAAATCGACGAAGATCACAGCCCCTGCTTCACGGGTCTTCAGGTCGTGTACGCCAAGCGAACCCGTTGCATTTGCGGCAATCGCCTTCTTGATCGCCTCTTCTTCCTCCACAGGAACGGCCTTGTCCATCAACCCGTTGATCGAACGGGCGATCACCTTCCAACCCTGATAGAGAATGTTGCAGGCGACGATCACCGCAAGCAGCGGGTCAAGCACCGCATAACCGGTGAGAATGGCCAGCACAAGACCGACCAATACGCCGATCGAGGTGACCACATCGGAGAGAATATGATGGCCATCCGCGGATAGCGCGGGAGAACGATAAGCGCGCCCCGCACGGATCAGCACATACGCCCAGATGGCATTGACAATGCCCGCCAACAGGTTGATCGCAAGGCCGAGCGCCGGTGCATCCGGCAGCTTCGGCGCCCAGATTGCCGGCAGGGCTTCGGAGACGATCAGAAGGGCTGCAACGACGATCAACACCCCCTCGATAACCGCTGAAAAATACTCCGCCTTGTGATGACCGAAAGGATGGCTGGCATCCGCAGGCTTGGCCGCATAGCCAATCACCGCGAAAGCAACGATGGCGGCAACGACGTTGACGATCGATTCCAGTCCATCGGAAAGCAGCGCCACCGAACCGGTAAACCACCAAGCGAGCATCTTCAGCCCCAGTACGGCAATGGAGATCGGGATGCTCCAGAAGGCGAGGCGCTGCACCGTTATTGTCTTTTGCCCTACCATCATCATCTCCTTGCATATGCGAATGAATTGCAGAAATCAGGGTCCTAGAACGCCAAAACCGCCGGAGCGCGAGGAGCGCTTCAGCGGTTTTGGATAGTCTGCATATGGATCAAGGCTACGGCTTTGTCAAAGCGTCCGTAGCGGGTCGGGCCCGGAATTTCCGTCTAAACTGACGAAACGCCTCTTATGCGGCCTTGATCTTCGCTCGCTTGGCCAGATGCGCCACCACGTTCTCGATCATCCGCATGCCGGCATCGCCACCCAGCGTCATGATCGATTCCGGGTGGAACTGCACGGCGGCAATCGGTTCCTTGGTATGTTCGATGCCCATGATCGTGCCGTCGTCGCTCTCGGCCGTGATCATGAAATCCCGTGGCAAGGTCGAGGGGTCGGCGAAGATCGAATGATAGCGGCCCACGGTGACTTCCTTGCCAAGACCGGAAAAGACGATGCCGGGCTCCAGCACGCGGATGCGCGAGGGCTTGCCGTGCATCGGCACGGCAAGCTGGCGCAGATCGCCGCCATAGGCTTCGGCCAGTGCCTGCAACCCGAGGCAGACGCCGAAGATCGGCAGATCATGGGCACGCGCCTTCTTGATCGTCGCCTTGCAATCGAAATCCTTTGGCGTACCGGGTCCCGGCGACAGGACGACGAGGTCAGGCTTGACCCGGCCGAAAATCTCGTCTGAGACCGGCGAACGTACCGTCGTCACCGTCGCGCCCGTCTGGCGGAAATAGTTGGCCAGCGTATGAACGAAGCTGTCCTCGTGATCGACGAGCAGAATCTTGACGCCGGTGCCAACCGGAGCGACATCGCGGCGAGCGCCGCGGCTGTTGGCGGATTTTGCGTCGCGGATCGCTGCGATCATGGCGGATGCCTTCAGTTCGGTTTCGGCTTCTTCTTCTTCCGGGTTGCTGTCATTGAGCAGCGTCGCACCGGCGCGCACCTCGGCAATGCCGTCCTTGATGCGGATCGTGCGCAGGGTCAGACCGGTATTCATGTCACCGTTGAAGCCGACCATACCGATGGCACCACCATACCAGAGCCGGGCGCTCTTTTCATGGCTTTCGATGAAGCGCATGGCCCACAGTTTCGGCGCACCGGTGACGGTGACGGCCCACGCATGCGACAGGAAGCCGTCAAAGGCGTCCATGTCATCACGCAGGCGCCCCTCGATGTGGTCAACTGTATGGATCAGACGCGAATACATCTCGATCTGGCGGCGGCCGATGACCTTGACGGAACCCGGTTCGCAGACGCGACTCTTGTCGTTGCGGTCGACATCCGAGCACATGGTCAGCTCGGATTCGTCCTTCTTGGAGTTCAAAAGCTTGAGGATCTGCTCGCTATCGGCGATCGGATCGTCGCCGCGCTTGATCGTGCCGGAAATCGGGCAGGTTTCGATGCGGCGACCGGAGACGCGCACGAACATTTCCGGTGAAGCGCCAACCAGATATTCCTGATTGCCGAGATTGATGAAGAAGGAATAGGGCGACGGATTGATCGCCTTCAGCCGGTTGGAAATTTCCGATGGCTTGCTTTCACAGCGTTCGTAGAATTTCTGGCCCGGAACCACCTCGAACAGATCGCCGCGGCGGAAGCTTTCCTTGGCCTTGGTGACGAGTTCGGCATATTCCCCAGGACGATGATCGCCATGCGGCGGGATGCTGTCGACGGTCTGGAACGGTTCCGGCGCAATATCGCCCGCCTTGCCTTCGGTCGTTTCGCCGTCCTTGGCGAAATCATAGCGGTCGATCCAGGCCTTGGCCGAATAGTGATCGACGACGAGGATTTCATCCGGCAGGAACAACACCATGTCGCGCTGGTCGTCAGGACGCTTCAGCTTCAGTTCGATCGCATCGAACTGAAAAGCCAGATCGTAGCCAAAGGCACCATAGAGGCCGAGATTGGCATCTTCCTGCGAAAAGAACAGGTTGGTGACCGCGCGCAGAACGGTAAACACCGTCGGCATCTTCGAGCGCTCTTCCTCGGTGAACACCCGGTCCGGCATGTTGACCGTGAGATCAAGACGGCGAGCCGTGGCAGAACCGAGCGTGATATCGGCGACATCGGCAAGATGCTTTGAGACCATCGCCAACAGCGCTTCGCCGCGCTCGTTATAGGCTTCGATCCACAGGGCGCGGCCGAACGAGGAAATGGCAAGCGGCGGATCGATGATCGCCGTGTCCCAACGGGTGTAGCGGCCCGGATATTCGTAGTTGGAGGAAAAGACCGCGCCCCGGCGTTCGTCGAGCCTGTCGACATAGCTGGAAATCGCTTCGCCATAAGGGGCCTCGCGCCGCCTTCGGGTGACGGAAATGCCGCCCTTGGTGGTATAGGCTTCCGCACCGTCTGCAAGAATAGTCGTCGCCATCTGTCGCTCCGTTCAGGCCCGTCATTCCTGCGGCCCGAATACAAAAAAGCCGCCTCGAAACTTCCGGGCGGCTTGTCGTCTCAATCACGCATGACTGGTCAAGGCCGCTTCAGCGAGCCCACCACCAGATTGCAATGTTGCGTGCGTTTGTCATGGCGGAATTGTTAGCGTGAGACAAAGGATTGTGCAAGCGGGCGTCGGCGGAAAAATGGAGATGCGATTTCCGCCGCGCCCTTCTGCATCTTATGCCGGAAGCCGGGTGGACATATGCGCCTGCACGCCCTTCGGATCAGCCGCAAACGCTGCCGCAACCGAACGGGTCAGTTCGCCCGGGAAAACCTCCTCGATGCCAGCCTCGACCGCATCGAGCGTTTCGCTGACGACATCCAACGGCTTCAGGCGGGGCTCCGGCAAACTGCGGCCCATATCGGTATCAACCTGCACCGGCATGGTGACGACAACTTGCGTTCCCTGGCCAAGCAGCTCCGCCCGGATCGAGCGGCTGGCCGCAAGACCTGCGGCCTTCGATGCCGAATAGGTGCCGGCCGATGGCAGCGTCACCAGAGACAGAAAGGACAGGACGTTCACGATGCTGCTTTGAGAAACCTTAGCAAGGATGGGCGCAAAAGCCTTCGACAGAGACAGCACGCCGAAATAGTTCACGTCCATTTCCTGCCGGGCGATCGAAATATCCGGCGCAGAAATAACCCCCTGCCCGCCGGCAAAGCCGGCATTGTTGATCAGCAAGGTCACATCGGACGCCGCCTTGGCGGCTTCAGCCACATCGGCAGGGTTGGTCACATCCAGTTTCAGCGGTACGAGACGCGCGGGATCAAGTGCAACGAGATCCGCAAGCGAAGCCGGATCGCGGGCGCCGAGATAGATTTTTCTGGCTCCGCGGCGCAGCAGTTCGGCAACGAATTCGCGGCCGATACCACGATTGGCACCGGTGACGAGAGCGACGGCATTTTCGATTTTCTGAGGCATCATTTCTTCCTTTGATATGTGCATATGCACTATATTGCTTACTAAAAAAGCCGGAGAAAGCCCGGCTTTGGGTTATCAGGCGGCCTTTCCGGACGGGATGGCGAGAAGCATCTCCCGCAGATTGTTAGCGCGCTCGGCTCCGACCAATTCCACATACTCCGCCTGCGCGGCATGCCAGCATTCGACGCCTTCCGACAGCTTCTGCTGCCCGCTGGCTGAGAGCGCCAGCAAGAGCTTGCGCGATCCTTTGCCTTCCGGTTCGCTGGTGACATAACCGTCGCGTTCCAGCGGCTTCAGGGCGCGCACCAATGTTGTGCGATCCATCACCATCGCTTCGGCCATCTCTGCCATTCCGGCCTTTCCCGCTTCGGCGATGTAGACCAGCAAAGAGAATTGTGCCGCCGTGATCCCTGCCCGTGCATAATGCCGCTCATAAAGCTGCGACACGAAACGGGCAGCCTGGCGAATGGCGAAACAGTTGCAGACGGTGATGGACGATTGTGTTTTCATGACGAAAACGTATATGTGCATATGCACTTTGTCAATAAAAAAGAAGGCGGCCTTTCAAGCCGCCTTCTTCATTCAGAGATTAGAACGTTGCCTTTGCCGTCAGCAGGAAGGTCCGTCCACGACCGGTGTCGACCGTGATGCTCGGCGAAGTGCTGAGAGCCGGCGTATATTCCTTGTCAAAGACGTTCAGCACACTGGCGGTTACCTCGAAACCGTTCTTGAACTTGTAGTTGGTGAAGATATCGACCAGCTCGTAGCCGTCCTGATAAGGTGATTGACCCGGAGCGACATTGACTTCGCCGATATAGCTTTCACTGACCGCATACAGGCGGCCGCCGACCGTCAGGCGATGATCTTCGAGGAAGCGCGCGCCAAGCGTCGCCGTGAAGATGTCATCCGGCAAATAGCTCTGCGCACCAAAACCGTTCACCTGGGAAGGCAGATCGGATTCCGTGTGGGTGTAGGAAACGTTGGCGAACACGAAACCGGCGTCATAGGCGCCTTCCAGTTCGATGCCCTGCACCTTGGTGGTCCCGGGAACATTGGCGAAATGTGTACCACCAATGAAGTTTGCAGTGATGTAATTGTCGACATCGTTATTGAAGTAGTCGGCCCTGAAGCGGAAACTGTCGCCGGCTGTCAACAGGTCGTCCACCTTGATATTGGCGCCGATTTCCCAGCCCTTGGAGATTTCCGGTTCAAGGAACGGATTGGGGAAGAAGAACTGTGGTGCGCCGCCGCCCGGATGCGTTCCACCGACGAAGGTCTCATTGACGGTCGGGCCACGCGAGGTCTCGGCGTATTTGACATAGGGCTGCAGCCAATCCACCGGATTGAGCGCGAAGGTGACGCTCGGATTAAGACGGCCTTCGGAACTGTCTACCGAGTAAGGGCCAGCCGGCATGCCGAGGGGATTGCCGGCGGAAACCTGGCCATTGCCCTTGAGATCGAAACGATCGTAACGCAGGCCCAGCGTCAGATCGGCCATGCCATAGGTCAGCTTGGTCGAGTTGAAGACACTCGTCGTCGAACTCTTGCCGCTGCCGTTGACACCGGAACTCGGCGCCAGCCTGCTGTTCACCACATCGTAATCGTCGGAGAAATATTCAACGCCATAGTTCGATGTGACGGCGACCGCGCCGAGATCGAAGTTAGACGTATTGGAGACGTCAAAGCCAAAACCCTTGTCGTCGACGACACGGCCGGCCGCCGAACCACCGCCTGGGATCATCGGGCTTTGGTCATATTTCATCTTGATGTCGTTGTAGTAAATGTTGGCGCGGAAATCGATCAGGTCGTTGCCGGGTGTATAGGCATAATTGGCGCTGTAGGTCTGCGCGTTGATTGTCTGGTCATAGGAATTGGCGATGAAATCATTGTTGTAGAGAATGCCGCTGAGCTTCAGCGAATGCTCGTCGTTCGGCGTGATCTCGGTTTTGAAAATACCGGAGATCAGGTCGGATTCAGTGTAGGGGACGACCTCACCATTGCCGTTCTTGTAATTGCCGGGATCCTTCTTGCTGATGCCGCCGAGGAAGGCAATGCTGTCATTGACCCGGTAGGCGCCGAGCGCCGATTCCGACCAGCCGGACCGGTTGCTGCCGAAGGACGCCGTGGCAAAGCCGCCGTAGTTTTTGCCATCCGTCAACAGGTCTTCGATGTTATAGGTGCGCATATTGGCAGCACCTGCCAAGGCCCCTGCCCCACCAACGCCGGACACTGCACCACGCGAAATATCGATACCGCTGATGAACGCTGGATCGATATAGGCAAAGCCCTGAGCCTCATGGCCTGTGAACCGGAAATTCTGGCGTACACCATCGATCATCATATTGACGCGGCCGGATCCTTCGAGACCGCGAATATTGACGGCGAGACCCGGGTTCTGCGGGTTGTCACGGGTAAAAGTCCCCGGCGTTGCACGCAGGGCATCGTCGATGTTCCTGTTGCCGAACTGCTCGACTTCATCGGCAGTGATGGTGCTGGTGGCAGCCGGTGTCGAATAGGGGTCACGGCCCGTTTTGCCGCCCGTCGCGGTGATGGTCTTCAGATAAGTCGCCTCACCGGCCGGTGCGGTTTCCTCCGCCTTCTTCTTCAGCGCGGCCAACTCCTCTGGAGTTTGCGCCAAGACGTGGCCTGCAGGAGAAAGCGTCAAAAACGCCGCGCATGCCAAAAGAGCCGCGCAGTGATGCCGGGTAATCATGAATCAATCCTTTGATAAAGTCACCGGGCTGGCTGCTGAGGCATTCGCTCAAGGGGCTGGCTGGGTATGGCGTCGAAGCATTTGGGAGCAGTTGTAATGGGCTGCTTGTATGCATCGGTTAAAAAACATGACACTTATTGTCAACAAATAATTGTCTTACTTTTGTCAGATTCTGACTTGCCCACGATTATGTGTTTCGATTTGGCAACGATCCGGTCCCTGGGGCTTCCATGCAACCCTTTTGCAGCCGAATGCGTTGTGAATTCGAACCCCTGCCGTCCCGGCAGAACCGGAGACCGTCAATGCCTCTTCGTTTCCTCGCCCCTCTCCTCTCCGCCGTCCTGCTGGCAAGCGCCGGTCTTCCTGAAAAAGGTCCGCTCCCAGAGGAAAAACCAGCAGCGACTGAAACTAAACAAGGCGGGAAGGTTGTGATACCGCAGGAAAAACCCGAAGCGAAATCCGAGGTGACCCCAGAGGTCAAACCGGAGAAAAAACCGCAGGCAAAGATTGATGAAAAGGCGCCAGCCGGTGAGGAAATTCCTGCAGACATAAAGCCTGAAACCGTTCAACCGCAGGTGAAACCGGCGCCGGAACCCGTTCTGACCATCAAGCCCGAGGACGACAAGGAATATGCCACCTGCCTTGCCGACCTGAAGGCCATTGGCGCCGTCTTCAAGGAAGAACCGCGAATAGACGATGGCAAGGGGTGCGGTATCGACAAGCCATTGACGCTATCGGCCGTACTGCCGGGCATTACGTTGAAACCGGAAGGCAAGATGCGCTGTGAAACGGCGCTGGAACTGGCGCGATGGACCAAGGACGCAGTCTTGCCCGCAGCCAGGGTTGCACTCGAAAGCGAGGGAGAGCTGACCACCATCAACCAAGCCTCGAGCTATATCTGCCGCCTGCGCAACAATGCGGCGACCGGAAAGATTTCCGAACATGCACGCGGCAACGCCATCGACATCGCCTCCTTCACGTTCAAAAACGGAAAATCGATCGAGATCCAGCCGCGTGACGAAGATTCGACATTGGCCGGCGCCTTCCAGCGGGCGGTGACGGCAACCGGCTGCCTCTATTTCGAAACCGTGCTCGACCCAGGCAGCGACGAAGCCCACGAAAACCACCTACATTTCGACGTGATCGAGCGCAAGGGCGGGTACCGTTACTGCCGTTAAGCGCACCCTTCAAAATTGGCCGGAGATCAGCAATGCAGCATCTTGCCCAAGGCTTCGTCCCGCCCCATCTGCTCAGGATATCCGGACCATCAACGGCACCCGTTCAAAGGATTTCTCATGTCCGTTTCCATGTTCAAATTGTCCGTCCCCGTCTTCATTCGCGGGCTTAACGTTCTCGCCGGCCTGCTCGACAAGGCCGAATCCTACGCCGCCGAGAAAAAGATGCCGCTGGACAACCTGTTCAACGCCCGCCTCGCGCCGGACATGCTACCGCTTTCCGCCCAGATCCAGCGTGTCAGCGATACGTCGAAAAATACCATCGGCCGCCTGATTGGCGTGGCAGCGCCCAGTTTCCCAGATAACGAGACAAATTTCGGCGAACTTCGCGAACGCATCGCCAAGACGATCGCCTACCTGGAAACAGTAAAGCCGTCGGATCTCGAGGCCAGCGATACCAGGGAAATCACTGTCACGTTCGGCAAGCTCAGCTTCACGTTTCCCGGTGACGACTATGTGCTGAAATTCGCCCTGCCGAATTTCTTTTTCCATGTCACGACAGCCCACGACATCCTCCGCAACCAGGGCGTGGCCGTCGGCAAGGTCGATTTTCTCGGCCCTTACAGCTGACCAGAGAATGGCCTGGCGGATCGCTGCAGGGAGCAACGGTCCGCCGGATTTTCGCTAGAAAAGCCCCTCGATATAGCCGTCTTCATTGAGAAAGATTTTCTCTGAAGAAGGCACTCTCGGCAGGCCTGGCATGGTCATGATCTCGCCAGTGATGACAACGATGAAACCCGCACCTGCGGACAACCGGACCTCGCGGATGGGGACGGTATGGCCGGTCGGCGCGCCACGCAGGTTCGGGTCTGTCGAGAACGAATACTGGGTCTTGGCCATGCAGACCGGCAGGTGGCCGTAGCCCTGCTCTTCCCAGGTTCGCAATTGGTCGCGCACCGATTTGTCGGCGATGACGGCATCGGCGTGATAGATATCCTTGGCAATCGTCTCGATCTTCTTGAACAGCGACATATCATCGGGATAGAGCGGCGAGAACTGCGAATGGCCGCTCTCGGCCAGCGCCACGACCCTGCGGGCCAGATCTTCGATGCCGGCAGAGCCCTCCGCCCAGTGCCTGCACAGAACCGCCTCGGCACCGAGCGTCGCGACATAGTCCTTGATCGCCTTGATCTCGGCCTCGGTATCCAGTGTGAAATGGTTGATCGCCACCACCACCGGAACGCCGAATTTCTTGACGTTCTGGATATGGCGGCCGAGATTGGAGCAGCCCTTCTTGACGGCCTCGACATTCTCCTGCCCGAGATCCTCCTTCTTGACGCCGCCATTCATCTTCATTGCGCGGGCCGTTGCAACAATCACCGCAGCATCCGGCTTCAACCCTGCCTTGCGGCACTTGATGTCGAAGAATTTTTCGGCCCCGAGGTCAGCGCCGAACCCGGCTTCGGTGACGACATAATCGGCAAGCTTCAGCGCCGTCGTCGTCGCCACCACCGAGTTGCAGCCATGGGCGATATTGGCGAACGGGCCGCCATGGACAAAGGCCGGGTTGTTTTCCAGCGTCTGGACGATGTTCGGCTGCATCGCATCCTTGAGCAACACGGTCATTGCCCCATCCGCCTTGATATCGCGGGCAAAGACCGGCGTCTTGTCGCGCCTATAGGCGATGATGATGTCGCCAAGGCGTTTTTCAAGGTCCTTGAGATCGGTGGCAAGACACAGGATCGCCATGACTTCCGAGGCAACGGTGATGTCGAAGCCGGTCTCACGTGGAAAGCCGTTGGCAACGCCGCCAAGCGAACCAACGATATGGCGAAGGCCACGGTCGTTCATGTCCATCACGCGGCGCCAGGCAACACGGCGGATATCGATATTCTGCTCGTTGCCCCAGTAGATATGGTTATCAATCAACGCCGACAGAAGATTGTGGGCCGACGTGATGGCGTGGAAGTCGCCTGTGAAATGCAGGTTGATGTCCTCCATCGGCACCACCTGCGCATAGCCGCCGCCGGCAGCTCCACCTTTGACCCCGAAACACGGACCAAGCGATGCTTCGCGGATACAGACGACCGCCTTCTTGCCGATACGGTTGAGGCCGTCACCAAGGCCAACCGTGGTGGTGGTCTTGCCCTCACCAGCCGGCGTTGGATTAATCGCCGTCACCAGGATCAGCCGGCCATCCGGGCGGCCTTTCTGCTGCGCAATGAACTCGGCGCCGATCTTTGCCTTGTCGTGGCCGTAAGGAAGCAGATGTTCGGGTGGAATTCCAAGCTTGGCGCCGATTTCGAGGATCGGTTTTTTCGTCGCTGCGCGGGCAATTTCGATATCAGACTTCACATCGGCCATATGGTGTCTCTCCCGTTCCACCTTTTTCTTGGTCTGAGAGCATATGAGCGTGAACCGAAGGCGCTTTCCATCATTTTGTTGAGAAATGGCGGCGAAAAACGCAAAATCTGGCGATTTTCTGAAAGAACAAACGAAAAAGACGGAGGAACAGCGTTCCTCCGTCTCCAAACAAGTGAAAAGGCTCAGCGCGCCAGAATGTCGCGCATTTCAACGAGGTTCGAGCGAACCCTGAGAACATAAAAGCCGAGCGTTGCCAGATGGGTCGGCATGATCCAGCCATCTTCCTGGCCATTGGAGATGATCAGCGGCTGGATGCGCAGGGCAGCACGCATCTGCTTGATGCTTTCATTCCAGATTGGCGCCAGACCGCGCTGGTTGATCACCCCGTCAAAGTCTGCGCCGGTTGCCGTCAGGATGCCGTAGTAGCCGTAAAGCTGACCGTAGGCGAACCAGAACCGGTCGTCGGCCCGCGTATCGAACCAGCCGCCGTTGAAGTTCTCGGAACGCTCGCGCAGCATGGCAGACGTGCTGCCGATCGAGCTCGAAACGCGGTCCATGAATTCGAGGAAATTGTCAGCGCGGGCATCGAAGGTGGCAGCGCACGTGGCCAGCTGATCGTTGAACCCGCGAAGGTCCTTCAAGGCAGCACGATACTGCGTCGGCGTCGGCGTCAGGAAGCCGAAGGGTGACAGGCCGAAATACCAGTTGGTTTCCTCGTACTGCATCTTGCTGCGCACGCTCTGCAACTGCGGATTGATGCCGGAGGTACCGCGCATACGCACCAGTGAATCGACCAGTTCGACAGTGGTGCGGCGGACGGCTTCATTGACGCCGCGCTGGAACGACGCCTTGTTGTCGAGCCATGGCGTGCGGTCCCAGTCCATCCCGAACAGGCCGGCTTTGTAGAGCACCATGGACGAGATCCACGCATTCTGGTTGACATTGTAGTCGATCAGATCGGCGGTGACATCGACGATGGCCGAACGCTCGCAGGCATTGGCCGGCGCCGTCTGGCCAGCGGCGACCTTGACCGGAAGGCCTGCATCATTCTTGCGCTCAGCAAGATTGTACCGGTTGGGATAGTCAGGATCGAAATTGGTCCAGACCTGCGTCTGCCAGATGAAATAGCCGTAGAGTGCGATCAAAACCAGGAGACCAAGACCGATCGGACCCTTGATGATCCACGCGCGCCCTCTGTACCAATTTGCAACCGCCATGAAGGGAAAAAGAATCCAGGACACCGCCAGGCCAATACCCCGGCCGATCGCTGCAAACACACGCTGGAAAAACGCAACGATCGGATCAAGCATTCGTGTTATCCTCCTTGAGGCCATAAAGGCGTTTGCGGAACGCCACCTTGTCCATGAGATATGTGCTGGTCAGTGTCGCGACAACATATTCCCTGAACTTTTCGCTGTAATGTTCATAGGCCGTATAAAACCCCTGCTTGTCAAAGACGAAGCGGGAAACGAAATCACTCGGGCAGAGCTGCGAGATCAGCCGGTTGGTCAGCCATTGGTCCGGATGATTGGGCGAGGCTCGCACCAGCAGAAAGCGGTTCTCAGGGCTTACATCCTGCATCTTGATGCTGCCCGACGCCGAAATCGTCCGGATCATCGTTTGCAGGAACGGATAGGTTCCATCCGAGGCGACCAGCGCCGAATTGCGGTGGAGCCAGGTCTGCAACCAGATTGAATCGATCGCGTTGATATCCGTCGTTGGGTCCGCCTGATTAACCAGGCTGCGCAGGATCATGTCGGCCCGATGCTGATAGAGGCCGGAATCCTGTACCCAGGACGCTTGCGGCAATTGCAGCCGGTTGGTGGAGGCCAGGAACTCATAGATGCGCTGATGGTCGGACAGGCTGATATAACCGACCTGCCACGGACGTGAACGGCGAAAGCCCGGCACCGAAGGATCGCAGATCACGGTCGTGGTCTTTTCATCCAGGAAGACATAGACGCCGCCGAAATGATTGGCCCAGAATGCATCGTGGCGGAACACCAGCTTGTCCGGCACAAGCGCATTCTCACGGATATCGCCGGTCACCTTTGCCAGTTCGACCATCCGGTTAAGCAGCGCATCATCGGCCCAGGCCGTCGGCACCGTCTTCAACCGGTCGACAAGCGAGCGCAATTCGGCCGCCTTGCCGAGCATGTCCTCGGCCGACAGGACGCGAAAACGGACCTCATTGATCGACAAGAGGTCATCGATATCATTGACGACCGATACGGAATCCTCGATCTCGCCGTACAGCGCATCCTTGATCGTCACCGCATTGATCGCCCGCCGGTTGGCGCCGAAAAACTCGTGCATCAATCCAGCGGTGTTGGAAAAGCTGGTATGAACGACCGGCAGTTCTTCCTGGTCCGGCGTCATGATGATGAAGCGGCGGTTGACGCGGTTGGGGTCGAGATAATCGCGGTCGCCAAGTTCATCGGCGATTTCAGGCGAAAACCCGGTCATGTCGATCTGGAAGGACGGCAGAGACGTCGGGCGCAGGCCAAAGCCCTGCAACGCCTTGTTATAACGCGCAATCAGATGCGGCTCGGAAATATCGAGCAGGCGTCCGTAAATCAGTTCGGCTTCGAGGAGGCGTTTCATGCGGTCAAGACCATGGGCTGATCACCTGTAAATTTCACGTCGATGCCCAATCTCAACAACGAGGACAATAAGCTGCGTGTCTCGCAGCTCGCACAAAATCCGGAAATCACCAACCCTGTATCGCCAGAGATGGCCAAGCGCACCACCTTGCAACGGTTTTCCCAGCAAGCGCGGATTATCGAGCGTTGCAACACGCTTTCGCAAATACTCCCGGATTCGAACAGCATTGGAACGTCCCATCTTTTCAAGCTGCCGGAGCGCCTCGTCCGTCAGCTCAATCGTCCAAGCCAAGTTTCCTCTCAACTTCTTCCAGAGTGTAGGTGCGTGTCTCACCGCGCGCTAATTTTCCCAACACCTGTTCTGCCATATAGATATCTTCGAGATCTTCGAGATGTTCCTCGATCGCCTGCCGGATGTAAAACGTCGCCGTCCGCCCTGTGCGAGCCGCAAGCGCCTGCAATCTTTCGTAAGTCTCGTCAGGAAGACGGATTGCTGTTTGCTTAGCCATGATGAATTTCCATATGGGATACGTGTATACCATGTAGCACGACTATGTCTTAATTGCCATAACGAGCAAAACGTGGTTGCATTTCGCCTATCCCTGCCAGCGCCCGTCAGCCTTCATGGCCTCGATCTCACGGATGGCCTTCTCCCTTTGGCGTTCGCGGCGGATGATGTCGGTGACAGCTGCATCGTCGGATTTGTCGGTGTAGCGGAACTCGCTGTCGGCATAGCGGTTGATTTCCTGCATGACCATCTCGAGCGTGATCGGGCCGCGGAGGGTTTCGATCATGGCTTTCTTCTCGTCATAGGCTTTGTGCATGAAGGCTTCCGGCGTCGCAAACCAATCGTCCGGCAGGTCCACGTCCATCGCCCGCATCTTGACTGCATCGGTGATGTTCTTGATCGCCCGGCCGGTGAAGCGCGGCTCGGCCTCCTTGATCATGTGCAGATAGGAGCCGACATCGGCCAACGTCTCGATCTTGCCCTCTTCCTTTTCGTGGCGTTCCCAGACGGCCAGCAGCCCCTCCTCCTTCGGGCGGGCATGTTCGGCATAGGATTGTGACACGGCCTTCTTGATTTCCTGCCCGGCAAACAGCTGGTGTTCACCCAGCGGGATCTTGTGGTTCTTGCCAACCAGCATGGCGAAGATGTCGATATAGTCGCCTTCCGACTGCGGCCCATCCACCAGCCAGCGGGCACCGGCGCGCTGGCGCAGCGCGTCGTCGACATTCTCCGGATAGTTGGAGAACATGCCGAAGGTGCAATTGCCGCGGATCACCGTCGAGGCGCCCGCAAAGCTCTCCATCAACACCGCCGTCACCTCGTGCTGTCCGGCCGAGGCGCGATCATCGGAACGCTTGGCGGCCACCTGATCGACATCGTCGATCGTGCCGAAGCCGATGGCGCGCGGATTGATGACATTGTTGACGAAGGCCTTGCAGTTCTGGCCGGATTTTCCCTGATAGGAGGAAATCTGGTCGACGCCGAAATTCTCGTAGTGGAAGGCGTAACCGGCGATCTCGCAGTAGTCGTTGAGCAGACCCGCCAGCATCTGGATAAGAATGGTCTTGCCAGTGCCCGGCATGCCGTCGCCGATGAAGGTGAAGAGAAAGCCGCCAAGCTCGACAAACGGGTTCATCTGCCGGTCGAAGTCATAGGCCATCAGCATCTTGGCAAGCTTCAGCGCCTGATACTTGGCAATATGGTTGCCGATGATCTCTTCCGGCTTCTTGAAGGTCATCACCAGCGGCGCGCGCTTGGCGCCTGGCGCAACATCGAAACCGTTCAGCGTGAAGTCGTCCTGATCGAGACGGATATGCACATTCTCGAAGCTGGCAAGCCCGGTGAACCGCGCCTTGCGGCCGATCAGGCCTTCGATGGCAACACGGGCAAAGGCGCGCGCCCGGCTGGTCAGGGCGACATCATCCGGCGCCCCGGCAATCGTCTTGTCGAGCGCAGAGATCATGCTCTTCAACGCATCCTGCGGCGTATCGAACAGAAAATCCGGCTCGTTGCCATCCTCGACCGGCTCGCCCTCACCGGCAAGCGTCGCGCCGAGATAGGCGGCGAAAGTGAAGGCGGCGATATAGGCGGAAGCAGACAGAAGCGCCTTGAACTGGTTGGCGTCCTCGCCGGATAGCGGTGCTGTCGCATTGCGCGACTGCAAGCCTTCCAGATTGGTCTGGCGGGCAAACACGTCGGCAACCGCCAGCGCCACCTGCAATCCGCGCCGTGAACGATAGAGCAAGGCGTGCTGCGCGGGAGACATCAGCGGGTCAGCGGAGCGGATCGACTGGATGGTCTTCGTCAGCTCGACCTCGCGGGTGCGGCGCTGTCCGCCGGTTGAAACGGTCGAGACAAAGCGGCGGCCCGTTCCAGCCAATGCCGTAGCCGCAGCCGGATCGTCTGCCTCCAGAAGAATGAGCCGGGTGACCAGACCTTGTGCCACCGCCAGATGTTTGGCGATGTCGTCCTCGTGCAGCGTCGTCAAGCCCGCGTTCAGTGACATTGTCTAGACCTCGCTGATGACCTGGTTTCCGGAAATCACATGCACCTTGTAGTCACCAAAAATCGCTGCAGCGTCTCCGGCAGCATAAAGCGCCTGATAGGCGTCGTGCGGCACCAGTGCGTGTTTCTCGTAGGAACTGACACCCATGCGCGTCGCCTCGAGATTGTCGGTATCGATATGGAATTCTTCCGATGCCGGCGTCGATGAGAAGAAGCCCCTCTGGGCCGGCCGTTCCGCCTTGGAGAACACCTCCTGCACCGTCCACGTCAACAGCCACGCATTTTCGGTCTTGCGGACCTTCGACAGGATGTCGTTGATCTTGGCATTGTTCTCGGTAATTCCGGCCGAATAGAACGGCCCAAGCACGATGCGCCGCAACTGCTTGGGATGCAGCTCCTCGAAATCCTTGTCGAGATTGGTGGCGATCGTCACCGGTGTCAGCGAATAGGCGCTGTTCTTCAGCGCGAAATCGTCGAAACGGCTGGCAAGATCCGGATTGAGCAATCCGCCGATCGGCAGCGGGATATCCGTATCGGGATTGAGCTTGCCATCCGGCGTCACCAGAAGCTTGATGATCTTTTCCGACGAATCCTCGATCACCGACATATAGACCATCGGCAAGGTGCTTGTTCCGTCAAACGCGCCCCAACAGACGACATAATAGGGCCGCATGGTCTTCGGATTGACGCCGACACGGATGGTCTCAGGCATGATGAAGGGTGAAAAAATATCGCCCTTGCCGATCTGCTCGAGATAGAGCCGCTCGGCCATGCGTGACTGCAGTTCACCCGGAAAGGCCTTCTGCCGCAGGATGAAATCGGCCATTTCCTGGCGCAGTGCATCGGCCGCGGGAATACCGGCCAGCCGCTTTTCCGCCGACTGCCTGTCGTTTTCCAGTTCCAGGACATTCTGGAACACCGGAAAGCCGCTTTCGGCCCGCGAGATCCGGAACTGCTCGATGAAACCGATCCGGTTTTCCCAGCAGGAAAAGGACGCCTTCAGCCGTGACAGGTAGGGAATGACGACCTCGCCGACCACCGTATCGCGATAAAGCGGCGAGTTGCGGTCCCCGAGGAAGATTTCAAGGCCAGCGAGCGCTGCCCGGATGGACGCGAAGTACTGGCCGACGGGACCTTCGGATGCGGCATTCATGATGGTTGTCTCAACAACAATGCTCTTTGTGCGGCGTAAAGCCCCTCATCCGGCCTGTCGGCCACCTTCTCCCCGTTTACGGGGAGAAGGGATAAGCGGCAAACTCCGTAGTCCCCTCTCCCCGCGTGCGGGGAGAGGGTTAGGGTGAGGGGCTTGATGCCATGGTGAGCAGCCGGCATGCGCTGCACTACTGCTTCACGTAATTCGCCGAATTGTGCTTGTCCATCACGGCCTGGAACCGGCGCGCAAAGGCATCGTCGGCAAGCTTCTTGCGGCGCTGGATGTCCTGGGTCGAGAGCATGTTCTTCTCGTGCATTTCCAGGAGATCGCCGATATGGCGCTGCGAGGCCGAGCCGATACCGGCCATGGTTTCTTCCGCCGCCGTATCGACCTGGCTGCCAAGCGTGTTGATCTTGTGGGCAACATCCTGCTGGGCAGCCGTCTTCAAGGAATCTTCCAGCGCCTTGTACAGCACGATGCGCTGCTCGGTATCGATGGTCAGCTTGTTGATCAGCGTGTTCTGCGCGGCGATCTGGTTATTGAGTGAATCGACGAAAGTCTGGAACATCGAGGTGTAGCGCTCGTATGTCTGGCTTTCCGCCAGCAGTTCCTGCTCCTTCGCCTGCTTCTCGTTATATTCCGTCGCCAGAACCGAACGCTCGCCCTCAAGCTGGGTGCGGGAGATCTGGTCGGTCGAGGCGGCAATCTTGTTTTCAATGTCCATCAGCATCGGGTTGAGTTCCTCGATGCGCTTCTGGGTTTCCTGCAGGTTGGCCATCGTGGCCTTGCGCCGCTCGATCACCTGCAACAGGCTTGCCTCCGAAGTCTTGTAGCGCTGGTCGAGAACGCTCTTCTGTTCCTTGAGGATGCCGACGATGGTGTCGGACTTGGCCAGCAATTCCTGCAGGTTTCCGGCCAGCGACATGTTGCGGACACGGTCGGTGCGCATGCGCTGGGCACTCTGCTTGGAAAAGATGCCGATGAATTTCTCATAGCCGGTATAGCTCTTCATGCTCTCGAATTCGGAGCCGAAGGCATTGGTGGCGTCTTCCAGGCCGATGATCAGGTCGGCAATATTGCCTTCCATCACCTTCTGCTGGTTGATGACGTCCTGGATGCGGGCATTCTCGATGTCGAAATTGGCGTCGCCCAGTGTGGTGTCGGATTTGGCGAACTGGTCGAGCACGACGGCCGACTGGTTCATCTTGCCGCGCATCTGCTCGACGATGCCGCGGGTTTTCTCGATTTCGCTCTCAAAATTCTGAAGTGTCGCCATCGGTTCCCCCTGGTTGCTCCGGTGCAGACGCGCCGCGTCGCCAAATTATTCAGTCATGACATCAGCTTATATAATGGGAGCGGCAATTTGAAGAACAAGTGTACAATCGACGGATTTTAAACCGTAAATCGCTTTGAAGCGGGACAATGGCCGGAACGCCGCTCCTATTGCGCCACTGCGGTCTTCAGATAGGCAAGGATGTCCTCGATCTCCTGCGGCTTTCTCAAACCGGGGAAAGACATCTTGGTACCCGGCACCATTGCCTTCGGGCTAAGCAGATATTCCGACAGCCTCTCCTCGTCCCAGACTTTGCCATCCGCGCCAAATGCCGTCATGGCGCTGGAATAGCTGTAGCCCGCAAAGGCAGCGACCGGACGGCCCACGATGCCCATCAGGCTTGGGCCGACACGGTTCATCGGCTCGGTCGCGGTGTGACAGGCGCCGCATTTCTTGAAGACCTGAGCGCCGGCCTCGGCATTGCCTGCGGCCTGCGCGACACTTGTTCCAAGACAGAGAAAGAGGCCGAATGAAGCGAAACGCATGGACAAGGGAAGAGACTGAGAGAGAAGCATGGACGATTTCCCGGAACGCTAAGGCAAGGATGCCATCATGGCACGCCGCCCCCGCCCGGCGATAGTCCGCCTCACGCTTCGTTCATCTTGTCTTCCCAGTGACGGCGGCAATAGACGACATATTTTTCATTGCCGCCAACTTCGACCTGCGCGCCCTCCCGGACGACATTTCCGGCCCCATCCAAACGCACCACCATGGTCGCCTTGCGGCCGCAATGGCAGATGGTTCGCACTTCGCGCATTTCGTCGGCGATGGCGAGCAACGCCATCGAACCGGGAAACAGCTTACCCTGGAAATCGGTGCGCAGACCATAGGCCATCACGGGAATGCCGATCCGGTCTGCAATGCGCGCCAACTGCCAGACCTGATCCTCGCCGAGAAACTGCGCTTCGTCGACAAAGACACAGGCGATCGTTTCCTCGGCATGCAGGCGTTCGATCAGAGCGTAGAGGTCGTCGGAATGGGTGAAGGCAATGCCGTCCTCGCTCAATCCGATCCGCGAGGACACCCGGCCCTGGCCGGCCCGGTCATCAAAGGCCGCAATCAGGATCACCGTGCGCATGCCACGTTCGCGATAATTGTACGACGCCTGCAGGAGCATGGTCGATTTGCCTGCGTTCATCGTGGCGTAGCTGAAATACAGTTTTGCCATGGCGTCCTCTTCTGTATGCTGTTGGTTGTTCATGAACAGACAAAGCGGGGAAGACCAGAGCGCAAGCGCGAAAGTCACAGAAAATCGACGGCGGGCGCCAGAACATGAGCAATGCGACATATCACGTCGCTTTAGGCGGGCGTGTCCAGCGAATGTCCCAATACACTCAAGGCAACACCAGGGCGCTTGAATTGGCGGACATTTGGTGATTGGCTAAAATCAAAAGGCAGGGGAATAATCACAATGAGCAGACTGACATTGAAATTCATGCTGACCGCAGCCGTATCGCTGAGCGCGCTGACATCGGCCTATGCCGCCGAGCCCGAAAGCTGTGGCACCGTCCGTTTCGCCGATGTCGGCTGGACGGATATCACCGCGACCACGGCGACCGTTTCCTCCGTCCTCAAAGGCCTTGGCTATCAGACGGACATCAAGGTTCTCTCCGTTCCTGTCACCTATCAATCGCTCAAGAACAAGGACATCGACGTCTTCCTCGGCAACTGGATGCCGACACAGGAAGCCGACGTCCGCCCCTTCCTCAACGACAAGTCGGTCGAATCGTTCGGCCCGAATCTTGAGGGCGCCAAGTACACGCTGGCGACCAATGCCAAGGGTGCCGAACTCGGCATCAAGGATTTCAAGGATATCGCCGCCCACAAGGCCGAACTTGACGGCAAGATTTACGGTATCGAGCCCGGCAACGACGGCAACCGCCTGATCATCGACATGACCGACAAGGACACATTCGGCCTGAAAGGCTTTGAAGTCGTCGAATCCTCCGAGCAGGGCATGCTGGCGCAGGTCGCCCGTGCCGAAAAGGATGGCACACCCGTCATTTTCCTCGGCTGGGAACCCCACCCGATGAACTCCAACTTCAAGCTGACTTATCTCACGGGTGGCGACGACATCTTCGGACCAAACCTCGGCGGAGCGACCATCTTCACCAACGTGCGCGCCGGCTACGCCACCGAATGCCCGAATGTCGGCAAGCTGATCACCAACCTGAAGTTCTCGCTACCGATGGAAAACGAGATCATGGGCAAGATCCTCAACGACGGCAAAGATCCGGAAACAGCGGCCAATGAGTGGCTGAAGGCCAACCCGACAGCAATCGACCCCTGGCTCGCAGGTGTCACCACCAAGGATGGTGCTGAAGGATTGCCGGCGGTCAAGACCGCGCTCGGTCTCTGACCGGCATATATAAGGCGGGGCTTCGTCCCCGCCTTTTTTTAAGCGCAAACCACGCGCTTCCGCTCCTATCATTGGCACCAAGAACCAGGCGATTTTCCCGTGGAATGGCTAACCAACCCTGATCGACGCATCCCCATCGGCGGCTGGGCGAAGAGTTTCTTCACCTGGCTCACCACCAATTTTACCGGCTTTTTCGACCAGGTATCCGCGATCCTGGCCGGCGTGGTGAATGCGATCCTTTGGGTTCTGCAGACGCCACATCCGCTGATCGTCGTGGCCATCGTCACCGCCCTTTCCTACTATTTCCGCCGCTCGATCGGCGTTACCCTGTTCACGCTGTTCGGCCTGCTGTTGATCATCAATCTCGGCTACTGGAAGGCAACGACGGAAACGTTGGCGCTGGTGCTGGCCGCCAGTGCCGTCTCAATGGCCGTCGGCATTCCGCTCGGCATCGCCGCCGCCCGGCGCGCCTGGGTCTACGCGGTGATGCGGCCGATCCTCGACCTGATGCAGACCATCCCGACCTTCGTCTACCTGATCCCTGCCCTCGTGCTGTTCGGCCTCGGCATGGTGCCGGGCCTGATCGCCACTGTCATCTTCGCCATTCCGGCGCCGATCCGGCTCACACGCCTCGGCATCATTTCCACCCCGCCCTCGCTGGTGGAAGCGGCTGTCTCGTTTGGCGCGACGCCATCGCAGGTGCTGCGCAAGATCGAATTACCCTTTGCCATGCCGCAGATCATGGCTGGCCTCACCCAGACCATCATGCTGTCGCTGTCGATGGTGGTCATCTCGGCGCTGGTCGGCGCTGCCGGTCTTGGCGTACCGGTCGTGCGGGCGCTGAACACCGTCAACATCGCCATGGGTTTCGAATCCGGCCTGTGTATCGTCATCCTCGCGATCATTCTCGATCGCCTGTTCCGTTCGTCCGATGAAGGAGAAGGCGCATGACCGAGGCCGTCGTTTTCAAGAATGTCGATATCATCTTCGGCAACAAGCCGGAAGCGGCCATCGCCATGGTCGATCAGGGCAAGACGCGCGACGAGATCGGCGCTGCGACCGGATTGGTGCTCGGTGTCGCCGATGCGTCGCTGACGATCACCGAAGGCGAAATCCTGGTGCTGATGGGGCTCTCCGGCTCGGGCAAATCGACCCTTTTGCGCGCCGTCAACGGACTGGCGCCAGTGGTGCGCGGTGAAGTCCAGGTAAAGACCCGGCACGGCGGAATCAATCCGTATAAAACCAGCGCGAAATCGCTGCGCGACTTCCGCATGCACGATGTCTCGATGGTGTTCCAGCAGTTTGCTCTCCTGCCCTGGCGCACAGTGGAAGACAATGTCGGCTTCGGGCTGGAATTGGCCGGCGTGCCGGACAAGGAACGCAAGGAGCGCGTTGCCGAACAGCTGGAACTGGTCAACCTGACGAAATGGGCCGGACGTCAGGTCAAGGAGCTTTCCGGCGGCATGCAGCAGCGCGTCGGCCTTGCCCGGGCCTTTGCCACTGGTGCGCCGATCCTGTTGATGGACGAGCCGTTCTCGGCACTCGATCCGCTGATCCGCACCCGCCTGCAGGACGAGTTGCTGGAATTCCAGCGGCGTCTGAAGAAGACCATCCTGTTCGTCAGCCACGATCTCGACGAAGCCTTCCGCATCGGCAACCGCATCGCCATCATGGAAGGCGGACGCATCATCCAGTGCGGAACGCCGCAAGATATCGTCAAGAATCCGGCCAACCAGTATGTTGCCGATTTCGTCCAGCACATGAACCCGATCACCATGCTGACGGCGATGGACGTCATGAGCCAGGGCGTCAGCCGCACGGCGCCTGCGGCCGGTGTCTCGGCAACAGCCAAACCGACCACCCCGCTGATCGACATCCTCGATGCGATGTCGCGCCAGCCCGGCAGCATCGGCGTCGTCGACAACGGCGCCATCGTCGGCACAATCAATGCGCAGAACGTCGTGGAAGGCCTGACACGGCATCGCAACAAAAGTTGACTGTTCTGCTCATGATGTCGCTATAAAGGACGCCCGGGCAACACATGTCCGGGCGTTTGGCATTCAAGACAAGAGGCAACCTTATGGCCGACAAACCTTCCGTTCTGCGCGAAACCGATGACGAGGCGCGCAAGCTTGCCCGCATCATCCTGCGCTCCGCGCGCAGTGCCGCCATTGCGGTGATCGAGCCAGACAGCGGCGGTTTCCCCTTTGTCAGCCGTGTGCTTGTCGGTATCGATACCGATGGCACGCCGGTCATCCTGGTTTCCGCCCTGTCGGCCCACACGCAGGCCCTGTCCGCAGACCAGCGCTGCTCACTCTTGACCGGCGAAATCGGCAAGGGTGATCCACTCGCCCATGCGCGGCTGACGGTTCAATGTGAAGCGGAAAAGGTCGAGCGCAATGGCAACGCTCACGCCCGTATCCGCGAGCGCTTCATCCGCCGCCATCCGAAGGCCCAGCTCTATGTCGACTTTCCAGATTTCGCATTCTTCCGCCTCATGCCAATCAAGGCCAGCATGAATGGCGGCTTTGGCCGTGCCTATGTCCTGAGTGGCGAGGATCTGATGATCCGTTCCCCGGCAATCGACGATCTCGCCGCAATGGAAGCAGGCGCGATCGACCACATGAATTCCGACCACTCCGATGCAGCCAGCAAGTATGCCGCGCTCTATTGCAAGGCAAAAGGAACCGGTTGGAAAATCTGCGGTCTCGATGCCAGCGGGGTCGATCTGGTGTCGGGCGATCAACTCAAGCGACTGGAATACGACGCCCCACTGCAATCCAAAGGGGAGTTACGGGACACACTGGTAAAACTTTACCGTTAAATACGGGAACTTTTACCCCGATTTCTTGCAGTAGGCAGTTGTCCTTTTATTCATCACGTCTAATTATCCCTTATTCACATTCATAACCAAGCGTGATGTGAACTTCGCATGGAGTATGGAATGCAAACGATCTCTCCTCAGAAACACGGCAAGGCTGAAATAGCTGCGGAGTTTCTGTCGGCTATGGCCAACCCAAAGCGTCTGCTGATTCTCAGTTCACTTGTGAACGAAGAGATGGCCGTTGGCGCCTTGGCAAACCAGGTCGGCCTCAGCCAATCTGCCCTGTCGCAACATCTCTCGAAGCTGCGTGCCCAAAATCTCGTGACTACCCGTAGAGATGCTCAGACGATCTATTATTCAAGTTCTTCGGATGCAGTACTGAAAGTTCTGAAAACCTTGAAGGAAATCTACGGCGACGATACCAGCGCGGTTGAAAAGGTCGCGCAGCGCCGTACCGCCTGATACGGATCGGGGCCGCTTGCCGGCCCCGTCCTGTCTCGCCGCTCGCCGGCTTGTCATCTGGAAGCGCTTGCCTCCGGAGTATGGATCGGTTGCGATCGTCATATGACGTTTACGCGACTTTGAGACTTGGCGTTGCAGTATCGGCGCCATGACCATGACTGCCCAAAATCCACCTTCCGCAACTTCCCTCAAATGGGCCGTCTTTGGTACGGGTTCCATCGCAACGACGTTTGCCCAAGACATACGGCTGACGGATAATGCAACACTGGTTGCCGTTTGTTCGCGCACGCTTGAGGCCGCCACCGTTTTTTCAAACCGCTTCGGCGGACTGCGCATCATCCCGGATATCAATACCCTCGCCACTGATCCATCGATCGATGCCGTCTATCTCGCAACGCCAAACACCACTCATTTTGATCAGACTCGGGCGCTACTCAACGCCGGAAAGCCCGTACTGATCGAAAAGCCGCTCGTGGCGACTGCAGCCGAGGCGCAGGCACTCACCGACCTGGCCGCGGAAAAACAGACCTTTGCGATGGAAGGACTCTGGACTGTCTTCCTGCCCGCGATCAATCATCTAAAGCAGCTTCTGGCCGATGGGACGATCGGCGCCATCGCCGGCATCCGCGCCGAACTCGCCTATGCCAAGACCTTCGATGCCAGCAGTCGGTTTTTTGCACCGTCGCTCGGCGGTGGCTCGCTGCTTGATCTGGGTGTCTACCCGATCGCCCTCACGCTCTCGCTGTTCGGCTCGCCGCAGACGATATCGGGGCGCTGGTCGGCCGCACCCACGGGTGTCGATATGACAGCGGATGTCGCGCTCGGTTATGACGGTTTCCAGGCAAGGCTGTCCTGCGGTTTCGACCGCAATGGGACCAATCGCTTCATCATCGAAGGCGAAACCGGCAGCCTGGTGATCGATGCTCCGTTCCTGCGGGCAAACCGGATCATCCTGACGAGAAACCGCATCGCCCATCACCTTGCAGTTCCTTCCGGGTCGAGCCGCCTGTCACGCGCAGCCGGGAAGTTGGCCCGCCGGCTGCCCCTGCCCGGCCTCACGGTCTATCGGCATGGCTTTCCCGGCGATGGGCTACAGTTCGAGATCGCGGCTGTGAGCCGTGCCATCCTGGCAGGGCAACAGCAGCAATCGGAAATGCCGCTCAGCGCCAGCGCCGAAGCACTCCGCATCATCGAAACTATCCGGTCACTGCCGCCTTCATAGCGCCGTCGGTGTATGGTCCCGCTTGCCGGCATTGAGCGCAAGCACGATATCCGTCAGATGCAATGCCGTTTCGCCGGAAAACAGCGGCCGGTTGCCAGCCTTGATCGCGTCCGCCTGCGCTGCAATCCCGCGGACAAAATCGATCTGTGAGGGATAGGCCGGCAGGCTGTTCTTCTGCGCTGCCTGCGGATAGACGACCGGTTTTCCGGCAGTGAGCCGAAACGGGAACTTTCGCTGAAACTGCCACTCGATGCGCTCGACCAGCCGATGCAGCAGCGGCCGCTTGCCACCACTCAGTTCGACATGGACCGGCGAGCGATTGTCCCAGAGATCGCGCACGACGATCGTGCCCTTGTCGCCGACGATCGTCAGCGACCGGTCCCGTGGCGCCGCCAGACCGCTGGTCAAACGAGCGACAAGCCCCGACTTGAAGGTCAGGCAGCCAACGGAAAAATCAGGGCCAAGGTCAAGGCCTTCGGTGCCCGGGCCTTTGTTGGGAAAGGTGAGCGCGGAAAAAGCCGCGACATTCGACACTGGTCCGAACAGCGACACCAGCCAGCTTGCGGCATAGCCGGCATGCTCGAGCGTGCAGCCAATTTCGAATTCGTGCACTGCCGGCCATTTCGCACCAGAGCGGCTGCGCCATTCCTGCCATTTGTCGCGAAAGACGGGTCCGTCCTCCATCTCGGCATAGGCAAGACGTGGCGTGCCGATGACACCGGAGCGGAGGATTTCGGCGCAATGACCACAGGCATCGCTGAGCGCATTGGCCGGTGCGCCGGCAAGGATAAGACCTCGCTCCGCAGCAAGCGATACCAACTCCCGCGCCTCATCGACCGTCATGGCCAGAGGCTTCTCGCAATAGACATGTTTGCCTGCCAGCAGCGCCGCCCGGTTGACGGCATGGTGGTTTTCCGGCGTCGTCAGGTTGACGATGATGACGACAGCAGGATCGGAAAGCGATTCTGCTTCAGAGGCATAGGCGCGAACGTTCCAGTAGTTGCAAAACTGCTTTAAGCGATCGGGGTCGACGTCCCAGACACCCGCCAGCTGCAGTTGCGGGTGGTTGGCCAGCGTCGTCATGTAGTAATCGGCGACGAAGCCCGTGCCGATGAAAGCGATGCCCGTCTGTCCGTTCATCGCGCATCCGCCAGGAACGAGGCGATATAGACCAGCGGTGCATTCCAGTTGATCGTCATTTCGTTGGTGCCCCAGGCCATGATGTCATCGATATAGCAGGTCTGTGGTGCGCAGCCCTTCAGGCGCGCGCGCGCGACATCATCGACCAGTGTCGAATTCGGCCCGCCGGCCAGCGTACCGACAGGCGGATTGGGCAGCGTTTTATCGACCTGATGGGCATACCAGCGGCTATGCTGGTTCTTGGCAAAGACGCTGCCGTAACCGGTAACATAGGATGTGTTCATCGCGTTGCGCCCGAGGATGTAGTCGATACTTTCCCGCACGCCATTGAGAAACGGCAATTCGCCCGTGAGGTCATAGCCGGCGGAAACAACGATCATGTTCTGCAAAATGAGCTGGTTTGATCCCCAGTCGTAGCGATTGTTGGCCGGCCGGTAGATATGCCCGAACGGCTCCTTTGCCTGCAGGCTGAGGAAATTCCGCGCAGCTGATACAACGGATGCCATCACCATTGCCTTGTCATCGGGCTCAAGATTGTCGCCATAAAGCGCCAGATCGAGACGGCCGAGACCCGCTACGCTGCGCCAATCGAACGCGCCGACGGCGGGAAAGACCGGTCCGGCCCAATGCGGCGAAGCTTTCAGCGCCGTGAGATAGCGGGCTTCTCCCGTGGTGATATAGAGCTCGGCGGCCGCCCAATAGGTTTCATCGGAAATGTCGTCGTCGCCATAATCGCCACCGCCCTGCAAGCCGTCGGAACCCGGCGCGAAGAGAGCGGGATGGGCGGCGGCGGCCAGCCATGCCTTCTGACCGGCAGCGAGCAGGCGTTGCGCAAACTCCCTGTCATAGGTCGCAAACAGCCGGGCGCCCTGTGCCGCTACAGCAGCGAGATTGAGCGTTGCCGCCGTCGAGGGGCGGTGCAGCACGCGCAGTTCCGGATCGAGATGTGGCAGCATTGGCACCCCGGTCCATTTGATATCGTGAACCTTGTGATGCACCATGCCGGCCAGCGGCTGACCGTCAGGCACCATCATTTTCATCAGGAATTCAAGTTCCCAACGTGCTTCGTCGAGGATATCGGGAATGCCATTGCCGTTTTCAGGAATGCGCGACAGGCTGTCGCTCAAAACCGGCGAAGCCCCATCGCCGAAAACCAGCCCGCGTTCGAACGTACTCAAGAGCTGCGACACGGCGATACCGCCATTGACCACATATTTCCCCTGGTCGCCCGCATCATACCAGCCGCCAGAGACATCCAATGTATAGTCGCAGGTCCAGTCCTTGCCATAGAGCTTGGTGGCGACCTTGCCTGTCAGGCAGGTTACCTTCGTATCACCGTGGTTCGGGCTTTCCTGCACATGTCCGGCCGGCCGTGCATAGGCCTCGCCAGCGATATCGCCCTTGATCTCGATGCCGCTGCGCTGCGGATAGAACCAGGACAGCGCATCGACGCGCAGTTTGCCATAGATATCGTGGCCGACCGAAAACGGCAGGCTTTTCTTCCCGCCGAGGACCAGGCGGTAGCCCTCGCCTGCCGTTGCAAAAGCCGAAAAATCAGCGATCTGTGTGTTGGCCTCGACCGTCGGATCGAAACCGGCAGGCGCCGTCATCCCCTCGCCGATTGCGGCACCATTTTCGTCTTCCAGCTTGAACGGCAACGGATCGGTCGCCTCCGACAAGATCGTCGCCCGCTTCGGCCCATCGAGAAAATAGCCGGTTTGATTGACCAGTGCCGGTAGCGCGTACATCGTCTTTCGCGCGGTTGCCTCGAGCCTGTCAGGCTTTGTTTCGCGCAGTGCCACATCATCCAGGCAAACGCGCCAAGTTTTTTGCGCTCCGCCCAGTTGGAAGATGATCTGGGCCGGATCTTTCTCCGTTGCCGTGAAAGCGGCCGAAAACTCCACCTTCCCGGCCTTGGTCCCGGCTTCGAAGGTTGCCTGCGCCGTCCAGGGTTCGGCATTCCGCTGGATCGTGACCGGGAATGTGTGCGCGTCCTTGGCTTCGAGCACCATTGTCAGGCGATAGGATTTTCCCGGTTCGAACTGAAGATCGTTGAGACCGAGCAGCCGGTCCCAAGGGGTACCGCCCGCCTCGACATCGGCGCACAACTTGCCATGCTCGCGCGCCAGCGCGACTCCACCAGCCGCCCAGAAGCCATCATGCCCCTTTTCAAAGGCGCCATCGGCAATCATGTCTGCTGCTTCTGCTTGCGCTGGTAGACTGACGAAAAGCGCGAGCATCAGGCTGGCTGCAAATTTTGGCAAAATATCTATCCTGAGCGCGTGTTGCGGGAACGCGGCGCCACTCTGCTGCAAACAGGTTAACCTTCGGAAAAGATTGGATGCAAGCCCTGTTTCCAAATGTTTCCGGGCCGCCGAAACTTGGGCATTGCCGATCTGCGCCAGGTTCTGACGTCGTCAGGCCGAGGCTTGACCGCGAAAAGCGCCCTGATAGTTTGACCATCAGGTAAAGATTTAACCGAAACCCACTGGATTTGGCCGCCAGACCGTACGCGCCACGGAGAACATGATGTCGAACCGCCTCAATGCCACGCCGAACGATCTCAGCGCCTTCTGGATGCCGTTCACTGCCAACCGGCAGTACAAGAAAGAACCGCGCATGTTCGTCAAGGCGAGGGACATGCACTACACGACCCATGACGGCCGCCAGGTGCTCGATGGCACGGCCGGCCTCTGGTGCGTCAACGCCGGCCACTGTCGCCCGCAGATCACCGAAGCCATCCAGCAGCAAGCTGGCGAGCTTGACTATGCTCCCGCCTTCCAGCTTGGCCATCCGAAGGCTTTCGAACTGGCAAACCGCCTGATCGATATCGCGCCAGAAGGCATGGAGCATGTGCTCTACACCAATTCCGGTTCTGAATCGGTCGAAACAGCGCTGAAGGTGGCGCTTGCCTACCACAAGGTGAAGGGCCAGGGCTCGCGCACCCGCCTGATCGGCCGCGAGCGTGGCTATCACGGCGTCAATTTCGGCGGCATCTCGGTTGGCGGTATCGTTTCCAACCGCAAGATGTTCGGCACGCTTCTGACCGGCGTCGACCATATGCCGCACACCCATTTTCCAGACAAGAACGCCTTCACCAAGGGCGAGCCGGAGCATGGCGGCGATATCGCTACCGAACTGGAACGCATCGTCACACTGCATGACGCCTCGACCATCGCGGCCGTCATCGTCGAACCCGTCGCTGGCTCGACCGGCGTGCTCATCCCGCCGAAAGGCTATCTGCAGAAACTGCGCGACATCTGCACGAAGCACGGCATCCTGTTGATCTTCGATGAAGTCATCACTGGTTACGGTCGCCTCGGCACACCGTTCGCAGCCCAGTATTTCGACGTCAAGCCGGACATGATCGTCACCGCAAAGGGCCTGACCAACGGCGTCATCCCGATGGGCGCCGTGTTCGTCACTGGCGAAATCCATGACGCCTTCATGAGCGGCCCGGAGCACATGATCGAATTCTTCCACGGTTATACCTATTCCGGCAACCCGATCGCCTGCGCCGCAGCGCTTGGCACACTCGACACCTATCGCGATGAAGGCCTGCTCACCCGTGGCGCCGAGCTTGCGTCCTACTGGGGCGATGCGCTGCATTCGCTGCGCGACTGCCCGCATGTGATCGACATCCGCAATATCGGCCTGATTGGCGCGATCGAGCTGGCACCGATCGCCGGAGAGCCGACGAAACGCGCCTTCTCCGCCTTCCTGAAGGCCTATGAAAGCGGTTATCTGATCCGCACCACCGGCGACATCATCGCCCTTTCGCCGCCGTTGATCATCTCGAAGGCCGAGATCGACGAACTGGTCGACGGCATCCGCAAAGTGCTGATCGCCAACGCATAAACGAACAAGATACGATCGTAAAATCATCCAGACGGGGCCGGACCAGAGGTCCCGGTCCCGTCTGGCGCAATATCTGAACAATTATTTTGCACTTTGCCCAAAAAATCGCCTTGCGGAATCCGGGCGGGGTTCATAGACGAGAAGCATGGGATCGATCCGTTCACAGAAGGCGGACACCTCAACAGAACTGACGTTGCTTTCCGGCTGGCAGGTCTCACCCGCCCAGCCCGGCAGCCGAAGCGCTGGCACTGCGGGGAACAAACCCACCAAAGGAGACGCAAGATGAAATTCAAGACATTGTCGGGCGCCACGCTCGCGGCCTCGCTGGTCTTTGCGCCGCTCGCCCATGCCGAGATCGTAATCGGCCTGATCGCGCCGCTGACCGGCCCCGTCGCCGCCTATGGCGACCAGGTCAAGAACGGCGCCCAAGTTGCCGTCGATCAGATCAACAAGAATGGCGGCATTCTCGGCGAACAGGTCGTCCTGAAGCTGGCTGACGACGCCGGCGAACCCAAGCAGGGTGTTTCGGCAGCCAACCAGATCGTCGGCGAAGGCATCCGCTTTGTCGTCGGCCCGGTCACCTCGGGCGTTGCCATGCCGGCATCCGACGTTCTCGCTGAAAACGGCATCCTGATGGTCACTCCGACAGCGACGACGCCGGACCTCACCAAGCGTGGCCTCGCCACCATCCTGCGCACCTGCGGCCGTGACGACCAGCAGGCAGAAGTCGCAGCAGCCTATGTCCTGAAGCAGTTCAAGGACAAGCGCATCGGCATCCTCAACGACAAGGGCGCCTACGGCAAGGGTCTGGCCGATTCCTTCAAGGCAACGCTGAACGCCGGTGGCGTCACCGAAGTCTTCAACGATTCGCTGACACCCGGCGACAAGGATCTCAGCGCGCTCACCACCCGCCTGAAGGCTGAAAAGGTCGACGTACTCTATTTCGGCGGCTACCACCCGGAAGCCGGTCTTCTGGTGCGCCAGCTGCATGATATCGGCGCTCAGATCCAGATCATCGGCGGCGACGGCCTGTCCAACACCGAATTCTGGGCTATCGGCGCAGACGCAGGTGCCGGCACGGTCTTCACCAACGCGGCCGACGCTCTGAAGAACGACAGCTCGAAGGCAGCCGTTGCAGCCCTTCAGGCCGTCAACATCCCGCCGGAAGCTTTTACGCTCAACGCCTATGCAGCCGTTGAAGTGATCAAGGCCGGTATCGAGAAGGCCGGCAGCGCCGAAGACGCCGCAGCCGTCACCGCTGCCCTGAAAACCGGCGAACCGATCAAGACCGCCATCGGCGACGTCACCTATGGCGAAACCGGCGACCTCACCTCGCAGAGCTTCTCGCTCTACAAGTGGGAAGCTGGCAAGATCGTTTCTGCCGAGTAAGCAGAGCAATCAATGACGGATCGGGCGCTTCGGCGCCCGATTTCGTTTGTTGCGGGGTTCGTCGGCCACAGCGCAGCCACCATCCACAGTCACAATCACCGATCTGGTATATCCCGGTATGCAATGATGGCGATCAGCCTCTATGCTCCGGTGAGCAATATTTCAGACAAGCACCCAAGAGGCAGGCACCCGTGAGCGAAAAACTTGAACAGCTGATCGATCAGGGCACCGGCCGTATTCCGGCCGATATCGTGCTCAAAGGCGGCCGTTTCTTCGATCTGGTGACCGGCGACCTCGTTGCCTCCGATATCGCCATCTGCGGCGATCGCATCGTCGGCACCTACGGCACTTACACCGGCACCACCGAAATCGATATCACCGGCAAGATCGTCGTACCGGGGTTCATCGACACGCATCTGCACATCGAATCCTCGCTGGTCACCCCGCATGAATTCGACCGCTGCGTGCTGCCCTATGGCGTCACCACCGTGATCTGCGATCCGCACGAGATCGCCAATGTGCTCGGCACCACGGGCATCCAGTATTTCCTCGATTCCGCCTGCGAAACCATCATGGATATCCGCGTGCAGCTCTCGAGCTGCGTGCCGGCCACCCATCTGGAAACCTCCGGCGCCAACCTGCCAATCGAAAAGCTTCTGCCCTTCCGCAACCACGAGAAGGTCATCGGCCTTGCGGAGTTCATGAATTTCCCCGGTGTCATTCACAAGGACCCCGTCTGCCTTGCCAAGCTCGACGCCTTCCAGGGCGGCCATATCGATGGCCACGCGCCGCTGTTAAGCGGGCTTGATCTCAATGGCTATCTCTCCACCGGCATTCGCACCGATCACGAATGCACCACTGCGGCTGAGGCGCTGGAGAAGATCCGCAAGGGCATGCATATCCTGGTGCGCGAGGGCTCCGTCTCCAAGGATCTGCACGCGCTGATGCCGATCCTGACCGAGCGGCTGTCGCCGTTCCTGGCACTCTGCACCGATGACCGCAATCCGCTCGACATCGCTGAAGAAGGCCATCTCGACTACATGATCCGCGAAGCGATCGCCAAAGGGGTAGAACCGCTCGCCGTCTACCGCGCCGCCTCGATCTCGGCTGCGCGCGCCTTTGGCCTGCGCGACCGCGGCCTTGTCGCACCCGGCTGGCGCGCCGATCTGGTGGTCGTCGACAGCTTGGAAAACTGCAAGGCCGAAGCCGTGCTTGCCGGTGGCCGTCTCGTCAACGATGCCCTGTTTGCCACCCGCCGCCCCGTCGCACCGGTCGGTCTCGATAGCGTCAAGGCTGGCCATATCAATGCCGCCGATTTCGGCGTGCCCTACGCCGAGGGAGAGACGTCCGTCATCGGCGTACTGCCGGGAAAAATCATCACCGAACACCGCCGCTACAAGCTGCCCGCATCCGGCAATCAGGCCGGCGTCGATCTTGGCCGTGACATCATCAAGGTCGCCATCATCGAGCGCCACGGCGTCAACGGCAACCATGCCAACGGCTTCGTCCAGGGTTTTGGGTTGAAGAAAGGGGCGATTGCCTCCACTGTCGGCCATGACAGCCACAATATCTGCGTCGTCGGCGTCAACGAGGACGACATGGCACTGGCCGCCAACCGGCTCGGCCAGATCAAGGGCGGCTTCGTTGTCGTCGAGGATGGCAAGGTCACCGGCGAAATCTCGCTGCCGGTCGCTGGCCTGATGAGCCTTGAACCCTACGAGAGCGTGCGCGACACGCTGCATCATCTGCGCCAGGCCGCGTTCGCGCTCGGGGCAACGCTGCAAGAGCCCTTCCTGCAACTGGCGTTCCTGCCCCTGCCCGTTATCCCGCATCTAAAGATTTCGGACATGGGGCTGGTGGATGTCGACAAGTTTACGCTGATCAGCTGAGGCGGCTCTCTAGTCCCGGGTCTCGCCGGAAAGCGGTGTCTTCAGCATCGACGGCCGCTGTGCAAACGCATCGAACCAGCGAGTAAGATTGGCGTGTGCCCGAAACGGTGGCAGGTGCCGGAAGGCAAGCCAGTCCAGTGTCGTTGCAACGGCGATATGGCCGATATGCAAAGGCTCGTCACTCTGGATTTCCCGATCCAGCCAACGATAGCTTTCAAAGAGCTTTCGTTCGTAGCCTGCCTGTAGCTCGGGATAGCGCAGATGTTCGGGACGCCGGGCCGTTTCCCAGCGGATGCCGATACCCGCATAGGCCATGTCCTGAGCCAAGGCTTGCAAACGCAGTGCCGCCCATCGACGTTCGGTGTCGGCAGGGAAAAGCGATGGCCCCTCGTGCAATGTATCGAAATAGGCGCAAATGACATCGGAATCGAACAACGGCGATACGCCGTCGCGCAGGAGAACAGGCACTTTTCCGAGCGGATTGCGATTGAAAACCTCGGCGTTGGGGTTTGTCGGGCTGGTTTCGTGATGCTCGACAACCAGTTGATGAGCAATCCCCACTTCATGCGCGAAGACCAGCGTCTTGCGGGCAAAGGGCGAATGAGTCTGATAAAGAAGCTTCATTGACATAATTCCAAAGTATCTGGTCCACTCGGGTAGGTTTAAGGCATCGCCGCGCCGTCCTGCCGCGTTGAGTGACGCAAGATCGCTTTTTATCCGCGTTTCGGGGCTGTACTATGCCTCCATGAACCTCGACCGCTTCGACCGACATTTGCTCAACCTGGTGCAGGAAGATGCCTCTCAGACCGCCGAACAGCTTGCTGCGGTGGTGCCTCTCTCCGTTTCCGCGATCCAGCGGCGGTTGAAGCGGCTGCGCGAAACGGGCATCATCCAGCGCGACATTGCGGTGGTGGACCCCAAACAGGTGGGCAGGCCGACATTCTTCATCGTTGCGCTGGATGTCGAGCGGGAACGGCCGGAGCTTCTTGCCCAGCTGCGCCGCTGGCTGGCGAACGAACCGATGATCCAGCAGGCCTTTTACATCACCGGCGGATCGGACTTCGTGCTGATCGTCACCGCACCTGATGTGGATGCCTATGATACGTTGATGTCACGGCTGATCGCCGAAAACGCCAATGTCCGCCGCTTCACCACCAATGTGGCGCTCGGCGTCATCAAACGCGGCTTGGTCATTCCCGTTGCTCTGGATGATGACTAGTCGCAAAAAACAGTTTTTCAGCGCCTATGCGACTATCTCTGCGGTTTTACCGCATGGCAATGCACCATACTCTGCCCATGACACATTTTCCCCCTCAGGTTCCCGCCGCCGCAACGGCGCTCGCGGACTGCCCGTCCCTCGCCCAACGCGCCGGTGTCGGGCGCGTTCTCGTCAAGATCGAAAGCAGTCGACCCTTTGGCAATTTCAAGATTCTGGGCGGCATGACGGCGGCGCTGCGCGCCTTGGCCCGCGTGACTGGAACGCCGATTGCCCAGTTGCGGAAACGCGGCGATCTGCCCCGCCTGATCTGTGCCAGCGATGGAAACCATGGATTGGCTGTCGCGGCAGCGGCCAAAATCGCTGGCGCGCCTGCAACAATATACCTGCATCACAGCGTTCCACGCTCGCGGGCAGAGCGCATCCTGGCGCTCGGCACGTCGGTTTACTGGGTCGCGGGAACCTATGACAATGCGGTGGATGCCGCCGCTGAGGCGGCCCGCGTCGATGGCGTCCTGGTGCCGGATACCAGTGCCGATGTGAACGACCCGATCGTTCGCGACGTGATGTCCGGCTACGCAACGATGACCAGCGAGATCAATGCTCAACTTGCAGCCATCGGCATGACCGTCTCCCATCAGTTCGTCCAGGCGGGTGTGGGCGGCCTTGCCGCCGCCATGGCGGAAGGGCTGCCGGCGGCCAGGCTTGCCATTGTCGAGCCAGAGCAGGCAGCGTGCGTGGCACCGGCCCTTGCGGCCGGACACGTGGTGCGCATCGCCGGATCGCTGCACACATGCGCCGAGATGCTGGCCTGTGGCGAGGCATCGGCGCCGGCACTGGCGATCCTGCGGCGGCATGATCCCCTGCCGGTGCTTGTCAGCGAAGCTGCACTTTTGCAGGCAGCCACACTTCTGCATGAGGAAGCGGGCATCCAAACCACGCCATCCGGCAGTGCCGGTCTTGCAGGGTTGCTACATGTGGCAAACAAGGAGGGTCTCCGGGAGTTGGCAGGCCTTACCGCCTCCAGCACCGTGCTTCTGGTGGCGACGGAGGCGCATCCCGACGCCATCGTCCTTGACCGTGCCCTCGACCTCGCCGCTGCCCGCAGTCTGGTAGCCCGCCTGCTGCCGGATGAAGGATAACCGGTGCCACGGATGGCATCTCTCGATGTCATCCCGTATCCATAGCAAAGCCGTGTCTATCCCAGCCGCCCGCAAAACACGTCCATCGCCTCCAACAGGATCTCGCCGCCATCGAACTTCGGCGCGAATCCCGGCATCGGCATAACATCGGCAATCACCATGCCCTTCGGGACGCTGACGGTCTGCGGGCCACGGTGCAGGTTGAAGATGAACAGCAGCTTCTCGCCGCCCTTATCCCGCGTGAACGCCAGTATGTCCTGATTGGTGTCGAGGAATGTCAGCGCACCATCGAGCAACGGCACATACGCTTTGCGGAAGGCCAGTGTCTGGCGGTAGTGATCGAGAACGGAACCGGTTTCCTGCTGCTGATCGACGGCAAGCGCAAGATGTTCGGCCGGCACCGGCAGCCATGGCTTGGCGCTGGAGAAACCTGCATGAGCGGCTTTCCTTTCCCAGACCATCGGAGTGCGGCATCCATCGCGCCCCTTGAAGGCCGGCCAAAAGCGGATGCCGTAGGGATCGCGCAGATCCTCAAGCTGCAGTTCCGCTTCCGGCAGGGCCAGTTCCTCGCCCTGATACAGGCAGATCGAGCCGCGTAGCGCCGCGAGCACTGAGATCGCCAGCTTGGCAATCCGCTCGCGCTCATCGGCCGTCTCAGCAAACCGGCTGATATGGCGCGTGACGTCATGATTGGAAAAGGCCCAGCAGACCCAACCATCCGTGACCGCGTCCTGAAACGCCTGAACGCAGCGGCGGATATGCGTGGCGGTAAAATCCGGTCCCAAGAGGTCGAACGTGTAGCACATATGCAGCTTGTCGCCGCCGCCGGTATAGGCAGCCACCGTCTTCAACGATCGCGCACCATCCCCCACCTCACCTACCGAAGCCCGGTCACCGAACTCGTCCAGCAAGGCGCGAAAGCGCTGCAGGAAGTCGATATTTTCCGGCTGCGTCTTGTCATAAAGGTGGTTCTGCATGCCGTAGGGATTGACGTCCGGAGCATCGAGCCCAATCGCATCCGGGTCATAAACCAGCGGCGGATTATCGCGCAGTTCCTTGTCGTGGAAATAGAAGTTGACCGTGTCGAGCCGGAAGCCATCGACACCGCGTTTCAGCCAGAAGCGCACCGTTTCCAACAGCGCTTCCTGCACCTGCGGATTGTGGAAATTGAGGTCCGGCTGCGAGCCGAGGAAATTGTGCATGTAATACTGTTTGCGCACCCCGTCCCATTCCCAGCCGGGTCCGCCAAAGATCGACATCCAGTTGTTTGGCGCGGTGCCATCCGGCTTCGGATCGGCCCAGACATACCAATCGGCTTTCGGATTGGTGCGGTCCGAGCGGCTTTCCTTGAACCAGGGGTGCTGGTCGGACGTGTGCGAAATCACCTGATCAATGATGACCCGGAGGCCAAGCCGGTGCGCCGTCGCCAACAAGGCGTCGAAATCGGCGAGCGTTCCAAACATCGGATCGACATCGCAATAATCCGAAACGTCATAGCCCATATCGGCCATTGGCGAGGTGAAGAACGGCGACAGCCAGATGGCATCGACACCGAGGCTGGCAATATGCGGCAGCCGCTGCGTCACCCCTTTGAGATCGCCCAGGCCATCCCCTGTCGTATCCTGGAAAGAGCGTGGATAGACCTGATAGATCACCGCGCCGCGCCACCAGTCGGGATTGGACGTCAAGGGAGATGCCATCAAAAAGCTCCGCGATCACAAGGATATGTTGAAAGATGTATCGTTGCCGCAGGAGCGAGTAAACGGCCTTCCCGGCCGTTTGTGGCGATTGCGGTGGGCCGAGGCAAAAATGATCATACAGGGCATGAAGCACCGCAAGATTTTCCGGACCTTATATCAACTCGCAACCAGCGGCATCCGCTTGCCTTCCCCGCCGGTAAGCCGTATCTCGGCTCTCGCAAAGCATGAAGAACGGGGAGAAGTTCATGACAGGCAGGCTGCTTTCGATCGGCGAATGCATGGTGGAACTGATGCAGGCAGAGGGTGATCTGCTGCGCAAGGGCTATGCCGGCGACACGTTCAACACTGCCTATTATGCCCGGCTGTTCCTTCCACACGACTGGTCGGTCGATTACCTGACCGCCGTCGGCACCGATACGGTTTCCGATGAGATGCTGGCCTTCATCGAGAAGACCGGGGTCGGCACTAGCGCCATCCGCCGCGTTGAAGGCCGTTCTCCCGGGCTCTACATGATCCATTTGAAAGATGGCGAGCGCAGCTTTTCCTACTGGCGCTCGGTCTCGGCCGCCAAGACCTTGGCCGACGACGCCACCCATCTGCGCGCCGCCATCGAAGCCTCCGATATCATCGTCTTTTCCGGTATCACCCTTGCCATTCTCGCCCCTTCAGCCGTCGAAACGCTGCTGTCCGAACTGCGCCGCGCCAAGGCTGCGGGCAAACTTGTCATCTTCGACCCCAATATCAGGCCGCGCCTGTGGGACGACAAGACCTATATGCGCGAAACGGTCTCGGCCGGCGCCCGCGCCTCCAGCCTCGTCATGCCGAGCTTTGACGACGAACAGGCGCATTTCGGCGATGCCGACATTGCGGCAACCATCGCCCGCTATCGCGGCCTTGGCGTCGATAATATCGTGGTGAAGGATGGACCAAAGGGCGTGACGCTGAGTTTTGGTGATACGCCGCTCCAGTTCGTCCCCTCCGCCAATGTCGAAAAGATCGTCGACACGACCAGCGCCGGCGACAGTTTCAACGGCGCCTTCCTTGCCCGCTATGCCGTCGATGGTGACGCCAGCGTTGCGGCGCGGTTTGCGGCAGAAGCAGCAGCGACGGTCATTCAGCATCACGGAGCCCTTGTTTCCAGAGACAAGTTCGAAGCGAGCCTGTAGGCTCATCGTTGCAATTCCGGGCTTCCGGCATTACCTTTGGTCAACCTTAGCCAAGGGGAGATGCGATGACGATCGTCAATATGCTGGAAGCCAAGACGCGCCTTTCCCAACTTGTCAGCGCCGTTGAAAGCGGCGCCGAAGACGAGATCATCATTGCGCGCGACGGCAAACCGGCAGCGAGACTGGTTCCGCTAGCCGCCAATGAAAAGCCGCCAAGACGGCTTGGTCTTCTTCAAGGGCAATTTCCGGACATGTCTCTCGAGGACTTCAATGCGCTGGATGACGAGATTGCCGAACTCTTCGGCGTCAAGCCGGAATGAGGCTGCTGCTCGATACCCATGTGGCCATATGGAGTCTGACGGCGATACACCGCCTACCGTCAGACATACGCCAAATTCTCTCAAACCGGAGCAACGATGTTTTCGTCTCCGCAGCCAGTATATGGGAAATCGCGCTGAAATTCCGGCTCGGACGCAAGGACAGTCCTCCCTTCGATGGGGAGGAAGCAATCCGGCATTTCACCAATGTCGGATATGATTTCTTGAACCTCACCGTTGCCCACGCCGCAGCACTGGGAAATCTGGACACCACTCACCCTGATCCATTCAATCGCCTGCTGATCGCGCAGGCGATCACCGAGCCGCTGATCCTCGTCACCCGCGACAGCAAGATTGCGGCCTATAGCCCGACCTTCATCACGTGGTAGGGCAATGCCCAGTCCCGGAGTCTACCGCTTCTTCCTGTTCTCAAACGGATTTTCCGACGCGCGCAAGTGAATGCGGATCGGTACGCCCGGCATTTCGAAATCGGCGCGCAGGCCGTTTGTCAGATAGCGGATATAGCTTTCCGGCACAGCATCCGGCCGTGTGCAGGAGATCATGAAGCCCGGCGGGCGGGCCTTGACCTGGGTCATGTATTTCAGCTTCAGGCGGCGGCCCGAAACGGCCGGTGGCGGGTGCTGGATCTGCTGCGATTCCAGCCACTTGTTGAGCCGCGCAGTCGAAATACGGCGGTTCCAGACCTTGTCGGTGTCGATGATCGACTGCATCAGCTTGTCGAGACCGTAGCCGGTCTGGCCGGAGATCGGCACGGCGCGGATGCCACGGACCTGCGGTAGCAGCCGCTCGGTCTTTTCGCGCAGATCGGCCAGCAGCGCCTGGGTATCCTCAACCAGATCCCACTTGTTAAAAGCAAGGATCGCGGCGCGGCCTTCGCGGGCAACAAGATCGACCAGTTGCAGGTCCTGCTTTTCAAACGGAATGGTCGCGTCAAAAACGATCACGACCGATTCGGCAAAGCGGATGGAGCGCAGGCTGTCGGCGACGGAGAGCTTTTCCAGCTTCTCCTGCACCCGCGCCTTCTTGCGCATGCCGGCGGTGTCGAACATCTTGATGGTGCGGCCGCGCCAGTCCCATTCGACGGAAATGCTGTCGCGGGTGATGCCGGCCTCGGGACCGGTCAAAAGGCGGTCTTCGCCAAGGAAGCGATTGATCAGCGTCGACTTGCCGGCGTTCGGGCGGCCAATGATCGCCACACGCAGCGGCTTGGTCTCGTCGTATTCCGGCTCAAAATCTTCGTCGTTCAGGTCTTCGTCGCCGCGCAGGTCGACATTGGTCTCCGGCTCGTCGATCTCAGGCGGAAAGGCGCGGTCTTCGCCAAGCGCTGCGACGATGGCGTCACGCAGGTCGATCATGCCCTGGCCATGTTCGGCCGAAATGGCGACGGGTTCGCCAAGTCCCAGCGTAAAGGCATCGTAATAGCCGCCGTCGGAGCCCTTGGCTTCCGACTTGTTGGCAACCAGCACGACCGGCTTGCCGCGGCGGCGCAGCATCTTGCCGAGTGTCTCGTCGGCCGGCGTCAGGCCGTATTTCGCGTCGACAACGAACAGCGTCAGGTCGGCTTCTTCAATGGCCGCTTCCGTCTGCAGCCACATACGGCCCTGCAGGGTTTCCGGCCCGGATTGCTCGAGGCCGGCGGTATCGATGATGGTGAAGCGCAAGTCGACAAGCTTGGCATCGCCCGGACGGCGGTCGCGGGTAACGCCCGGCGTATCGTCAACGAGCGCCAGCTTCTTGCCAACCAGACGGTTGAAAAGCGTCGACTTTCCGACATTGGGGCGCCCAACGATGGCGACGGTGAAGTTCATCGAATAATCCTGTCTTCAGAGCACCCGCAAACGGTCACGCTCCAATGTTGTTTTCTCGGGCGCCCGTTCAGGCAGCCTTTCCGCTGGCGGTAATCAGGTCAAGCAGCATCTGGGCGCGGTTTGCCAGATTGCGCGGTGTCTCGGCATCATCGACGATCTGCTGGAACCAGGTCTTGGCCTTGGGCATATCGCCAGCCTTGTAGGCTGCAAGACCGAGCACTTCACGGGCCGAATGACGCATGCCATTACCAGGAACGGCAAGCTGTTCAGCTTCTGCCGAAACCTGTTCATAGGTGCCGGTATCGACCAGCAGATAGGCGGCACGCAGGCGGGAAGCATCGCGCATTGCCTGCGGCAGGCTGGCATCCTTGGAGATGTCGGAGAAGACCTTGACGGCGCCTGCCGTATCGCCCTTCTGCGCCTGCAAGGTTGCTGCCCGCATTTTCGCCAGAACCGGATAGGCGCCGTAGCCATCCTTTTCGAGCGTGGCGAGGGCGGCCAGCGCTTCATCCGTCTTGTTTTCCCGCGACAACGTCAAGGCTGCCAGGAATTCGTCGCCCGATTGCGAGGCCGATGTCTCGTGCCAATACTCGTAACCGACCTTGCCGATCGTGCCGACAACAATGAGAATTGCGATCCCGATGATGACGCTGCCAAACCGCGTCCAGACGGCTTTCACCTGTTCAGAGCGCAATTCTTCGTTGACTTCGCGGATAAAGCTGTCGTCCTGGTTCGCCATTCCTAAGTTCCGGTTTCCCGGCCTTCCCTGCAAAGATGGATGTAAAGATTTCCGCGCTTCTACCGTATTTTGAGGCCGTTGTAAGGGGGCAGCGCGATTTAGCCCCGATTAGCGCCATTTACCCCATTACAATCGGCGCAACGCCGATCAGCAGTTCGTGCAACTTCCAGATAAACAACACGTAGACAACAAGGGCGATAAGCGCGGCGATGGCATCGTATTTATAAGACACGAACACCGGATGCTTGATCTCGCCTGCACGCCAGCGGCGCTTCATCGAGATGCGCAAGATCACGCCCCAGATAAGGAACGTGCCGAACAGCAGCACCGAGTTGACCTCGCCATTGGCCATCAGATGCGCCAGTGCCCAGATCTTGATGGCCAGGATCGCCGGGTGTTTGGTGGCAGCCTTGATTTTTCCGGCAGGCAGGAACGCAGCTGCCAGACAGACGAAGGAGATCAGCATCAGCGTCAGGGCGATATGGGTGAGAAACTTCGGCGGCGTGTAGAGCATGCCGGTCGTTGCCCGCGACAGATCGAAACCATAGGCGATCAGACAAAGCCCCAGAAGAGCACAGAAACCATGAATGGCATGCCAAAGCCCGGTGCCGCCCTGCTCGACGACCGCAGCGCGAAGACCGGGCGCAAAGCTCTTCACCAGATGGATGCCGAGGAAGATGACGATACCGAGAATGAGAAAGGCCATGAAGGATACCCGCAACTGTTATGAATTCAGAACTATCGCATAGCGGTAATGCGGCTTGTTTTCCAGTCCGATCAAAGGATTGCCGCATTCTTGGCTCAGGGAACGCAATCCCGCATTCGCCGCCCAAGGTTCCCGCATGCCCAGAATTTCCGCAGCCCCCTGTCTTGCTTTCGCAATGGCACTCGCCCCTGCCGCTGCCCACGCCGTCGAGCCTCCAGCACCGGCGGAACGCAAGCAACTCGTCATCATCTCGTTCGATGGCGCGCACGACAACAAACTATGGGAAAAAAGCCTGGATATGGGCAAGCGCACCGGCGCGCAGTTCACGTATTTTCTCTCCTGCACCTTCCTCATGACCCGAGCCGAAGGCGGCAAGAGCTATCAGGCGCCGGGCCACAAGGCCGCACGCTCCAATGTCGGCTTTGCCCAGAGCCGCGAAGAGATTCAGTCCCGCGTCCGCCATATCTGGGCAGCCCACGAGGCCGGCCATGATATCGGCAGTCATGCGTGTGGCCATTTCGACGGCAAAGGCTGGAGTACTGCGGACTGGAAACAGGAATTCTCTGCGTTCAATATGGCACTGGCCGGCGCCTGGAAGGCCGCCGGCATTCCAGGTGAGGAGCCACAGGGCTGGGCCGATTTCGCCGCCCACGATATCAAAGGTTTTCGCGCACCCTATCTGTCGCTCAGCGATGGCCTGCTCCCCGCCTTGAAGCAGGACGGCTTTACCTATGATGCCAGCCTCGTCACCAAGGGACCGGGCTGGCCGTCGGATGCTGATGGATTGCCACGCTTCGGCCTGCCACTCATTCCCGAAGGCCCGCAGCAGCGCCGGGTGATCGGCATGGACTACAATCTGTTCGTTCGCCACTCCATGGGCATCGAAAACAAGAAGGACAGCGCCGTCTTCGAAGAGCGCACGCTCGATGCCTACCGCAAGGCCTTCCAGAAAGAATATGACGGCAGCCGCATTCCGCTACAACTCGGTTTCCATTTCGTCGAGATGAATGGCGGCGCCTATTGGCGCGCGCTCGACCGGTTTCTCACCGAAACCTGCGGCAAGCCCGACGTCGCCTGCGTGAGTTATGCGGAGGCTTTGCCGATGATCGCCAAACAGAAAAAGGCGGATCGCTCCGCCTTTTAAAAAGTATCCCAAGCCTGACGAAACTCAGGGGCGGTTGGCTGCCAGCTCGCCGTCCGTATCTTCGCGCCGGAGAAAACGTTGGTCGATATCCGGCAGTGGCTCGTCGTAGATCGTGGCCTCAAAAGCCTTCAGACGTTTGTAAATGGACATCAGCTCGACAATTGTCGTCCAGGAATTGATTAGATACTGGAATGATGACCGCACCTGATCAAAAACATTGCTGACCTGCGTGAAGATGCCCAACGTTACCTTCCCGGCGGCGACCGATGGGATCAGCACCAGCAGGCTGTAGAGGTCATCCGCGCGGAGATAGAAAAAGCGGGCAATATTGAAATAGAGATAGTGGAAATAGAGCCGGAAGTAGTTCTTCCGAACGTTGGCGAAGAGTTCCGCCACCGTCGCCGGCTGGGCTCTATCCTCATGGTCTTCACCATAAACAAGTTCCTTGCGATAAGCTGCTTCGACGCGCTGGTTGCGGAATTCCAGACCGGGCAGTTTGATGCCGACAACGGCCAGGAAAAAGGTCCCGAACAGTGCCCATAGGATCGCCGCCCAAACCAGCGCATGCGGGACTTGCCCAATAATCGGCAGCTCGTTGATTTTGTCTGAAAAAGTGAAAAGCACCGGCATGAAGGCAATCAGCGTCATGATCGCCCTGACGAAACCGACGCCGAGGCCCTCGACCGTACCGGAAAAACGCATCGTGTCTTCCTGCACACGCTGCGAAGCACCTTCGATGTGGCGAAGCTTCGACCAGTTCGCCATGTAGAATTCGTTCATCGCAGTGCGCCACCGAAAAATGTAGTGGCTAACGAAAAACAGGTTCAGCACGCTGACCGTTATGGATACGAAAGCAATACCCGTGATCCCGAGAAGCCCAGTATAGAGTTGCTCCACCGTTACCGGTGCCGTCCTTGCCATAGCCTGCTGCAGGAGGTCGTAGTAGGGACCGTACCACGCATTGAAGGCGACACTAACCTGCACCGAGAAATAGGTGACGAACACAATCAAAGAGCTTCCCAGCACCGACCAGTATTGCCAGCGGTGGGGAGCGTACCAGAACCAGAAGGCAGCAAAGACCGCGGTTGCCAGGGCGTAATAAATGTAAAACCACAGAAACGCCCCCGACCAGAAAAGCGAAATGTCCACGCCGGCATTGGGATCACGCGCCGTAAAACCGAGCGTGGGGCCGAGCGCCCCCCCGCCCGCATACCAGGATCCGATGACGAGGATGGCCCACAAGAAAGCCGAGATAAAAAATGGTTTCGGCCGGGGAAAGAAGGAATGGAACAAGGCGGCACTCACGTTTTCTGCGGGCGCGAACACCCTGCTTCGATGTGGCGAACCTAGGGCAAAAGCCCTCACCTGCCAATCACGTCAAGCTAATGTTACCGTTATTTAATCGCGAGACTGTTCAGGCCGTCATGGCAGCAACCATCCGGCGGAACTCCATTGCGATCAGGCCAGCGCAGAACAGGAGCACGGCTGCCGCAACCAGCGTCGGCGCATTGAAATTCCCATTGCCTTCGGCCAGCCAACCGGCAACGAGAGGTCCGATGATCTGACCGACGCCAAATGCGGCCGTCATGAAGGCAAGCGCCTTGCGCGGGCTTTCCGGTGCCAGCGCCCGGCCGATCTGCAGGCCGTAAGCCGTCACCATGATGAAGGTCAGCCCGAGCATCAGGCCGCCGATAAGCGGCGCATAGGGCGATGGCAGGGTGACGACGAGGATAAGACCGATAGCCTCGACAACAAGGCCAGCCAGATAGACACCGGTGATCCCAAGCCGTGGCACAGCACGGCGCCACAGATGTACCGAGATCGCCGCACTGAGGCCGGTGATCAGCCAGGCGAGGAACTCGACCGTATGATCGCTTGCCCCTTGCCGCGCCATCGCAACCAGAAAGGTTGCGGTGATGATGTAACCAAAGCCGAACAGGCCATAAGTCAGCGTGACGATCACGAGCGGCCGTGTCCACACCAGCGGCTTTTCCCGCTCGGCACTTTTACCGGAAGCAGGGCCAGACGGCAGGAGGAAAGCCACCGCGATCGTGCCGAGACACGCGATTGCAGCGCCACCGAACCACGCTGCCTGCCAGCCGGCAAAAGTCCCGAAGCCGCCGGAGGGCAACACAAAGACCATCAGCGACGACACCGCGATGCCGATGCCCACACCGCCGAAATGGATGGATTGCACATGCGGATTACCGGCCGCCAATCCCCGGCTGAGCACAATCGCCGAAGTGAAGATCATCGTGAACGCGCTGGCGACACCGGCAAGAAACCGGATGACCGAAAACAGCAGCAGTGACGACGTCAGCCCCATGGCAAGCAACAGAACCGTGGTTGCAACAAGCGCCGACAGACTGACCGCCCGCTCGCGCCCGGCCGCCCAGCCGTAACCAGCAGCGACCGCGCCAACGAGATAACCGATGAAATTAGCCGACGCGATCAACCCGGCATCGGCCGGGCTCAAATCAAGGCCGCTCATCATGCCGGGCAGGATCGGCGTATAGGAAAACCGCCCAAACCCCATCGCGACCGCCATGGCGATGGCGCCGGCAAGGGCAGTCGGGACGAGGTTCTGGTGTGATGGCAGATTGGGCTTGGTCATGCCCTACCTATTGCAATGCAGCATGACGATGACAAACGACAAAATCTGATGATGCCGTTCAGCCGCGCGAATGGAACAACCGTCAGCCCGGCAATGTAACGACCAGCGGACCGTTGCGAGTGACGATCACCGTGTGCTCGTACTGCACGGTCAGCGCCCGCGGTTCGCTGTAGAGCGTCCATTCATCGTCGCCACCCTCCGCCCATTGCGCCCCAAGCGACAGAAACGGCTCGACGGTGAAAACCATGCCGTCGGTCATCCGCCGCTTCTCGTGCTTGTCGGGCCAAGTGGAGATTTCGGTCGGCTCTTCGTGCAGCGAACGGCCGACGCCGTGGCTCGCCAGGTTGGTGATCAGCGTGTAGCGGTTCTTCTTGGCGAAGGCGCCGATGGCATTGCCGATCGCGGCCAGCGGCTTTCCCGCCTTTACTTCGTTCAGCCCCACCCACATGGCGCGTTTGCCGTCACGGCAAAGACGCTCAACCTGCGGCTTGACCGGCGGCACGGCAAAGGACGCGCCGGTATCGGCAAACCACCCGTTCTTTTCAGCGGAAACGTCGATATTGACAAGGTCGCCTGCCTGAATGATACGGCTGCCCGGAATGCCATGGGCAACTTCCTCGTTGACGCTGATACAGGTTGCGCCCGGAAAATTGTAAGTCAATTCCGGAGCGGAGCGCGCGCCAGATTCCTCCAGGAGTTTGCGGCCGATCGTATCCAATTCCGCCGTCGTCATGCCCGGCTCAAGCGCTGCCGCCATGATCTGGATCGTATTGGCGCAGATACGACCGATTTCCTTCAGCCGCTCCAGGTCTTCGTCGTTGTTGAGTGTCATCGTCTCTCGCTTTCGGCTGTTTATGTAACTCGCCGAAAGCGGCCAATCCAGACGCAGACCAGAGGAAAATCACTGCCGTCAGGTGGTTTCTGTCTGTTTCTTCTCCTTAGCCAACGCGGCGCGCACCAACGGCGCCACCTTCGTGCCGTAGAGTTCGATGCCGCGCAGGATCTGGTCATGCGGCATCAGGCCGATCGCCATCTGCAGCAGGAAACGGTCATTCTTGAAGATCTTCTGGTGCCGGATGATCTTTTCCGCCACCGTATCTGGGTCCCCGAGGAAGAGATTGCCGTTCGGCCCGATCGACTGGTTGAAATGCGCCCGGCTGGTCGGTCCCCAGCCGCGCTCCCGCCCAATCCGGTTCATGACCTCTGCCTGCGGACCATAGAACTGATCACCGGCCCTTTCATTGGTATCGGCAATGAAACCATGGACATTGATGCTGGTTTTCAGTTTCGACGCATCCTGCCCTGCCCGGCGCGCAGCTTCGCGGTAGAGATCGAACAAAGGTGCATAACGCGCCGGTTCGCCACCGATGATCGCCAGTGCCACCGGCAGGCCGAGGACGCCAGCCCGCGCCACCGATTGCGGCGTGCCGCCAACCGCGGCCCAGACCGGTAGCGGATCGTTGACGGGCCGCGGATAGACACCTCGGCCGTTGATCGGAGCCCGCTTCTCGCCAGACCAAGTGACGACCTCGCCATCGCGGATCGCCAGGAGCAGATCCAGCTTTTCCGAAAACAGCAGATCGTAATCTTCGAGATCATAGCCGAACAGTGGGAAGGATTCGATGAACGAACCCCGCCCCGCCATGATCTCGGCACGACCATTGGAAATCAGGTCGAGCGTTGCAAATTGCTGGAACACCCGGACAGGATCATCCGAACTCAACACGGTGACGGCGCTGGTCAGCTTGATGTTTTTCGTCCGCGCGGCGGCAGCCGCGAGGATCATAGCCGGCGCCGACGCGACATAATCCGATCGGTGATGCTCGCCCAAGCCGAAGACATCGAGCCCGACCTGGTCGGCCAGCTCGATTTCCTCGATCAGATGGCGCACGCGCTCCTCGCCCTCTCTGCCACGCCCCTGTGGTGCCTGCGGATGAACATCGCCGAATGTGTAAAGACCGAGTTCCATGATGTCCTGCCTGTCTGATCAGCCCGATTTGGGGCGAAGCTATTGTTTGGCATCACAAATAGTCACGTATCGGGCGATGGCACAGGCCTTCCGTTGAAACGGTGTGTTTCATGCTGCAGGATAGTTTGCAAAATCCCGGCAAGCCAGAATTATTCGCTCAGGGTCCGCCGCACGGCATCCTTCCAGCCCTTGATCTTGGCCTTCCGTGTTGCCTCGTCCATCTCCGGCTCGAACCGTCGGTCCCTTGCCCAGGACTTGGCGAAATCCTTCTGGTTCGGCCAGACCCCTGCCCGGCTGCCGGCAAGCCAGGCAACGCCGAGCGCCGTTGTTTCCAGAATGGTCGGCCGGTCGACCGGCGCATCGAGCAGATCGGACAGGCGTTGCATCGTCCAGTCGGAGGCAACCATGCCGCCATCGACACGCAGCACGGTTTCTCGGCCGTCGCTCTTCCAGTCCTTGTGCATCGCATCGAGCAGGTCGCGCGTTTGGTAACAAACGGCCTCAAGGGCTGCGCGGGCAAACTCGGCTGGGCCGGTATTGCGCGTCATGCCAAAGATGGCGCCCCGCGCATCGGGATCCCAATGCGGCGCGCCAAGGCCGGTAAAGGCAGGAACGAGATAAACTTCCTGCGAGGGATCAGCACTTGCAGCCAGCGTGCCTGTATCGGGCGCTGCCTTGATCACTTTCAGACCATCCCGCAGCCACTGCACGGCGGCACCGGCAACGAAGATCGAGCCTTCGAGCGCATAGGTGGTTTCGCCGTCAAGGCGGTAGGCGATGGTTGTCAGAAGCCGGTTCTTTGAGCGGACGATGTCCTTGCCGGTGTTCAAAAGTGCAAAGCAGCCAGTGCCATAGGTGGATTTCATCATGCCGGGCTGGAAACAGGCCTGGCCGATGGTTGCGGCCTGCTGATCGCCGGCGACACCGAGGATCGGAATTTCAGCGCCGAAGATAGAAGCGTCCGTCACGCCGAAATCGGCAGCGCAGTCGAGAACCTGCGGCAGCATTGCTTCCGGCACACGCAGAATGTCGAGCAGTTCGCGGTCCCAGTCATTGGTGGCGATGTTGAACATCAGCGTGCGCGAGGCATTGGTCGCGTCGGTGACGAAGGATTTGCCGCCGGTCAACCGCCATATCAGGAAAGTATCGACGGTGCCAAAGCAGAGATCGCCCCGGGAACCACGCGTGCGGGCACCTTTGACGTTGGCCAGCATCCAGGACAACTTCGTGCCGGAAAAATACGGATCGAGCAGCAGGCCGGTCTTCTTGGTGAAGGTCTTCTCCAACCCCTGACGTTTCAGCTTGTCGCAATAGGATGCGGTGCGCCGGTCCTGCCATACGATGGCATTGTGAATCGCTTTGCCGCTGTCGCGCTCCCAGACGACGACGGTCTCGCGCTGATTGGTAATACCGATGGCCGAAAGATCGCTGGCCTGGATACCGGCCTTGCTGATCGCTTCCTTGATTGCCCAGACGACGGTCTCCCAGATCTCCTCCGGGTCATGCTCGACCCAGCCGGATTTCGGAAAATGCTGTTTGAATTCCTTTTGTCCGGAGCCCGCAATTTTCTGGTTCTTGTCGAACACGATCGCACGGCTCGATGTCGTGCCCTGATCGATTGCGAGAACATATCCGGCCATGCTGCCCCTCCCGGCGTTTCTTATCTCCACGGCCCCTCCTCGGAGGCCGCGAGCCATTTCAAAAACTTCAATACGATACAAAAACGAATGTCAAACGAAAACAAAACGCAAATCCAGATGTCCGCGCTCACCTGAAAGACCGGGCGGAAAACGGCAAAAACACAATTGTCAGGGTGCCGGTTTTGGGCATAGTTTCAAGAGTCGAAATGAAAAGAAGAGACAGAATGACACAGTCGTCCGGCAGCATCCGTTTTATCCTGAACGATCGGGAGATTGCGCTCACCACCGTGCAGCCAACCGCGACGCTGCTCGATTTTCTGCGCCTCGAAAAGCGTATGACCGGCACCAAGGAAGGCTGCGCCGAAGGAGATTGCGGCGCCTGCACCGTGTTGGTAGGACGGCTATCGGCCGGTGAACTCGTTTACGAAAGCGTCAATGCCTGCATCCGGTTCACCGGCTCGCTGAACGCCACTCATGTCGTCACCGTCGAACATCTGGCGGCAAAGGATGGAACGCTGCATCCGGTTCAGCAGGCGATGGTTGACTATCACGGATCCCAATGCGGCTTCTGCACGCCCGGTTTCATCATGTCGCTCTATGGCCTCTGGCTATCGAAGGACAATCCAGGCCGGGCCGATATCGAAAAGGCGCTGCAAGGCAATCTCTGTCGATGCACGGGCTACGAGCCGATCGTCAAGGCGGCGGAAGCCGTGGCGAAGGCCAGACCCGATGCCGTGTTCGACCCGATCGTCAAGGCCCGGAACGAGATCATCACCAAGCTGACCGCAATCCGCTCGCCACAAACGATCCGCATGACAAGCGGTGATGCCACTCTGATCGTGCCCGGCACCGCAGCCGATCTTGCCGATACGCTGGCGGATCATCCGCAGGCGACCATCGTTGCCGGGTCCACCGATGTCGGGCTTTGGGTCACCAAGCAGATGCGCGCGCTCAATCCGGTCATTTTCATCAACGGCCTGGAAGATTTGCAGTTCATCCGAGAAACGGCGGATGGCATCCTGATCGGGGCCAGCGTCAGCTATTCCACCGCCTTTTCAGCCATTTCCGCCCGTTATCCCGCCTTTGGCCGCATGCTCGACCGGCTGGGCGGCGAGCAGGTGCGTAACATGGGCACGATCGGCGGTAACGTCGCCAACGGCTCGCCGATCGGCGATACGCCGCCGCCACTGATCGCGCTTGGCGCCAGCGTCAATCTGGGTTCGAAAACCGGGCAGCGAACCGTGCCCCTCGAAGCCTATTTCATCGAATATGGCCGCCAGGATCGTAAACCCGGCGAATTCGTCGAAAGCATTTTCGTGCCGCATTTGCCTGCGGACGATCATTTCGCTGTCTACAAGATCTCCAAACGCCGTGACGAGGATATCTCAGCGCTCTGCGGCGCTTTCCGCCTTTCGCTCAACAGTGACAACACCGTCGCCTCCGCCCGGATCGCCTTCGGCGGCATGGCCGGGACACCAAAGCGGGCCTCCAATGTCGAAAAAGCGTTGGTCGGGAACCTCTGGAACGAGGAAACCGTTAAGACCGCTCAGGCCGCATTTGATGCCGATTACCAGCCTCTGACGGATTGGCGGGCCACGGCCGCCTATCGCATGCTGACGGCGAAGAACCTTCTGTTGCGGTTCTTTTTGGAAACTTCGGGACAAAAGGCGGAACTCGTCCGCTTTGAGGTGACGGCATGAGTGCGGGCGGCGGTTTTCCTCTTCTCCCCAGCGGGGAGAAGTGGCGAGTGGAACGAGGTGATGAGGGGGTCTTGCGGCAAAGTCCAGTTTGTGCGGCTCCCCCTCATCCGGCCCTTCGGGCCACCGTCTCCCCGCTGGGGAGAAGAGAAAGAAGCGAAGGAACCTACTGATGGACAACTCCACCTTCGAGGAACGCAAGACCATCGCCGGTTCCATGCATTCGAATTTGCGCCACGACAGCGCCCACAAGCACGTCTCGGGCACAGCCGACTATATCGACGACATTCCGGAACCGGCAGGTACGCTGCATGGCGCTTTGGGCATGACCGACCGCGCCCATGCCGAGATCGTTTCGATGGACCTGTCCGACGTCGAGGCAACGCCCGGCGTCGTCTGTGTTTTGACCGCAAAAGACATGCCGCATTCCAACGATATCAGCCCCAGCCATCTCGATGACGAGCCGGTGCTGGCCGAAGGTCTGGTGCAATTCCACGGGCAGCCCACATTTGCCGTAATCGCCGAGACACGTGACATTGCCCGAAGGGCTGCCCGCAAGGCAAAAATCATCTATCGCGACCTGCCGCATCACACAGATATTCTCGACGCACTGGAGAACGGCGCCGAGCTTGTCACCAAGCCGCTGACATTGTCGCGGGGCGATGCCGAAGCGGAGCTTGAGCTCTCCCCGCACCGCCTGGCCGGCCGGATGCGGATCGGCGGACAGGAGCATTTCTATCTCGAAAGCCATATCGCCATGGCCATTCCGGGCGAGGACGACGAGATCACCGTCTGGTCGTCCACCCAGCACCCGAGCGAAGTGCAGCATATGGTTGGCCACGTGCTTGGGGTCCCATCCAACGCCGTGACCGTGCAGGTCCGGCGCATGGGCGGCGGTTTTGGCGGCAAGGAGACACAAGGCAACCAGTTTGCGGCACTCGCCGCAGTGGCCGCGAAGAAACTGAAGCGCGCCGTGAAATTCCGGCCGGACCGCGACGAGGACATGACCGCGACCGGCAAGCGGCACGACTTCCTTGTCGATTACGATGTCGGCTTCGATGACGACGGCCGTATCCATGCGGTCAAGGCGAACTATGCCGCCCGCTGCGGTTATTCCTCGGACCTGTCCGGCCCGGTCACCGACCGTGCGCTGTTCCATGCCGACAGTTCCTATTTCTATCCGCATGTAAAACTGACCTCGCAACCCCTAAAGACCCACACCGTCTCCAACACCGCCTATCGCGGGTTCGGCGGGCCGCAGGGCATGGTCGGCGGCGAGCGAATCATCGAGGAGATCGCCTATGCGCTGGGCAAGGACCCGCTCGATATCCGCAAGGTGAATTTCTACGGCGAAAAAGGCTCCGGCCGTGACCTGACGCCCTACCATCAGCAGGTTGAAGACAACATCATCCACCGCATTGTCGCGGAGCTGGAAGAGAGCGCCGATTATCAGGCGCGGCGCAAGGCGGTCATCGACTTCAACAAGACCAGCCGCATCATCCGCAAGGGTATCGCGCTGACACCGGTCAAATTCGGCATTTCTTTCACCATGACCGCCTTCAACCAGGCGGGCGCGCTGGTGCATGTCTATCAGGACGGCTCGATCCACCTGAACCATGGCGGCACCGAAATGGGCCAGGGGCTCTATACCAAGGTGGCGCAGGTTCTGGCCGACAGTTTTCAGGTCGACATCACCAACGTCAAGATCACCGCGACCACCACCGGCAAAGTGCCGAACACGTCGGCAACCGCCGCCTCCTCCGGGTCGGATTTGAACGGCATGGCGGCCTATGATGCCGCCCGGCAGATCAAGGAGCGGCTTGTCGATTTCGCCGCCGAACGCTGGCAGACCGAGCGAGAAAACATCACTTTCGTACCCAATCATGTGAAGATCGGCGATGAGTTGGTGCCCTTCCCAGCCTTCATCAAGCAGGCCTATTTTGCCCGCGTACAACTCTCGGCGGCAGGCTTTTACAAGACACCGAAAATCCACTGGGACCGCAATACCGGCCGTGGGACGCCGTTCTATTATTTCGCCTATGGCGCCTCGGTCTCAGAAGTTTCTATCGATACGCTCACCGGCGAATATATGGTCGACCGGGTCGATGTGCTGCACGATGTCGGCAAGTCGCTCAATCCGGCGATCGATATCGGTCAGGTCGAGGGCGCTTTCGTGCAGGGCATGGGCTGGCTGACGACCGAGGAATTGTGGTGGGATGCCAAGGGGCGACTGCGCACCCACGCGCCATCGACCTACAAGATTCCGCTCGCCTCCGACCGGCCAAAGATCTTCAACGTCAAGCTGGCGGAATGGGCCGAAAATGCCGAGATGACCATCGGCCGCTCGAAAGCTGTCGGCGAGCCGCCATTCATGCTGCCGATCTCGGTTCTCGAAGCCCTGTCGATGGCGGTTGCCAGTGTCGCCGATTACCGCGAATGCCCGCGGCTCGATACACCGGCCACTCCGGAACGCATCCTGATGGCCGTCGAGCGCCTGCGGACAGGAAGAGCATAAAGAGCCTTGAAATGAACTTTGCAATCGACAGCCTCGAAGCGTTCCTTGCGCGCGAATACAAGCTGGTCATCGTCGAGATCAAGCAGACCTTCGGATCGACACCCCGCGAAGCCGGCACGGTCATGCTGGTCTCTCCGGCAGACACGCATGGTACGATCGGCGGCGGCCAGATGGAGCATATGGCGATCGACCATGCACGAGCATTGCTCGCAGGTGTGAATGACCAGTTGGAGATGGACATCCCGCTCGGCCCCGATATCGGCCAATGCTGCGGGGGCCGCGTGGTTCTGACATTCCGGATCGGCGATGACGCCACCCGCGCAGCACTCGACCGGAAACTGAGGCAACGATTGCAGGCCCTGCCGGAGGTCTGGCTGTTCGGGGCCGGCCATGTCGGGCGCGCACTGGCAGACGCACTCCTGCTTTTACCGCTGAAGACCTACGCGGTGGAAACCCGGAAGAATGAACTCGACCTGATGTCGGCCGGTGCCAGCCATCGCCTGGTTGCCATGCCGGAGGCGATCGTCAAGGAGATCGCGCCGGGTTCTGCCGTGGTTATCCTCACACATGATCACGCGCTGGATTTCCTCATTGCCAGGGAAGCACTCGCCCGCGACGACCTTGCTTACGTGGGCATGATCGGCTCCAGGACCAAGCGTGCAACGTTCTCAAACTGGGCGAAGAAGGACGGCCTCGGCGACGAGGCGATCGGCAGGCTCGTCCTGCCCATCGGCGGCAAGGCCGTCAGCGACAAGCGCCCCTCGGTGATCGCTGCCATGACTGCGGCAGAGATTCTCGTCGCGCTGCATGCGCGGTAGCCTCTACGGACGCGGCATGGAGGCACGGATCAGCGCATGTGCGGCCTCGCCCGCTGTTTCCATATAGGAGGGGTCCCGATGCAGGAGGACGACGGCAAAAGAGCCGTCCAGCAGCAGGATCGTCTGCCGGGCAAGCATCCGCGCCTGCGCACCCAATTCCGCCGCCTCGAAGGTGCTGTTCAACCAGTCCTCAACCCGCCGCTTGTGCGCGGCACCGATCTTCATCGCCGGATGACCGGGCATATTGGCAAGCTCGGCCGACGTTCTCAGAAACCCGCAGCCCTTCCAGCGCGGATGCCGGGCTGCAACCGCCAGATTGAAGAAGATACCTCGCACCTTGTCGGCGACATCGCCTTCCGTTTCTGAAAACCATCGCTTGAACAGGGCCAGATTTGGCTGGTCACGCTCTTCCAGATAAGCGGCGATCAGGTCGTCCTTGCTGTCAAAATGGTAGTAAAGCGTGCGCTTGGTCACTCCCGCCTTTTCCGCCACCGCATCGACGCTGACGGCACGGATGCCCTCGCTGTAAAACAGCTTTGAGGCAGCGGAAACAATACGGTCGCGGGTGGGAAGTGCCGATGTGCTCATACTTCAATGTATACCGACCAGTGAATATACACAAGCAATGCTCTCGCCTACGATAAAGCCATCGAAACCGCCGGAGAACGATCATGCTGGAGATGGACGGCTGGCCCGTCGGGATTGTCTGCGCAGACGGCGTCCGGCTTGGCGGCCATGTCTGGAGAGGCACGGGTAACGGCGATTTCGGCAGCGTCATCATCAATCCGGCAACCGGCGTGCTGGCGCGCTACTATCACGCCTATGCGCGGTTTCTTGCCGGTCACGGTTTCACGGTGCTGACCTATGATTATCGCGGCATTGGCCAGTCGCGGCCCGCCACACTGCGCGGCTGCACCTATCGCTGGGCGGATTGGGGTGAACTGGATTTCGTTGCAGCCCTCGCCTTTCTGGACACCCATAGACAGGATGGCCCCAGGCTCGTGGTCGGCCACAGCATCGGCGGGTTCCTGCCCGGCTTTGCGGAAAACGCGCCGCTGGTCGACCGCATGCTCACTGTCGGCGCCCAATATGCCTATTGGCGCGACTATGCCGGAGATCAACGCCTGCGCCTGTTTTTAAAATGGCATCTCGCCATGCCGCTCCTGACGGCGATATGCGGATATTTCCCCGGCAGGATGCTCGGCTGGCTGGAAGACCTTCCGGCAGGGGTGGCGAGAGACTGGAGTTTTCGCCGCGCCCGCATGGAACTTACCCATCGGCGCGAAGACCGGCCGGATATTTTGAGGCGGTTCTCTGCCGTCACCGCCGACATTCTGGCGATCGGAGTGACGGATGATGACATCGGCACCTCGAATGCCATTCGCCGGGCGCTCAAGTATTATGAAAATGCCAGTCCTGCCGAAGCCGCCTTGTCACCGACAGATCTTGGCTTCGACCGCATCGGCCATTTCAGCCTCTTTCACAAACGCCACGCCGCCGGCTTCTGGCTGGATAGCCTACTCTGGCTGCGCGACGGCATCAATCCCTGGCCGGACAAGCCGTTGAAGAGGGCGTCCCCTGCAAACAAATACACGCCGTTCCAGAGCCAATGCTACATTCACGGCAAAGGCATGATGCGACGCTCCCTCCAATCCATCGAAGGAAAACCATGCCCTACGTTCTGATCATCCATGAGGTCGCCGATTACCCCGCCTGGAAGGCAATTTTCGACGCCGCTGCCGGCATCCGCCGCGAGGCCGGTGAGATCGCCTATCAAGTGCTGAAATACGATACCGACCCCAACCGGATCGTCCATTATGCGTTATGGAGTTCACTCGATGCGGCGAGAGCATTTTTCGAGTCCGACCGGTTGGTCGAGATCCGCGCCAAGGCCGGGGTCGAGGCGCCGGAATTCATCTATCTCGAACAATTGGAACGCGGCGAACTGGGCGTACCACGCTGACATCACACCGCCGGACCTTCTGAATATGTCCGGCGGCAAACAGGGTCTATCGCGTCATATCCGAATCCTCACGCGGGTCGCGACCGTCCATGAATCCCAAGTCTCTCTTCATGTATTCGGACATCACTTCGAGATCGAGCCTCGGGTAGCGTGGTTGAAACCCGCAGAGCAGTCTTGCCAGCACGGAGCGCCATCCCTCGCTGCGCTTGCGCGACATTGGTTGATATCTTTCAATTGCTTGGCAATCCATGACGGCACCTGTTGTTTTCGTGAATGTGATTGCAGCATGCGCGCAAACATGCTCCAATTCCAATCGAACAACCGTCAGCATGCATTAAGAGAACTTATCCATGAAAATGTCGAAACAGTTTCCGCTCAATGCGCTTCGCGTGTTCGAAGCGGCGGCAAGGCTGGGCAGCTTCACCAAGGCAGGCGCTGAACTCGGCATGACGCAGACGGCGGTCAGCTATCAGATCAAGCTGATCGAGGAGAATGTCGGCGAGCCGCTGTTCCTGCGGCGGCCACGGCAGATTGTGCTGACCGATGTTGGCGAGCAACTCGCACCACGTGTTACCGAAGCTTTCGAGATGCTGCAGGAAGCGGTGCTATCGGCGCGCGGTGATGTCAACAGCGCCCTGTTGATCAACTCGACGCCAACCTTTGCCTCGCAATGGCTCGCCCGCAACATCGGCAGCTTTCAGCTCGCCCATCCGAACATCGCCGTACGGCTGACCACCACCGACAAGGTGATCGACCTCATCGCGGAATCCACCGACCTTGCCATCCGCGCAGGAACCGGCGTCTGGCCGGGCCTCGACAGCCATCCCCTGATGCCCATCGAGTTCACACCGATGCTGAGCCCGGCGCTTGCCGAAACGGTCGGCGGCATCCAGGAGCCGCGTGACCTTCTGAAACTGCGGATCATCGATGCTGGCGATCCGTGGTGGCGGCTGTGGTTTGCTGCAGCAGGTGTTGACGATCCGGATCTGGAGGGACGGCCGACCAGCCGGCTTGGAGCCCAGAGTTTCGAAGCGCGCGCGGCGATCGCCGGCCAGGGTGTTGCCATCCTGACGCCGGATTTCTACCCGGACGACATCGCGCTCGGCAGGCTCTACCAGCCGTTCGAACTGGTCGGCAACGATGGCCACAACTACTGGGTCGTCTATCCGCATGCACGACGCAACACGCCGAAAATCCGCATGTTTCGCGACTGGATTCTCGGCGAACTCAACCCGCAAGCCAACAGCTTCACCAAATAGCGTCTGACGACCGCATCGCCCTCTTCCCCCGCCGGGCATTTTTGCGCAAGGTGCGCAGAGGAAGCATAAAGGGAACATCAATGTATGAATTTGCCATCGCCTGGGAATGGCTAGCTTTTGCCGTTCGCTGGCTGCATGTGATCACGGCAATCGCCTGGATCGGCTCGTCCTTCTACTTCATCGCGCTTGATCTCGGCCTGGTGAAGCGTGACCATCTGCCCGTTGGTGCTTATGGCGAGGAGTGGCAGGTGCATGGCGGTGGCTTCTATCATATCCAGAAATACCTGGTCGCGCCCGCCACCATGCCGGAGCACTTGACCTGGTTCAAATGGGAAAGCTATGCGACCTGGCTCTCCGGCTTCGCCATGCTCTGTCTGGTCTATTATGGCGGCGCCGATCTCTTCCTGATCGACCGCCATGTGCTGGATATCTCCGCGACCACGGCTATTGCGATCTCGATCGGTTCGCTCGCGATCGGCTGGATTTTCTACGATCTCCTGTGCAAATCGCCGCTCGGCAAGAACACCTGGACGCTGATGGGCATCCTCTATGTGGCGCTCGTCATCATGGCATGGGGATACACGCAGGTGTTCACCGGCCGCGCCGCTTTCCTGCATCTCGGCGCTTTCACCGCGACGATCATGTCGGCCAACGTCTTTTTCATCATCATGCCGAACCAGCGCGTCGTCGTCGCCGACCTGATTGCCGGCCGCACGCCCGATCCGAAATATGGCGTCATCGCCAAGCAGCGTTCGCTGCACAACAATTACCTGACCCTGCCCGTCGTCTTTTTCATGCTGTCGAACCACTATCCGCTGGCCTTTGCCACCGCCTATAATTGGGTAATCGCGGCTCTGGTCTTCCTGATGGGCGTCACCATCCGGCACTGGTTCAATACCACCCATGCCAGAAAGGGACGTCCGACCTGGACATGGATCGTCACGCTGATCATCTTCATCGTCATCATGTGGCTCTCGACAGTGCCAAAAGTGCTGACCGGCGAAGAGAAGGCCGAAGTCTCGCCCGCCTTCCAGCAATTCGCCGCCAATGCCCATTTCCCCGCCGTGAAGGACGCCATTTCGACGCGCTGTTCCATGTGCCACTCGGCCGAACCCGTCTATGAAGGCATCAATCGGGCACCGAAGGGCGTGATGCTCGAAAACGACGCTGAGATTGCCGCCCACGCCCGCGAAATCTATATCCAGGCCGGACGCAGCCATGCGATGCCGCCCGGCAATATCACCGACATGACCAATGACGAACGCAAGCTTGTGACCGCATGGTTTGAAAGCTCGGTTTCGGAAGGCAAGACAGAATGACCGCTACCCTCATCCGTGGACGCACCCTGAGTTTCACCCGCGCTCCTTCGAGCCTGGACGATAGCGCTTCCTATATCTACGAAGCCGATGGCGCTCTGCTAGTCGAGAACGGACTGATCCTTGCCAGCGGCGGCTATGACGCCGTCAAGACGCAGGCGCCCGGCGACGTCACCGAAATCGACCATTGCCCGCATCTGATCATGCCCGGCTTTATCGATACCCACCTGCACTTCCCGCAGATGCAGGTGATCGGCTCCTATGCCGCCAATCTATTGGAATGGCTGAACACCTATACGTTTCCCGAGGAATGCCGCTTCGTCGAGACGGCGCATGCTCAGCGTATTGCCGGAAAATTCTTTGATGAAATGGTCCGCCACGGCACGACGACCGCCGCTGCCTACTGCTCCGTGCACAAGGCTTCCGCCGATGCTTTCTTCGCCGAAGCGCTGAACCGTAACATGCGCATGATCGCGGGCAAGGTGATGATGGACCGCAACGCCCCGCAAGGTCTGCTCGACACGCCCGAAATGGGCTACGACGAAACTCGCGCCGTGATCGAACAATGGCACGGCAAGGGCCGCAACCACGTGGCCATCACGCCGCGTTTCGCCATCACCTCGACACCGGAACAGATGTCGGCCGCGGCAGCCCTAGTGCGCGAATTTCCCGACCTCCACGTCCAGACGCATCTCTCCGAAAACCGCGACGAGATCGATTTCACCTGCGCACTTTATCCGGAGGCCATCGACTATACCGATGTCTATGCCCGCTACGGCTTGCTAGGGCCGAAAACCCTGTTTGGTCACGCCATCCACCTGTCCGAGCGCGAAATGGATGCGATGAGCGAGACCGGCTCGATTGCGGTTCACTGCCCGACCTCGAACCTTTTCCTCGGCTCCGGCTTGTTTCCGCTGAGAAGGCTGATGAACCGGGAGAAGCCCGTGCGCGTCTCCTTCGCCACCGATATCGGCGGCGGTACCAGCTATTCAATGCTGCGCACCATGGACGAGGCCTACAAGATCCAGCAATTGCAGGGCGAGCGGCTGAACCCGCTGGAAAGCGCCTATTTCATGACGCTTGGCAATGCACGGGCGCTGTCGCTGGAAGACAAGATCGGAACGCTGGAGCCTGGAACGGATGCCGACTTCATCGTCCTCAACATGGCGGCAACACCGGCCATGGCGCTGAAGGCGGAGATGGTCAATTCGTTGTCCGACGAATTGTTCCTGCTGCAGACCATGGGTGACGACCGGGCAATCGTCGAGACCTATGTGGCGGGCCTTGCGGCCAAGGCGGATTTGGCCGCTTAGGCCATCTCCTCCACCATCGCCTTGATCTTCACGGCCTTTTCGAAATGGTCGAGCCTGTGCGTCCGGATCCACCATTCGGCCGCTTCCATCAGCAGCTCAGGATCATCATTGCGGTTTGCAAAGAACGCGTAGAAGGACAGCCCGACACCGGGTCCTTTTTCCGCGATCTTGCGATCGCAGACCTCGATGATTTTCTGTCTCAGGCTGGCTCTCATTCAAAAAATCCAATGCGAAAAACGATCTCCTTTTGTGGAGGAGATCGTTTTTTACGCAAGGGCAAAACGCCAGTTTTATTTCCGCCAGGCCGCTACCGTCTGCGGCTTCACGTCGATGTCGCCGAGAATGACGGTACCCGTGGCCGGGCTTGCCCAGGATTCGGTGCCGTAATTGAATGCAAACGTCATGCCGCCACGCTTGCGCAGACGGATGTGGTCGGGCAGCGCCACCGTTTCGAGGCCAGCTTTTGCCGCCAGTTGGGTGAGCGTCTGTTGTAGCAGAGACTGATCAGGCCAGCAGGCAAGATAGTGGTGCCGGCCCTTCACCGACAATGCCGGATCGCCGTTGGTGAAATGCGCAAGAACCTCGCCGTCGGTCTCGATATATTCCCGCCAGCGGATGGCAGCGCCCGAGACGGCCCCGGAGACGGCATCCTCAAGACCGGGACGCAGCGACGAGACCTGCGTAACGCGAATACCCGTCAGCGCGGCAAGCGGACCCGGCGGCAGATTGTCGGGGATGGAAAACTGGCGCGTGCGCGAGCCGGAGCGTGGACCGTAGAGAACGATGCCCTCCGCCGCGGCAAATGCCTGAAATGCTGCCTCCGAGACAATCATCAGCGATGGCACGAGGACCAGCTTGTAGCCGTCGAGCGCCGCACCCGGGGGAACGAAATCGACGTTGAGCCCGAGCTTGCGCACGGCCTCATACCAGCGGAAAGCAAGGTCGTGATACTGGAAGTCCCTGCCCTGCGGCTGAATGACGGTGCTCCAGTAGGTTTCGTAATCATAGACGATCGCGACCGGCGCTTGTTCCGTTGTCGGCAGTTCGCCCATCTCGATGATCTCGCGGCCGGTGACCTCCGCCTCGCGGCCGCCGGCCGACAGTTCGTCCGATCCCGGCAGATTGAGGCCCGCGTGCATCTGTTCCTGCGCAAACGGCGCCTGCCGCCAGCGGAAGTAGCTGACGACTTCGGCACCATGCGCCAACGCCTCCCAGGTCCAGAGCCGCACCATGCCCGGCTTCGGCACCGGGTTCCACGGCGCCCAGTTTACCGGACCCGGCTGCTGCTCCATCACCCAGAAACGGCCACGGCCGACGCCGCGATAAAGGTCGTGATGAAATGGTGCGATGTCGGGATGCGACGTCTCCGCCCAGCGGTTCTTTTCGTCCTGGCTGAACGGAAATTTTTCGACAAAGCCGATCGGATAACTATCCCAGGAGGCGATATCGAGGTTCTCGCCGACCTTCCAATGGTCGAAATCATTGACGAAGCCCATGAAGTTATGGGTGATCCAACGGCCCGGAGAATGCTTGCGGATGATCTCGCACTGCATCGTGTCATAGGCTGCCACCTGCCCCGACTGGAAACGCCAGAAATCGAGCCGCGCCGCCGGATTGGTCTCGGTGACCGTCAGGTTCGGCAGCACGACATCGTCGAAACTGTTGACCTCCATCGACCAGAAGACATTGCCCCAGGCTTCGTTGAGCTGGTCGGTCGACTGGTAACGCAGCCTCAGCCAGCGGCGAAATGCCTTCAGGTCTTCCTGCCCCCAGGATTGCGTCGTGTCGTGGCAGCCGTACTCGTTGTCGGTCTGCCAGCCATCGAGTGCCGGATGCTCGCCGTAGCGTTTGGCGATGATCTCGACGATGCGGGCGCTCTCGCGCCACCAGACTTCCGAGGAAAATGTATAATGCCGGCGCGAACCGAAGCCGCGGACATGACCCTGCTGGTCAACCGGGGCGATCTCCGGATATTCGTCCATCAGCCATTTCGGCGGAGTCGCCGTCGGCGTGCCGAGCACGACTTTCAGACCGGCGGCACCCAGCGTATCCATGGCCCGGTCGAGCCAGTCAAAATCGAACGTGCCGCGCTTTGGCTCCAGCCGCGACCACGCGAATTCGCCAATGCGAACGAAAGAGATACCAAGCTCGCGCATGCGGCGGGCATCCTTTGCCCACCATGCCTCTGGCCAATGTTCCGGATAATAGCAAACGCCCAGCATTACTTCGTCAGATCCCTATTGATGATGGCGACGCCCTCGGCGTCGAAGAGGTGGCAGGCTTTCGGCGGAATGCCGATGCGGAAATCCGTGCCCGGTTTGGCCGTGGCCAGCCCATCGGCCTTGACGGCGATATCGCTGCCATCGGCAAGGCTGACATAGAACATCGTCTCGGAGCCGAGATATTCGGCGAGCCTGAGCTTGGCTGACAGGATGGCGCCGTCCCTGGCATCAGCATCGATATGTTCGGGACGAATACCGAGCGTCACCGGCTGGCCTTCGCTCACCTTTGCATTACCGGCAGGCAACAGAATATCGATGGCACCCGGCAACGTCACCCGGATCTGGTCGCCTGCAGGCGCGGCTGTGGCCCGCAAAAAATTCATCTTCGGCGAGCCGATGAAGCCGGCAACAAAGAGATTCTTCGGTCTATGATACAGTTCGAGCGGCGAGCCGATCTGCTCGATCGATCCGGCACTCAAGACGACGATCTTGTCGGCCATGGTCATGGCCTCCACCTGATCGTGGGTGACGTAGATCATCGTCGCCTTCAGGTCCTGATGCAGCGTGCTGATCTCGGTGCGCATCTGCACGCGCAGTGCCGCGTCGAGGTTCGACAGCGGCTCGTCGAACAGGAAGACTTCCGGGTTGCGGACGATGGCGCGGCCAATGGCGACGCGCTGGCGCTGGCCGCCGGAAAGCTGCGAGGGCTTGCGGGTCAAAAGCGGTTCGAGCTGCAGCATCTTTGCCGCATGCTTGGTGCGTTTTTCGATTTCGCCCTTGTCGTGACCGGTCATGCGTAGGCCGAAACCGATATTGTCGGCAACAGTCATGTGCGGATAGAGCGCATAGGACTGGAAGACCATGGCAACGCCGCGCTCGGACGGGCCGACATGGGTCATGTCCTTGCCGCCGATCTTCAGGTCACCGGCGGAGATGTCTTCCAACCCGGCAATCATACGCAGCAGCGTGGACTTGCCGCAGCCGGACGGGCCGACGAAGACGCAGAACTCGCCATCGGCGATGGTGAGATCCACGCCCTTGATGACGCTGACGGCGCCGAACTGTTTCTTGACATTGTGGAGTGTGACATCAGCCATTGGCCTTGCCTCCCGAAGTACGTTGAAATGTGGAAAAGCAGGACATGGCGATCATCCCTTGGTCGCTCCGAGCGTCAGCCCGGCGATGAAGTGTTTCTGCATCAGGAAGAACATCAGCACCGGCGGCATGGCGGCGACGATCGAGCCGGCCGAGACCAGATGCCAGGCGGCGATCCATTGGCCGTTCAGCGAATAGAGCCCGGCCGTCACCGGCATGGCGTGCTGGCCCTGCACCAGGACCGTCGCCCAAAAATAGTCGTTCCAGATGAAAGTGAACACCAGCACCGAAAGGGCTGCGATGGCCGGTCGCATCAAGGGCAGGACGATATAGCGGAAGATCCGCCACTCGCTGACACCTTCGACACGGGCGGATTCGATCAGCGCGAATGGCAGCGACTTGATGAAGTTGCGCATGAACAGCGTGCAGAAGCCGGTCTGGAAGGCGATGTGGAAAAGCACCAGACCGGAAATGCTGTCGTAGAGCCCCGCTTTCAGCGTCATGTCGCGCACCGGCACCATGAGAATCTGAAATGGAATGAAGTTGCCCGCGACGAACAGGAAGAACAGGATCAGGTTGGCGCGGAACTTGTAGACCGCCAAAGCGAACCCAGAGAGGCAGGCAAGCCCGACCGCGCCGATCACCGTCGGGATCGTCACCTTGAAGGAATTGAGGATGTACCAGCCGATCGGCGAATCCCGGAAGACGGCGGTGTAGTTCTCGATACCGGCAAAGCGCGAGGGTATGCCGAAATAGTTGCCGGCGGCGAGATCGCCGGACGGACGAATCGAGGTGATGGCGACGCCGATCAGCGGCAAGAGCCAGACGATCAGCGCGACCGGCAGGATGATCGTATAGGCGTGGCGCACCCAGGGGGAAGCCTTCTGGACAGGCGTTGGAAACATCAGGCGTTCCTTTCCTGCATCAGCATGCGCACGATAAACATCGTGATGAAGACCATCATGATCATGAACAGAACGACCGCGATCGCCGCGCCGTAACCCATGCGGTAGCCGTATTCGGACAGCGCCTGCTCATACATGTAAAAGGACAACACGCGGCTCGATCCATAGGGGCCGCCATCGGTCATGATCGACACCAGGTCGAAGGAGCGCAGCGCCCCAATGACAGTGACGACGATGGCGATGAAGGTGGCGGGACCAAGTTGCGGCAGGACGATGTTCCAGAGCAGCGACCAGCCCTTGGCGCCGTCCATGCGGGCGGCTTCCACCTGCTCGGGATTGATGTTGTTGAGGCCCGTCAAATAGAGGATCATGCAATAGGCGATCTGTGGCCAGAGGCCAGCGGCGATGATGCCGAGCGTCACGTAACGCTCGTCGGCAAGGATGGCGATGCTTTCGCCGGTCACCGTCTTGATCAGCGCCGAAAGCAGTCCGAAATCCGGGGCATAGAACCAGGTGAAGATCAGGCCGACGACCACCTGGCTGATGACGAACGGAAAGAAGAACAGCGACTTATAGAGCCGGATGCCGGTGACCGTCTGGTTGAGAAACAACGCCACGGCAAGACCGGCCGGAACCGCCAGCAGATAAAGCACCAGCCAGAGGATGTTGTTCTTCAGCGAGGTGTAGAACGCCTCGTCATCGAGAAGCTCGACATAATTGGCAACGCCGATCCAGGTCTTTGCCCCAAGGCCATCCCAGTCGTAGAAACTGATCCAGATGGATTCAAAGATCGGGATGATCACATAGATCGAAAACATGATCATGCCGGGCGCCAGAAACAGCCAGGGCGCGAGGCGCTGCTGGTTGCGTTTCCAGTAACTCGTTGTCGCGGGAACGGTGCTGCTCATCGCGGCCCCTTTTGTTAAAAAAATTTGAGATTAATGAAGGCGCGGCATGCTCGGAGTACTCCCTCACCCTTGTGGGGAGGGGTGGGGCGGGGTTTTCTTCTGTTTAAGAAAAAGAACCCCTCCCCTTCGCTTCGCTCCGACCCTCCCCACAAGGGGGAGGGTTATTCCGAGACCGCCGCTACTTGTAAATCCGCCCGCGTGCCTTTTCGAGGCGTGCAAGGATCGCATCGACACTGTCAGGCTTGACCATGAACTGCTGGAAACCTTCCATACCGGCCTTGGCCATTTCAGCCGGTGCATCACGATCGTAGAACTGGGCCAAGGCGTAGGCGTTGGCCAGCATCTCGAAGCCTGCCTTGAGGAACGGATCGTTCGACTTGGCCGACTGGTTGTTGACCGGAAGCTGGCCGAGAACCTCGTTCATCTTGGTCTGAGCCTCCGGCGTTGCCAGATAGGCGAGGAACTTGCGGGCATCTTCCTTGTTCTTCGCACCCGACGGGATGTGGAAGGATTCGGTCGGTGCATCCTCGGCCATCGGGATGCCGGCGGTGATTTCCGGGAACTGCAGGAAGCCGATCTGGTCTTCCTTCAGCCCGCCATCGACCATCGCAGCAACGGCGAAATTGCCCATCAGATACATCGGCGCCTTGCCCTGGACGAATTGCGGGATGGCATCCTGCCAGTCGATCGCGGCGTGGTTTTCAATGAAATAGCCGGGCTTGACCAGTTCGCCCCACTTTTCGAACACGGCCTTCACCTTCGGATCGGTGTAGGGAACCTTGCCCGCCGTCAGGTCCATGTGGAATTCGTAGCCATTGACGCGCAGGTCGAGATAGTCGAACCAGCCGCCCGTCGGCCAAAGGGCCTTGGTGCCGATTGCAAACGGCGTCATGCCGGCTGCCTTGATCTTTTCGCAAGCGGCTATCAGTTCGGCCCAGGTCTTTGGCGGAGTGATACCCTGCTCGGCGAAGATGTCTTTGCGGTAGTAGATGCCCCACTGATAGTAGGAATAGGGAATGCCCCATTTCTTGCCGTCGATTTCCATTGACTTCACAGCCGATTTCAGCTGGTCGTCCAGCTTGTTTTCGGTCCACAGATCAGTGACATCCTCGAACAGGCCGGCCTTGACGAAGGGGGCCATGCGGTTGCCGGAATACCAGGACACCACGTCGGGCGCGTCCGCCGTCAGGAAGTTGCGGATCGCCGACTTGTAGCCTTCATGGTCGAAATTGTTCCACTTGACCGTGACGTCCGGATGGGCAGCCTTGAACCCTTCGATCAAGGTTTCCATTGCCTTTTTCGGCGCCGGATCGGTCTGGTCGGAATTGACGACGAGTTCGCCTGCGAACGCGGTCGAGACGGTCAGTGCATAGCCGAGCGCGAGCGCGGCTTTAAAAGAATTCATGATATCCTCCCAAGGATCAGCGTGTGGTGCCGTTGCGTCCCGCAGGTCGTCTTGTTCCTCTCTCCCGCATGAACGCCTTGACCTTGCGGCCGAAACCCGCAATCTACTTCCGACATTTCGGCATAGACTTCCGGTTTCCTAACATCAGCAGGATATGAAATGACCCGCCGTCCGAAACTCGTGAACAGGCTCGGAGCGACACCGGTTCATCCGGAACGCGATCCGGCCCATCCGCTGGTGGTGTTTGGCGATCACCGTTTCTGCGCCGGCGACAACATCAATGTGCGGCGCATGGCAGGCCCGCACATGCACAGTCAGATCGAGCTCAATTTCGTGCTGGAAGGCGAGATGACCTACTGGTTCGACGGGCGCGAGCTCAGCGTTTCGGAAGGACGGCTCTGCCTGTTCTGGGGGATGATCCCGCATCAGGTGACGGATATCAAAGACCCGACGCGGTTCATCTGCCTCTATGTGCCGATGTCGGTCTTTCTGGCGCTTCCAAGCCTCAGCCGTTTTCGCGATGCCGTCTTTCGCGGCGCAATGATCGAAGCGCTCGATATCAGGCCCTATGACCGCGACGTCTTCATGCGCTGGCGCGAGGAACTGCTCTCCGGTGACGCGGAGTTGGAGCAGATCGTACGCGAGGAACTCGGCGCGCGCGTGCGCCGTCTCGACCGCGAGGGCTGGCGCGATCTGCGCGAACAGGGCTCGGCCATCGCCTCGTTCGAACATCACGACGCCGACCGGATGTTCCATGTCGAGCGGATGATGCGCTTCATTACCGAACATGCGCTGGAAAACATATCGGCCGAGGATGTCGGAAGGGATGTCGGCCTTCACCCAAATTATGCAATGGGCATCTTCAAGCGCACCGTTGGCGTGACCATCAATCAATCGATCGTCCGCCACCGCCTCGACACGGCGCAATCGCTGCTGATTTCCACCGACCTGCCGATCACCTCGATTGCCTTCGAGGCGGGTTTCGGCTCCCTCTCCCGTTTCTACGAAGCCTTCCATGACCGGTTCGGCACCAAGCCCGGCACATTTCGGCGCCGGCTTGCCAAGCCGCCCAAGGCGCGTGAGGTACATGCGACGGTGAACGGGCAAATTGCTGGCGGCGATTGAGCATCGAGAAAGAGGTAAAATATTTTTACCTCTTCTCGATTCGGCTCTTAACAAGCATTCGCGAAACATGGTATGGCCGGGCAACATCTGTTGAGCTGGAAACCCGCGCCATGGCCAAAATCCTCGAAATCAGTGACCTCAAGGCACTCGCCAAGCGCCGCGTGCCAAAAATGTTCTTTGACTATGCCGACAGCGGCGCATGGACCGAAGGCACGTACCGGGCCAACGAAGAGGATTTCCGCAAGATGAAGCTGCGCCAGCGCGTGCTGGTCGATATGACCAACCGCTCGCTCGAAAGCACGATGATCGGCCAGAAGGTCTCGATGCCGGTGGCCCTGTCTCCGACCGGCCTGACCGGCATGCAGCACGCCGATGGCGAAATGCTGGCGGCGAAGGCGGCCGAGGAATTTGGCGTTCCCTTCACGCTCTCCACGATGAGCATCTGCTCGATCGAGGACGTTGCCTCGGTGACGACAAAGCCTTTCTGGTTTCAGCTCTACGTCATGCGCGACCGGGAATTCGTCAAGAACCTGATCGACCGCGCCAAGGCCGCCAAATGCTCGGCACTGGTCCTGACGCTCGACCTGCAGATTCTCGGCCAGCGTCACAAGGACCTGCGCAACGGCCTGTCAGCCCCGCCGAAATTCACCCCAAAACATATCTGGCAGATGGCGACCCGGCCGCTATGGTGCATGCAGATGCTGGGGACCAAGCGCCGCAGCTTCGGCAACATCGTCGGCCACGCCAAGAACGTCTCCGATCTCTCCTCCCTCTCTTCCTGGACCGCCGAACAGTTCGATCCGCAGCTGTCCTGGGAAAATGTCGAGGAAATCAAGAAAATGTGGGGCGGCCCGCTGATCCTGAAGGGCATTCTCGATGTCGAGGACGCCAAGATGGCGGCGCGCACCGGCGCTGACGCGATCATCGTTTCCAATCACGGCGGCCGCCAGTTGGATGGCGCACCGTCATCGATCAGCATGCTGCCGAAAATCGTCGATGCCGTCGGCCACCAGATCGAGGTCCATGTCGATGGCGGCATCCGTTCCGGCCAGGATGTACTGAAGGCTATCGCCTTGGGCGCAAAGGGCACCTATATCGGCCGCCCGTTCCTCTATGGCCTCGGCGCCGGCGGCAAGGCCGGTGTCACCACCACGCTCGATATCATCCGCAAGGAACTCGACATCACCATGGCGCTCTGCGGCAAGCGTGATATCCGTGATATCAACCGGGACGTGATTGCCGAATAGGCTCAGCTACCCCGGTATGTCGAATAGCTGAACGGCGAAAGCAGCAGCGGCACATGGTAGTGGCTGGCCGCATCGGCAATGCCGAAGCGCAGCGGAATGAGATCGAGGAAGGCTGGCTCTGCCAAGACAGCACCAGTCCCACGCAGATAGTCACCCGCGTGGAACAGCAACTCATAAGTACCGGCCACAAAGGCGTCGCCCTCAAGCACCGGGCCATCGACCCGGCCGTCACTGTTGGTTTCGACAGTGCGCAGCAGACGGCGACCGTCACCCTCGATCAGGAAGAGGTCGATCTTCAAGCCTCTGGCCGGTTTACCGAGCGCGGTATCGAGGACATGGGTGGTCAGGCGGCCGGACATGCTCATGGGAACCTCGTGCGTCAGAAGGGATTGGCGATGACGAAGGGCTCGTCGTAGAAAACCTCTTCGAGATTGTTACCCGGACCATCACGATCGACAACCAGGAAATCGCTGACCGCGCCGACAGCCATCAGCGGATGATGCCAGACATTGCGGCCATAGTTGACGCCTTGCGCGCCGGTGGCCAGAAAGACCCGCGGTAATCCAGGCTTTCCACCATCATCCGGCGCCACGACCGCAAGCCACGAACCGCCACTGATCGGCGAGAAGCTTTGGGAGCCCAGCGGATGGCGCTCCATCATCATCACACTGTAGGGAAAGCTGCGCGGCTGGCCGCGAAAGATATTGATGATGACGCGGGCATCGTCACCGGCCACATCGGCACGTCCAAGCGCATGAAACCGCTCGGTCGATCCACCGTTGATAAGCCGCATCGTTTCCGGATCAGCCTCAATAACAGTGCCAAAAGGCGCGAATGCCGCTTGGGTCAGCGGCTCGATCGTCAGAATATGTGGCATCAGATCGTCAATGCCGCCGTGAAATGGCATGGCGGGTTCGTCTTAGGCATTGTCTTCTCCCGGAAGCAGTGAACGCAAACGCAAAAGCGCGATCTTCTCGACCTGCGCAGATGCCGTTTCAAATTCCTCTTCCTGGCTATTGTCAATCCGCCTTTCGAAGGCAGACAGAATATCGTCCTTGTTCAGCCCCTTGACGGCGATGATGAAAGGAAAGCCGAATTTCTCCGTATAGGCGGTATTCAACCCGGTAAACCGCGCATGTTCGGAGGCACTAAGGCGATCAAGCCCTGCCCCAGCCTGCTCCGCCTTGGAATCCTCGGTCAGCCCACCGGCAATGGCGAGTTTACCAGCAAGATCCGGATGAGCGCGGAGAACCGCCAGCCGCTCGGCATGCGAGGCCGCACGGAACGGCGCAACCAGCGCCTCATGCACATCGTCAGACGTCAGCGAAATATCCGGTACCGTGTCGAAAGCACGCTCGGCGACCCAAGGAGAATGCTCGAATACGCCGCCAAACCGCGCGACAAACTCGTCCCGCGCCAGCATCACAGGCCACCTTCCGGCTTGTGATGCTCATGCCAGTGCCGGGCGATGTCGATGCGCTTCGGCGTCCAGACCTTTTCGTGGCTTAGAACGTAATCGACGAACCGGGCAAGCGCCGCGGCCCGACCTGGCCGGCCGACGAGACGGCAGTGCAGACCGACATTCATCATCTTCGGGCTGCCTTCCTTACCTTCCGCATAGAGCACGTCGAACGTGTCCTTCAGATAGGCAAAGAACTGGTCGCCGGAATTGAAGCCCTGCGGCGTCGCAAACCGCATGTCGTTAGCATCGAGCGTATACGGAATGATCAGATGCGGCTTGTCCTTGGTCAGGCCCGGCACCCAATAGGGTAGTTCGTCGGCATAGCTGTCAGAGGAATAGACGAAGCCGCCCTCTTCGATCACCAGCTTCAATGTATTGTCTGAAGGCTTGCCCTGATACATGCCAAGCGGGTGCGATCCCGTCAGTTCGGTGTGAAGGCGCACGGCCTCGCGGATATGCTTGCGTTCCTCGTCTTCGGAAAAATCCTTGTACTCCAGCCAGCGATAGCCGTGGCTGGCGATTTCCCAACCCGCTTCCTTCATGGCGGCAACCGCCTCCGGATTGCGCGCCATGGCCAGCGTCACGCCGTAAACGGTGACATCGACATTGCGGCTGGTAAACATCCGCCACAGCCGCCAGAAACCGGCACGCGCGCCATACTCGTAGATCGATTCCATATTGAGGTTGCGCTGGCCGGCCCAGGGCTGTGCGCCGACGATTTCCGACAGCAGCGATTCGGATGCCTTGTCGCTGTCAAGAATGCAGCTCTCGCCCCCCTCTTCATAGTTGACCACGAATTGCACGGCGATGCGCGCATCGCCCGGCCAGCGAACTTGCGGAGGATTGCGGCCATAGCCGACGAGATCGCGTGGATAGGATTGGTCTGTCATGAAATCACCCTTCGAATTTGCCGGAACGGTATCATCCGGGACCGGAAAATCGAAGTCAAAATGGTGACCGGTAACGCTCTGTCCAAAGCTTGCAGAGGCTGGAGCTTTAACAGTCAGAACGGCATCTGCGGCTCAGCAGCTCGCCTGCAGCAAGCGGGCAGCCACAGCCGCCCTTGATTCGGAAATGCGCGGCACAGTGATCAATGCCGAGGCACTGGCTTTTGCGCAAGCAGCAGCGGGCCGGTGCGCCGAAAGCTTGCCGAGCGGATGCTGCGAATGGACCCGCAACGGCGCGCCGGGTTCCTGCTCGACGAACAGGGCAAGGCTGGAAATTTTCAACGGATCAGCGATCACCGGCTCGAAGAAATCGCGCAAGGCGGTTTCGAAGCGGGCGTTGAGTTTGGAATTTACCGGCCCCGTCAACATCATATGAAAACGGAATTCATCCATCACATAGGGATAGCCCCAGCGGTGGAGATTGGAGAACTGCGGGGCCGTCAACCGGTCCGGATCCCGCCGCTCGATCTCGATATCGCTCAAGGGTGCGCGAAATTCATCGAAGACCTGAACCACGGAAGCTGCGAGATGGTTCATCTGCTCGCAGGGGACCGAGGGTGCGAGCCCGAAAAACTCGCCGAGCCGTGCGATTTCCATTCGCGGAATCTCAAACGGCGTCATGGTGCTGGCAAAATGCATCAGCGCCTTCAAGAGTGCCGATTCGCTGGTATCGTCATGCAGGCGGAAGGGGGCCTTGATCGTCCCGTGAAATCCGTAGCGGCGCGGCACGGCGGTGTGAAACGCCAGCTCCTGCCGGCTGAAACCGGCGATAGAGGGCGCCTCGGGCGCTTCGCCGGAATAGACGTTGCGGCCAAGCCAGCTTGCCGCGGCGACCGACAGGGGATCGTACATCGACGGCGTAAAATAGATGGCGTACCGCATCGGCCCCGCTCCGTTGAAACTTGTTCTGGAGCCGGGGTTAAGTGATTTGCATGACACAATGACGAATGGCGGCGGCCAATACAAACTTACGATCTATCCCTGCAAAAATGAATGGCTGCCCGGAAATACCGGTTTCTGAACGGAACCAACTGGCATTTGCTTCGTTTTCCAAGCGATACCATTCAAAAACGGAGACTGATCATGACTTACCAGGAAAGCATGAACCGGGATGCCAGCATCAAGGAAACGCACGACCTGATCGCCAGCGACAAGGTCGAAGGTACCCGCGTGTATGGCCAGGACGGAAAGCACATCGGCTCGATCGAGCGGGTCATCCTGGAAAAGCGCAGTGGCCGTGTCTCCTATGCCGTGCTCGGTTTCGGTGGCTTCCTCGGTATCGGTGAAGACCACTATCCGCTTCCGTGGCAGAAGCTTAGCTACGACGAGAGCCTTGGTGGCTATCGTACTGATATCACCCGCGAACAGGTGGAAAGTGCGCCGAAATATCACGGGAATGACGAGTACGACTGGAACAAGGAAAACGGCCGCCGCGTCTACGATTATTACGGCGTGCCGCCATATTGGATGTAATTCAGCCTGAACCGCCAGCGAAAAGCCTTGCTCACCCGAGCAGGGCTTTTTTGCATGAACGGCACGCCACTTATGACGACGTCAGCTTTATGAGCCGCGGAGCAGCGAAAAATGGCTGGCACAGCGGAACGTCTCCGGCAACGCTCCATCCGCCCGCCCGGTGATTTCGCCGATAACACTGGCCGCAAGACGATGCGCCAGTCCGAAGCTGATCTTGAAGCCGCCGGTCAGGGTATAAAGGCGGGAATGATCCGGATGGCGGCCGACCATCGGATCGCGGCCGATGGCCTTTGGCCGCAAGCCCGCCCAGCGCTCGACCACAGGCGCATCGGCAAGCGACGGAACAACCGCCCGAGCCCGGGAAAGGAGATCGTCCAGCAGATGGTCGTTTGACAACGGATCGGCAAATTTGTCTTCGCTGGTGCTGCCAATGGCAACAAGGCCGTTGTCATGCGGCACGATGTAGAGACCATCCATAAAAATGACAGGTAAGGCGGGATCGATATCGGCTTTCAACACCGCCGCCTGCCCCTTGACGGCCGCGCCGCTGGATGCCGCCATCGGGGTTTCTTCCAGGGCATCCAGCTGCCGGAAGGCGTCGACTCCGCTGGCAAGAATGCACGCACCGAAAGAAATGGAGTGTCCGTCCGAAAACGTCGCCTTGCCGACAGCCGGGTCAAGACCGGCAAGCGCCCGCCCCTCCTCAATCTGCACGTGGCGAGACTGCAGAAGCGCCGCGCTCAAAACCCTCAGAAGCAAGCGCGGATCGATACGTGCGGCCAGCGTATCGAACACGACACCGCTAGCCATGGCTTCGGTTTCTGGCCAGCCAGCCGCCGCCGGGTTGTCTCGAACATGCCAAAAGAACTGCCGGTCCTTCTGCTTCCAATTCACGAGCGCGTCTTGCTCATGGCGAAGAGCGATGGTGCGCAAATGTGGTTTTGGCAGCGGGATCAGCCGGCCCGAGCGGCGATAACCGGCCGATAGCCCAGTTTGCGCCTCAAGGTCGACAACTTCTTCTTCAAGCGAGAGCAGTGCATCAAACTGGAACTGCTTCTTGGCATTCCAGCGATCCGGCATATGCGGCATCAGCGCGCCGAGCACGCCGCCGCTGGCACCGGCGCCGATCCTGTCACGCTCGACGAGAACCGTTTTCAACCCAGCCTGATCGGCCATGACGGCAGCCCAGAGCCCCATGATGCCGCCGCCGACGATCAACAGATCCGTCATCGATTGACCTTCCTGCATGCGGAGATTATCGGTTCGGCATGTCCACCAAGAACCCTGAAATTGCAATCGTGCCAGAGGCCGATATTCCCGACCGGCAAACGCTTGAATGGCACGCGGGCGATATGCCCTATTCGCAGGAATTTGGCGATCACTTTTATTGCCGCGAAGACGGGCGGCTGGAATGCGGCCATGTCTTTCTTGCGGGCAACGGCCTGCCCGGACGCTGGCGCGGCCCCGGCACATTCCGGATCGGCGAACTCGGCTTCGGCACCGGGCTCAATTGTTGCGAGACATGGCGGCAGTGGAAAACGGCCGCTGCCGAAGGGACAAATCTGCATTTCGTCTCGTTCGAGCGGTTTCCGATGCAGGCGGGCGACATCGGCCGGGCGCTGTCACATTGGCCTGAGATCGATGCGGAGCGGCAAGCGCTCTGTGCCGCATGGCCGGACGCACCAAACGGCCGTATCGATCTCGATCTTGCCACCGATGTGCGGCTGACCGTCGTCTGCGGCCCGGCGTTCGACACGATCCCTGGGTTCCCTGCCCCATTCGACGCCTGGTATCTCGACGGTTTCGCGCCCCGGCGCAATCCGGATATGTGGTCGCAAGAGCTGATGCGCGTTGTCCAGGAAAAGACTGTCGAGGAAGGCACGTTCGCGACCTATGCCGCCGCCGGTTTTGTCCGCCGTAATCTGCAAGCGGCCGGTTTTATCGTCGAGCGCAGGCCGGGCTTTGGCAGCAAACGGGAAATGCTTTGCGGCGTGAAATCGACATCCGGCGTCGCGGAATAGCCAACCCTCCAAAACCGCCTACTCTTTCCAGGAAGTTTGCTGTCGCAAATGGTAGCGCCTTTCGAGCACCGGATATGCAACATGACGCTCGGTCCAATCCGATGGAAGAATCATGAGCGAGAACCTATTTCCGCAGACCACCCCGAGCGACCCAGAAGCTCCGGTGGAACGCCGGCGCCGAACCGGCGGCCGCGGCGCGGATCGCTCGCGCAGGGGCGGCGGCAGCTCGAAATATCTCAACCTCGTCAACACGATGGCAAAATCCGTCGTGCTGTCGGAAGACGCGCTTGAGGCCATTCACGACGCTTCGCTGACAATCCTTGAAGAAATCGGCATGGATGTGATCCTGCCGGAAGCCCGCGACCGGATGAAGGCGGCAGGTGCAGATGTCACACCCGGCACTGATCGAGTACGTTTCGATCGCGGCCTGATCATGGACATGATGGCGTCGGTACCATCAGGCTTCACCATGCACGCCCGGAACCCGGCGCGAAACGTCCAGATTGGCGGCAACAATCTTGTCTTTGCTCAGATCGCCTCGGCCCCCTTCGTCGCCGACCGCGAAGGCGGACGGCGCGCCGGCAACCAGGAAGACTTCCGCAAGCTCGTCAAGCTCGCTCAGTCCTACGATATTATCCACACAACCGGTGGCTATCCGGTCGAGCCGATCGATATCCACGCCTCTGTGCGCCATCTCGATTGCCTCTCCGACATGGTGAAGCTGACCGACAAGGTGTTTCACTGCTATTCGCTTGGCCAGCAGCGCAATATCGATGCGCTTGAGATAGCCCGGATCGGGCGTGGCATTTCCGCCGAGCAGATGGAAAGCGAACCATCGCTGTTCACCATCATCAACACCTCCTCGCCGCTGCGGCTCGACGGGCCGATGCTGCAAGGCATCATCGAAATGTCGTCTCGCAATCAGGTCGTCGTCGTCACACCGTTCACGCTCGCCGGTGCCATGGCGCCAGTGACGATCGCAGGCGCCATGGTCCAGCAAAATGCCGAGGCGCTGGCGGGTATCGCGTTTACCCAGATGGTCCGGCGCGGCGCTCCGGTGATGTATGGCGGCTTCACCTCGAATGTGGACATGAAAACCGGAGCACCCGCTTTTGGCACGCCGGAATACATGAAGGCCGTGATTGCCGGCGGACAGCTCGCCCGCCGCTACAAGGTGCCCTACCGCACCTCCAATACCAATGCCTCCAATACACTGGATGCGCAGGCCGCCTATGAATCGGTGCTGTCATTGTGGGCGCTGACGCAAGGCGGTGGCAATTTCATCATGCATTCGGCCGGCTGGAGCGAGGGCGGCCTGACCGCATCCTTCGAAAAATTCATTCTCGATGTCGACATGCTGCAGATGGTGGCAGAGTTTCTCACCCCCCTTGATGTCAGCGAGGATGCGCTCGGTCTCGATGCCGTGCGCGACGTCGGCCCCGGCGGTCACTATTTCGGCACCGCCCATACACTTGCCCGCTATGAGACGGCGTTCTATTCGCCGATCCTGTCGGACTGGCGCAATTTCGAGACCTGGACCGAGGCCGGACGGCCGACGACCTATGATCACGCCAACCGCGTCTTCAAGGAAAAACTCAACGAATACGAGAAGCCGCCACTCGATCCGGCCATCGAGGAAGAGCTTGACGCGTTTGTTGCCCGCCGCAAGGCAGAGGGCGGCGTTGCGACTGATTTCTAACGGAAATTTAATGAAAATCTAAGGCAACAAAGCCACATTCCGGCGCATTAATATCCTTGTTCGAGCAAGACATGACCGGTCGGCGGCCATCGCCCGGACATAGGGAACAAGACCATGCTTTCGTTGAGAACAGCAATTTCCACCGGTCTGATTGCCTTGACAATTGCGGGCGCCACAATTGCCACCGCCTCTGAGGCCACTGCGCATGATCGCTTCTGGCCGGGACTGGCCACCGGCATTGTCGGGGGTGCCATCATCGGCGGAGCGCTCAGCCAACCCCGCTATTATGCGCCTCCGGCCTATTATGCCCCTGCCTATCGCCCATATTATGTGTACGGCGGCTATTACCCTCGTTGCCACATTGTCTGGCATCAGGATCGTTGGGGTGATCAGTACAGAACCCGTGTGTGCTACTAAAAAGCCGAAGGGGCAGGCATCGCTGCCTGCCCTTGTCGTTGCGATCAGTTTGACATTGCAGCGCGCACCGACGAGATCAGCTTTTTCGTTGGTAGATTGCTGTAGTCCTTGCTGATCTCCGCCGTGGTCTTTGCCCGTGTCGCGGTGGAAAGCATGCCCCGCAGGTCCCCCAGCGTCTGTGGCGCTGCACAGACGACCAGACGATCGAATGCACCTTCCTGTTCGTAGCTGTCGATCCTGCTGGCAACGTCGGCGGTGAATTTCTGCTGTTCCTCGCGGACCGGATCGCTGGAGTACTCCATCGCCGAACGGCCATGTCCGACCGACGAATGACTACGTCCAGGCTTGTCCGCCATGATGTCCTGGACACGCTTGGTGTCCATCTGAAAAATCTCCTGCTCGGGGTTCTGGGGTTCGTCTTTGAGGAAATTCACGCCCTTCAAAAGACGGGCCTGATTTCCATCGGCAGCAAGAATCCAAGTGGTGGTCATTGTTCACTCCTCGAGCGTGGTATCCCGGCATTCACATGGCACAGCACCGGCGGCACCGCGACTGAAGACCGGCCGCGCCTCCCGGATGGCGAGGCGCGCAATGGAATCAACGCATTGGAAAAAAGGATAGTTCCGCAGAAAATCCGATGATCGATCCTACTGCCAAAAACCGTCCTACGCTCCCGGCAGAACAGCCATTATGGTTGATAGGAATCACAGGACGGACACGGCATGGCTGAACCACTGAAAAACCTTCTGCATCCGGCGCTCGTCGAAACGATGGCCACGCACATTGCCGCGAACGCCACTGGTTTCGACAGGGTACGCTTTGTCGATATCGCCTGCCGGAATATGGAGCAGCTGGAATTGATGCAGCGCGCCCTGCAGATACGTGACGCGCTTGAGGAAACCCTGCCCGATGATTTCGAAACAGCCGCTGCAATCCTGTCGGCGAGCCTGCCGCAATCGGGCCGCTCAGGTATCACAGGCTGGGCGCTGCTGCCCGTCAGCCAGTTCGTAGCGCAAAACGGCCTTGGCCATTTCGATCTGTCCCTGGCGTTGCTGAAACAGCTGACCCCGCATTTTACCGCCGAGTTCGGCATCCGGCCGTTTATTCTCGCGGAGCAGGAACGCGCCCTGGCAACAATCAGCACATGGACCACCGACAGCAACTATCATGTTCGGCGGCTGGCAAGCGAGGGTACCCGGCCCCGCCTGCCCTGGGCGATTCGTCTACCGGCGCTGATGCGTGATCCGCAACCGATCCTGCCAATCCTCTCCACGCTGCTGGATGATCCCGAGGATTACGTGCGCCGCTCCGTTGCCAACAGCCTGAACGACATCGCCAAGGATCATCCTGATTTGGTCGCATCCTTCGTCGGTGAGCATATCGAAACGGCCTCCCCCGAGCGGCGGCAGCTTTTGCGGCATGCCTCGCGCACGCTCTTGAAGAAGGGACATGCGGCCGCATTGTCGAATTTCGGCTTTGCGCCGCTTTCCGGCATCGGCGCGGCCATGGAGATAGAGACCCCGCAGGTGGTCTTCGGCAATGCCCTCGCCTTCAAGCTCGCCATCGCCAATGAGGGGCCGGCACCGCAACAGGTGATGATCGACTATGCCGTCCATCATCGCAAAGCCAATGGCAGCCTTGCCCCAAAAGTCTTCAAGTGGAAAAGCCTCGTGCTCGCTCCCGGCGAAACTGTCATCATGACACGCCAGCATGCGATTCGCGCCATCACCACGCGGCAATATTATCCCGGTAGCCACCGCGTGGAAATTCTCGTCAACGGCACGGTGCTCGCTGGCGGGGATTTCCAGCTGGCCATGCCGTGATCCGCCGGTCTCTTCGCAGCTGCAAAAACTATCCCTTGACTTTTCGCGGCAAAACAACGACATGAGGCCCAGCGTCACCTTCCGGCCGCCGCGTGAGCGAGCCCTGCGGGATCTCAACGATCCGTAACGAAGGATAAGCGCAACACAGAATGTCCTGCCAAACGCGGCAGTATGCAGCGCAGACAGCAGAATCAACCCACAAGTTCCCAAATCACGCGGGGTTCTTGACGCGAAGCGAAACCGGAACCGCATGGTGCAGTTCCGGCAAATCTCGTTTTGCGCCCCGAAAAGGTACTACATTGACCACTTTCAAAGACCTTGGCCTCTCCGAGCACGTGCTTTCGACCCTCGCCTCCCTCGGGTTCGAAACGCCGACACCGATTCAGGCCGAATCCATTCCGCTTGTCATGGAAGGCCATGACCTGATCGGTCTTGCCCAGACCGGCACCGGCAAGACGGCCGCATTCGGCCTGCCGATGATCGAAAAGATGATGGCCGACGGCAAGCGTCCCGATCCGCGCAACATCCGCGCGCTCGTGCTCGCCCCGACCCGCGAACTGGTGAACCAGATCGCCGCCAACCTGAAGGACTTCGTCAAGAAGACCCCGATCAAGATCGGTCTGGTCGTTGGCGGCGCCTCGATCAACAAGCAGTCCGAACAGCTCGCCCGCGGCGTCGACATCCTTGTCGCGACCCCTGGCCGCCTTCTCGATCTGGTTGCCCGCAAGGCCGTGACGCTGACACAGGCACGCTACCTCGTGCTTGACGAAGCCGACCAGATGCTCGACCTCGGCTTCATCCACGACCTGCGCAAGATTTCCAAGCTGGTGCCGAAGAACCGCCAGACGCTCTTGTTTTCGGCCACCATGCCGAAGGCCATTGCCGATCTCGCGGCCGAATATCTGAGCACGCCGAAGCGCGTCGAAGTTTCGCCTCCGGGCAAGGCTGCCGACAAGGTCGAGCAGTATGTGCACTTCGTTCAGGGCGCCAGCCAGAAGACCGAAATCCTCAAGAAGACCCTGACCGAAAATCCCGATGGCCGCGCCATGGTCTTTTCGCGCACCAAACATGGCGCCGAAAAGCTGATGAAGCATCTGGAACATGTCGGCTTCTCCGTTGCCTCCATTCACGGCAACAAGAGCCAGGGCCAGCGCGAGCGCGCCTTGAAGGCCTTCCGTGATGGCGACACCCGCGTTCTCGTTGCAACCGACGTTGCGGCCCGCGGCATCGACATTCCGGGCGTCACCCACGTCTACAACTATGACCTGCCGGAAGTGCCGGATGCCTACGTTCACCGGATCGGCCGTACGGCCCGCGCCGGCCGCGACGGTATCGCCATCGCCTTCTGCTCGCCGGATGAAATCCGCCTGCTGCGCGATATCGAACGCCTGATGAAGATCGATATTGCTGTCGCCAGCGGTGAAGTTCCGGCCGACCGCGCCCGCCCGAAGGGTGCCCGCGGTGGCAACGGTGCCCGCAACGCCGCACGTCCGGCCGGCAACGGCCACAACGAACGCCGTCCGCGCCCGCAGGGTGGCAGCGACAACGTTCATCGCGCTGAGCGCACGGCTCCAAGCCCGTTTGCCGGTGACGATCTCTTGGCTGGCGACAACGCCTCGCCGAAAAAGCCGCACCGCAAGGGCCAGGGTCCGGCCGCACAGGCAGCCCATGAAAATGCTCTTGCCAAGCGTCCGGGCGGCAACCGCAATGGACGCCCCGGCCACAAGCAGGGCGAATGGCGCAACCGCAACCATGGCGGCGGCAATGCCGCCGGTGGCCAGAGCCGCGAAGGCGGCGCCGGCTCCCAGGGACAGCGCAAGCGTACCAACGCTGCCCCGCGCCGCGACGAGGCATAAGCTTTTCGCGATAGTGAATTGAAATGAAGAACGGCGGGCTGGACCCGCCGTTTTTTTTATGCCGGAACCGCTGCCGGCTTGCGGTTGGTGAGATAAACACCGGCCACCGCAATGACCGTCCCGATGATCATCGGCAATGTCAGCGCTTCATCAAACAGCAACCAGGCTTGTAACGCTGCGAGCGGTGGGACCAGATAGATCAGCGAAGCGGCTTTCGAGACCTGACCACGCCGGATAAGATAGAGCAGCAAGGCGATTGCCCCCATCGACAGGCCAAGCACCGCCCAGGCAAGAGCGGCAAACAGCTGCACGCTCCAGATGACCCGCATGTCCTCCAACAGAAACGCGGCAGGCACCGTGACGATCAGCGCCCCGACATATTGCAGCGCCGCGGTCGAGCGGATGTCTCCCGACTGAAGATGGCGTTTCTGGTAGATCGTGCCGTAGGTCACAGCCGCCATGCCGATGACATTGACGATGACAGGGAACAGATGGATCGGTGTCATGCCGGTATCGATCGCCAGAACCTTGGGAATGACGGCCAGCGCAATCCCGAGGAAGCCGAGTGTCAAACCGAGCCTCTGCTGACCAGACAGATTTTCGCCAATCAGGACCGGCGCCACCGCCGCCGTCATCAACGGCTGCAGGCCGGCAATGATGCCGGAAATCGCGGCCGGCACGCCCTGCCCGATCGCCCACCAGACAGCCCCCAGGTAAAGCCCGTGCAGGAAGATGCCGGAGACGACTGCGTGTCCGGCTGCCGCCCATGTCTTCGGCCACTTGGCTCCGGTGACTAGACAGAAGCCGACGAACAGCAGCGTGGCGAGGATGTAACGCATCACCAAGAATGTCAGCGGATCGGCATAGATGTCGGCATATTTCGCCATCACCCATCCCGTCGACCAGAGCAGTACGAATATGGCGGGTGCCAAGCGGTCGAGGGTCATGCGAACTCCAGAGGCAATCTTTGCGTCGCCGACTGCGATAGGGCCGCTTCCTGTGATGGTCAAAGCAATATTCCTGATGTTTATCTTCAGCAGCGGCAGGATCGCGATCTTTTGGCCGCACAAAAATCAGGCACTCGACAAGCATCCGGCTTCCATCTCGAGACCAGAATGGAATGGCTTGGCAACGTTTATGCAAAAACATGATGAAACTGGTGGCAGGCCGATGCAGGCGCCCCGTCATTAGCCTAAAAAAGCAGCGATCCCCCGCCTGAATTTCTTTTGAGCATGCTTCTTGCATTGCCCCTGTTGTTGGTCTCAAATGACAAAAAAGGGGACACACCGTTGGCATTTGACGAAATGATGAATGCGGACAACAGCCCGCGCCAGCCTTACTCGACTTACAATGATTGGTACGCCGCCCAGGACAAGGCCCGCCTGATCGCCAAATCGCGGGAGGCGGAAAACATATTCCGCAAGACGGGCATCACCTTCGCGGTCTACGGGCACGCAGACAGTTCCGAAAAGCTCATCCCCTTCGATCTGATCCCGCGTATCATTTCCGGCCGTGAATGGCGAAAGCTCGCTCAGGGCATCGAGCAGCGGGTCATCGCCCTCAACGCCTTTCTCGATGACATCTACCACAAGCAGGAAATCATCAAGGCGGGCCGCGTACCGCGCGAACTGATCGAGCGCAACGTCGCCTTCCTGCCGCAGATGATCGGCTTCCGCCCGCCGGGCGGCGTTTATACCCATATCGTCGGCACGGATATCGTTCGCACCGGCGAAGACCAGTTCTATGTGCTGGAAGACAATGCCCGCACCCCCTCCGGTGTCAGCTACATGCTGGAAAACCGCGAGACGATGATGCAGATGTTCCCGGAACTCTTCCATCAGAACCGCGTCCGCCCCGTCGAGAACTATCCTTATCTGCTGCGCCACTCGCTGGCGTCGCTTGCCCCTCCCGGCTGCGAGGGCAAGCCGCGTGTCGCCGTCCTCACCCCCGGCATCTACAACTCGGCCTATTATGAACATGCCTTCCTTGCCGACATGATGGGTGTCGAACTGGTCGAGGGCTCGGACCTGCGTGTCATCGACGGCAAGGTGAAGATGCGCACCACACGCGGCTACGAGGCGATCGACGTGCTCTACCGCCGCGTCGACGACGACTATCTCGATCCGCTAACCTTCAAGCCAGAATCGGCGCTCGGCATCCCCGGCATCATGGATGTCTACCGCGCCGGCAATATCACCATCGCCAATGCGCCGGGCACCGGCATCTGCGACGACAAGGCGATCTATTCCTACATGCCCGAGATCGTCGAGTTCTATACCGGCCGCAAGGCGCTGCTCGAGAACGTTCCGACCTGGCGCTGCTCGGAGGCCGACAGCCTGAAATACGTGCTGGAAAACCTCGCCGATCTTGTCGTCAAGGAGGTCCACGGCTCCGGCGGTTATGGGATGCTGGTCGGGCCAACCGCATCGAAGAAGGAGCGCACGCTGTTTGCCGAAAAGCTCAAGGCGCGGCCAGCCAACTACATCGCCCAGCCGACACTTTCACTTTCGACAGTGCCGATCCTCGTCAATAAGGGCATCGCTCCACGCCATGTGGATCTCCGCCCTTACGTCCTCGTTTCCGACAAGGTGCAGATCATTCCGGGCGGGCTCACCCGCGTGGCTTTGAAGGCCGGATCGCTGGTGGTGAATTCCAGCCAGGGCGGCGGCACCAAGGATACCTGGGTTCTGGAGGACTGACACCACATGCTTGGAAGAACCGCAAACGGCCTCTACTGGATGTTCCGCTATATCGAACGGGCCGAAAACAGCGCCCGGCTGATCGACGCCGGCCTGCGCATGTCGCTGACCCGCTCGGAGGCGACCGAAGACGATTGGGACGGCGTGCTGCAAAGCTCCGGTGTCCGCGACATCTACGACGAACTCTATCCAAACCTGACCAGCGCCGACGCCATCGATTTCCTGCTGCGCGACAAGGCCAATCCGTCGAGCGTCATGTCTTGTATCGACACCGGCCGCAACAATGCCCGTATGGTGCGCACCGCGCTGACGCGGGAGACCTGGGAAGCCACCAACGAATGCTGGCTCAACCTCAAATCCACCCTCGCCCGGCGTATCAAGCCGGCCGACCTTCCCGAAGTCATCGACGGCATCAAGCGCATGACCGGCCTCATTCGCGGCGCGTTCCACGGAACGATGCTGCGCAACGAGATTTTCAACTTCTCCCGCATCGGTACCTTCATCGAACGGGCCGACAACACAGCCCGCATTCTCGATGTGAAATACTACGTCCTGCTTCCGGCGGTGTCGCAGGTCGGCTCGTCGATCGATAACGTGCAATGGGAATCGATCCTGCGCTCGGTTTCGGCGCACCGCTCCTATGGCTGGGTCTATGAGGCGGAATACAAGCCATCCAACATCGCCGACTTCCTCATCCTCAATGGCCGCATGCCCCGTTCGCTTGCCTATTGTTATGACAAGATCGTCAGCAATCTCGGCTATCTGGCACGTGAATATGGGGAAGCCCACGCGGCCCATGCGACAGCGGAGGAAACGCTGTCGTCGCTGCGCAACCATTCGATCAAGGACGTGATGGATCAAGGCCTGCACGAGTATATCGAGAATTTCATCAGCCATAACAACCGCCTCGGAGAGGAAATCTCCAACGGCTACCGGTTCAACTGAGATTCGGATGGGGAGCAATCAATGCGTCTGAAAATCAGTCACACCACCGAATATACCTATGCCGAGCCCGTACAGTATTCCCTGCAACGCTTGCGCCTGACACCGTTGTCGCAGCCCGGCCAGAGCGTGATCAGCTGGGAAACATCCGTCGAGGGCGCCAAGATGGAGGTCGGCTATGACGACCATTTCGGCAACCGCGTCAATCTCGTCAGTGTCAACGGCGACCAGACCTTCATCCGCGTTGTCGCTTCCGGCGAAGTGGAGACCGAGGACAAGGCCGGCGTCTACGGCGCGCATCAGGCCTATGCCCCACTCTGGCTCTATCTGCGCGAAACGCCATTGACGAAGATGGCAAAACCGATCCGCAACCTTGCCAAGGCCATGGATGGCGATACCGATCTTGCCAGAATGCACGCCCTGATGGGAAAGATCCACGAGCTTGTCGAATACCGGCAGGGCGAAACCGGAACGGAGACCACAGCGGAACAGGCTCTGTTGCAAAAGAGCGGCGTCTGTCAGGATCACGCCCATATTATGATCGCCGCTGCCCGCACGCTGGGTCTGCCGGCCCGCTATGTGTCGGGGTATCTGATGATGCAAGACCAGCCTGAACAGACGGCAAGCCATGCCTGGGCCGAAGTGCACCTCAACGGCCTCGGCTGGGTCGGCTTCGACGCCGCCAACAAGATGTGCCCCGACGACCGCTACGTTCGCATCGCTTGCGGCCTGGATTATCGCGACGCAGCACCGATTTCCGGCCTGGTGCATGGTTCGTCGAGCGAAGCGTTGAAGGTTTCCGTGACGGTGGAGCAGCAGGGCCAGAGCCAGACGCAAAGCCAGTAAAGGGTGATATCGATCGCCGCGGAAAATCCCGCCATTCCAGCTGGCGGGATTTTGCTTTTTGCTATTGTCAGCGCGAAGCGCTTGCCTGCAGCAGTCGGCAGAGACTGACTAGACTGGCATCATAATCTGACGAGCCGGCAATATCCCGGCAGCGGCGGATGAGACGATGCTGTTCGCCTGCCGGCAAACTGTTGAACGCCGTCATAGGTGGCGTTGCAGGCTTAACGTCCGGATTGCTGCTGCCATCGCCACCACCGGGATTGGGCTTCACCGGCGTCTTGCCACCGCCATCGCCGCCGTTGTTGCCAACACCAATACCGACATCGATACCCCGCCCGCCGCCTATTCCTACATCGACATCTGCATTGAGGCCGCGCGATCCGCCAAGCCCGACGCCAGCATTGGCATTGACACCCTTGCTTCCGCCTGCGCTTGCACTGATATCCGCTGTCAGACCTCGGCTGCCACCGACGCTGGCATCGACGTCGGCGTTGATCCCTGACCGTCCTCCGACAGAGGCATTGGCATCGGCGTTCACACCCTTGGCACCTCCCACTGAAGCATTGACGTCGGCATTGACGCCATTACGCCCGCCCAGTGATGCTCCAACGTCAGCGTTGATGCCATTTTCACCGCCGATCGATACACTCACACCGAGACCGCGACCGTTGCCGTGACTGTCCTCAGCCTCAACAGGCGGCACAAATACAACCGTTGCAGCGAGAAAGCCGAGAGACAGGCTTATGATAGCAATTTTCATAACGTTCTCCTTCCCGAATACCGGATCAGCCCGGCGATGGAGAAGCAACCAGCTCAGGCACGCCTTCGTTCCGACCGCATTCCGGCTTCTGAAAAGCCGCGTGAATGGAAAGTAATCACAGGCGATAATACCTTAGAGAAGTGCATTGAAATGATGCATTTGCAGCCGGACGGGAAATTTTACTGGCAAGAGACCACGATTTATCTGGGGATTTATACGGCTCTGTGGCATGCCCCGCAAACATTCATAGCCAGGCAACATTCATGTATGTCTCCGAAATCCTCGCACTCGCCGCAGCAACCTGCATTGCCATGAGCGGCATGCTCATTGGTGAGCTGAAAGGGCGCGTAAATGTCTTCCGGCTGGCCCGGTGGCAGATGGTTGCGTCATTCCTGATGACAGGTACGGCGTCGCTTGCCGTTGGCGGCTGGCACTCGCTGGAGCCATGGCAGATCGGATACCTCGCACTATCCAGCGGCTTTGGCATTGTCATTGCGACCACGACCTATTTCGCAGCGATCTACATTGCCGGCGCGCGAACAACCGCCCTGTTGTTTTCGCTTGCGTCTCCTTTCGCACTTCTGCTCGGCTATGCCGTGCTTGGCGAAACGGTCAGCCTGCAGCAGAGCGCCGGCGTTCTTCTCGTGCTTTTGGGCATCACACTGGCGATCGGCCTACCGTTAGGATCGAAGGCGGCATTATCGGCTGGAACGCCATGGCTAGGCATCGGCCTCGGGGTCATTACGGCGATAGGTCAGGCTCTCGGAAGCCTATGCGCCCGTCCTGCGATGGCAGCAGGTGTCGAACCGTTTACCGCCATGATGGTCCGCGCCGGCTTTGCGGCACTGGTCTTTCTCCTCGCCAGCCTGCTGCCGATCGCACAGCTGAGAGACCGTTCGCCGATGACAGCCAAAACACAAGTCACGGCTCTTGGATCTGCCTTCTTCGGCACGGGTCTCGGCATGTCATTGCTGATGGCGGCGCTTGCAAATGGCAATGTCGGTATTGTCTCGACGCTGTCCTCGATGACACCCGTCGTGATCCTGCCTATGGTATGGGCCAGAACCGGGGTCGCACCACCGAAAGCTGCGTGGGTCGGCGCTGTCATCGCAGTATGCGGTACTGCTTTGATCAGCCTGTAATCTGGCGCGGGCAAACAAAAAAGGCGAGGTTTGCACCCCGCCTTTTTTATTGATTGCTGCCCAGCGGTTAGTGGCTGTCCTTGCCAACAGCACTACCACGACATCCCTTGAGGAAGTCGAGGTCGGCGCCGGTATCGGCCCCTTCGACATGCTGCTGATGCAGGAAAGCATAGCCCGATGTCGGTAGCTCGTGCTGCGGTTTCCATGCAGAAAGACGCTGGGCCAGTTCCGCATCGGAAATGTCGAGATGCAGGCGGCGGTTGGGAACGTCGAGCTCGATCATGTCGCCATTCTTGACCACGGCGAGCGGCCCGCCAACAGCGGCTTCCGGCGACGTGTGCAGCACGACCGTGCCATAGGCGGTGCCGGACATGCGGGCATCGGAGATGCGCACCATGTCGGTGATGCCCTTCTTCAGCACCTTTGGCGGAAGACCCATGTTGCCGACTTCGGCCATGCCGGGATAGCCCTTCGGTCCACAGTTCTTCATGACCATGATGCAGGTCTCGTCGATGTCGAGATTGTCATCGTTGATCTTGGCCTTGTAGTCGTCGATGTCCTCGAACACGACAGCGCGGCCACGGTGCGTCAACAGATGCGGCGAAGCGGCGGACGGCTTCAACACCGCGCCCTTTGGAGCGAGATTGCCACGCACCACGACGATACCGCCGGATTGCGTCAGCGCCTTCTCGGCCGGCAGGATGACGTCTTCGTTCCAGTTGACGACATCCTTGACTTCGTCCCACATGGTTTCGCCCGAAACGGTCAGCGCATCCTTGTGCAGCAGGCCCGCCTCACCGAGGCGCTTGATGACGACAGGCAGACCACCGGCATAGAAGAATTCTTCCATCAGGTATTTGCCCGATGGCATCAGGTTGACGATGGTCGGCACGTCGCGGCCGCAACGGTCCCAGTCGTCCAGCGTCAGGTCGATGCCGACGCGGCCAGCCATGGCAAGCAGATGAATGACGGCATTGGTCGAGCCGCCGATCGCCGCATTGGTGCGGATGGCGTTTTCAAAAGCCTGCTTGGTCATGATATCTGATGGTTTCAGGTCGTCCTTGACCATCTGCACGATGCGCCGGCCGGTGAGTTGCGCCATCACCTTGCGGCGGCTGTCGACGCCCGGGATCGCGGCGTTGCCGGACAGCGCCATGCCGAGTGCTTCGGCCATGGAGGCCATCGTGGACGCGGTGCCCATGGTGTTGCAGGTGCCTGACGAGCGGCTCATCGAGGCTTCCGCCTCAAGGAATTCGTCCTGCGTCATCTCGCCGGCCTTGACCATTTCGGAGAACTTCCACAGATGCGTGCCGGAACCGACACGCTCACCGCGGAAATAGCCGTTCAGCATCGGGCCGCCTGTGACGACGATCGAAGGCAAATCGACGGAGGCAGCTGCCATGATCAGCGACGGGGTGGTCTTGTCGCAACCGACCAGAAGCACGCAACCATCCATCGGTTGGCCGCGGATCGTCTCTTCGATCGCCAGAGCCGCAAGGTTCCGGTACATCATCGCGGTTGGTCGGAAGGTGTTTTCCGAAGCCGAGAATACCGGTACTTCCATCGGGAAGCCACCCGCCTCCCAGATACCGGCCTTCACCTTTTCGGCCAGCTCACGCAGATGGCCGTTGCACGGCGTCATGTCCGACCAGGTATTGAGGATGCCGATCACCGGGCGTCCGTCGAACAGGTCGTGCGGATATCCCTGGTTCTTCATCCAGCCGCGATGGTAGATGACGTCGCGGCTCGTGCCGCCATACCAATGCTGCGAACGCAGCTGCCGCGGCCATTGTGCTTTCTTGAACATTACCCTTGTCCTTTGACATGCCGGATCGACACAGCCGATCCGGCGAAAATGCGTTATGCCAGCGTGTAGGCCGTCTTCACCACAGTGAAGAACTCGGCTGCATACTTGCCCTGCTCGCGTGAGCCGAAGGAGGAGGCCTTGCGGCCGCCGAACGGCACGTGGAAATCGACACCGGCCGTCGGCAGGTTGACCATCACCATGCCGGCTTCCGAATTGCGCTTGAAATGGGTGGCATGCTTGAGGCTCGTCGTGGCGATACCCGCCGACAGGCCAAACGGCGTGTCGTTGGCGACCGACAAGGCTTCCTCGTAATCCTTGACACGGATGACCGAGGCGACAGGGCCGAAGATTTCCTCGCGGCTGATGCGCATCTGGTTGGTGGCTTCGGTAAACAGCGTCGGCTGCAGATAGAAGCCCGGATTTTCCCGTTCGATCGTCTCGCCGCCGAAGGCGAGCTTGGCGCCTTCCTTTTTGCCGATGGCGATATAGTCGGTATCAGATTCGCCCGCCTGAAGGGCAGCCGGTCTTTGAGATGNGGCTGCAGATAGAAGCCCGGATTTTCCCGTTCGATCGTCTCGCCGCCGAAGGCGAGCTTGGCGCCTTCCTTTTTGCCGATGGCGATATAGTCGGTATCGGTGGCAAGCTGGCGCTCATCGACCACCGGTCCGATATGGGTGCCAGCCTTCAGCGCATCATCGACCACCAGCGTCTTCAGCTTTTCGGTAAGCGCCGCAACGAACCTGTCATGAATGCCTTCAGTGACGATCAGGCGTGAGGAGGCGGTGCAACGCTGGCCGGTCGAGAAGAAGCCGGAATTGGCAGCAGCCTCGACGGCGACCGTCAGGTCGGCATCGTCAAGCACGACCATCGGGTTCTTGCCGCCCATTTCCAGCTGGAACTTGCGGTTATGCTCGATCGAGGCGGCAGCCACCCGCTTGCCGGTTCCGGTCGAACCGGTAAAGGTGATGCCGGCAAGATCCGGGCTGTCGAGCATCGCCTGACCAACGACAGAACCCTTGCCCATCACCAGGTTGAGCACGCCCTTCGGCAGACCGGCGCGATGAAGAATATCGACAATCGCCCAGGAGCAGCCCGGCACCAGTTCGGCCGGCTTGAAGACGATGNACCAGGTTGAGCACGCCCTTCGGCAGACCGGCGCGATGAAGAATATCGACAATCGCCCAGGAGCAGCCCGGCACCAGTTCGGCCGGCTTGAAGACGATGGTGTTGCCGTGGCAGAGCGCCGGGGCGATCTTCCAGGCCGGAATAGCGATCGGGAAATTCCACGGCGTGATGATGCCGATGACGCCGATCGGCTCGCGGGTGATCTCGACGCCGATGTTCGGACGAACCGATGGCAGAACCTCACCGGCCAGGCGCAGCGCCTCACCAGCAAAGAAATCGAAGATCTGTGCCGAACGGATGGTTTCGCCGATCGCTTCGGGAAGCGTCTTGCCCTCTTCGCGAGCGAGCAGGTTGCCAAGCTCTTCCTTGCGGGCGAGGATTTCGTCGGCCGTCTTCTTCAGGATCGCGTGACGTTCAAGGATGCCCGAGCGCGACCAGGCCGGAAATGCGGCCTTGGCAGCGGCGATCGCGGTCTTGGCATCGTCGGCGCTGGCGGTGGCATAGAGGCCGACAATCTCGTTGGTGTTCGACGGGTTGATGTTCTCGACGCCATTGCTGCCGACCCATTCGCCAGCGATCAGGTTGTGATGAAGTGTCATGGGCTCGAAGCCTCCTTTGGTTCAGCGAGCGCCCTGGGATAGACGCCCGCAGTCAAATGCACGGAAATCAGAGCTGGCCGATCGTGACCTCGTCTTCGCCAGCAATCGCCAGCGTGTTGCGCAGCGGCAGGCCGAACTCGGACGCCTCGATTTCGAAGATATCGCCTGCCTCGGTCTTGATGCCATCACCGAAGGATAGCGTCGCAGTCCCGAACATATGGACATGCACATCGCCCGGCGCACGGAAGATACCGTACTTGAAGTGGTGATATTCGAGGTTGGCAAACGTATGGGACATGTTGGCTTCGCCGGACAGGAACGGCTTTTCCCAGAACACGGCGCCATCGCGGATGATGCGCGAGGTCCCACGGATATCGCTCGGCGCTTCGCCCACCCGGATTTCCGGACCGAAGCTTGCAGGCCGCAACTTCGAATGAGCAAGATAGAGATAGTTGACGCGCTCGGTCACGTGATCGGAGAATTCGTTGGCGACCGCAAAACCGATGCGGAATGGCGCGCCCTTGTCGGAGATCACATAGATGCCTGCCATTTCCGGCTCTTCGCCGCCATCCTGCGCAAACGATGGCGAAACGAGGTCGCCGCCAGGGGCCACGGTCTGCGAGCCATTGCCCTTGTAGAACCATTCGGGCTGAACGCCCTTTTCGCCCGGCTTCGGCTTGCCGCCTTCCAGGCCCATCTTGAACATTCTCATCGTGTCGGTGGCGCCCTCTTCCACCTTGGACACAGCCGCGTGCATCGCATCGCGCGTCGAGGCAGAGCCAAGATGGGTAAGGCCCGTGCCGGTCAGGTGCAGGTGGGCATCGTCCGGATGCGTGATCGGCGGCAGGAAATTGCCCTTGGCATAAGCGTCCTGAAGATCGACTTCGTCGCCAAGTCCATGTGCCTCGACGACAGCCTTCAGGCTCTTGCCGGAATTGGCCGCTTCCATCGCCAGTCCGTAGACACTGGATGCGTTCTTGACCGCACGCGCGGCCTGCCCCGCGTCGCGAACGGCGACCGTGATCGAGCCATCATTGTTCTTCACCTGGGAAATCAGCACAGCACTATCCTTTTCTCGATCCGGGCTGTCTTTTCAGCGTCAAGCCGCGAGCTTTCGGCAACAACAACCCATTGGGAGACATGGCATATGCTCCCGTTGGTGGCGGCAACGCCGCCGTTCTCGTTATGATGCGTGGGCCGGAGCATCTCGCCAAATGTCAGCACGAAACGCGCCCCGGCACCAGTTTGCGCCGGACAAGGCCCGGCGCGCAGGACAGACCGGACCCGGTCAGCCCTTGTTCTTGTTGTAGACGTCGAAGAACACGGCAGCGAGAAGCACAAGGCCCTTGACCAGTTGCTGGTAATCGATGCCGAGGCCCATGATCGACATGCCGTTGTTCATGACGCCCATGATCAGAGCACCAATGACAGCGCCGGTGATCTTGCCAACGCCGCCCGAAGCGGACGCACCACCGATGAAGCAGGCCGCGATGACGTCGAGTTCGAAGCCGACACCGGCCTTCGGCGTTGCCGAATTCAGGCGGGCCGCGATGATCATGCCGGCAAGAGCGGCAAGCACGCCCATATTGACGAAGGTGTAGAAGGTCAGGCGCTCGGTATTGATACCGGAGAGCTTTGCGGCCTTCTCATTACCGCCCATCGCATAAATGCGGCGGCCGATCGTCGAACGTGTGGTGACGAACGTGTAGAGCGCGATCAGCAGAGCCATGACGACCAGAACGTTTGGGAAACCCTTGTAGGTCGAGAGCTGGTAGCCAAGGAAAATTGCGACAGCAGCAATGATGAACATCTGGCCGGCAAAGAACGCGAAAGGCTCGTTTTCCGTGCCGTGTTTCTCATTGGTGCGGCGGTCGCGAAGACCGTAGTAGATGGCCAGGGCTACCAGGGCAACGACGACGACAAGCGAGAAGAAATTGACGATCGTGTCCGGCGCCGGATTGAGGAAATACAGGAAATCAGGAACGAAGCCGGTCGACAGCGACTGGAAGTCCTTCGGGAACGGACCAATCGGGCGGTTCTGGAGAATGAGATAGGTCAGGCCGCGGAACACGAGCATACCGGCCAGCGTCACGATGAAGGCCGGAATTTTCTGGTAGGCGACCCAATACCCTTGAGCGGCACCGACGAGACCACCCAAGATCAGGCAGAGCGGCACCACGATCGAGTAATGGATTCCCCATTTCACCAGCATAATTGCCGACAGGCCGCCGGTGAACGCCACGATCGATCCGACGGACAGATCGATATGTCCGGCAACGATAATCAGAAGCATGCCCAGCGCCATGATGACGATGAAGGAGTTCTGCAGGATCAGGTTGGTCAGGTTGACCGGACGGAAGAGGACGCCATCCGTCAGATACTGGAAGAACAGCATGATAACCACGAGCGCGACGAGCAGGCCGTATTCGCGGATATTGTTCTTGAGATATTCCCCGATGGAGGGTGTGGTTTTCGGAGCGCTGGTTTCGGCGACCATTAGTGTTTCTCCCCGGAGCGCATGATGGCGCGCATAATGGATTCCTGGCTTGCTTCTGCTTTCGAAAGCTCGGCGACGATGCGTCCTTCGTTCATCACGTAGATGCGGTCGCAGGTTCCGAGAAGTTCGGGCATTTCCGATGAGATCATCAGGATACCCTTCCCTTCTGCGGCAAGCTGATTGATGATGGTATAGATTTCATACTTCGCCCCGACATCGATGCCGCGTGTCGGCTCGTCGAGGATCAGCACTTCAGGCGTGGTAAACAACCACTTGGATAGAACGACCTTCTGCTGGTTGCCACCCGACAGATTGACGGTCTCCTGATAGATCGAATGGGAGCGGATGCGCAGTTTCGTCCGGTAGTCGGTCGCGACCTTGCGCTCCATGTGATCGTCGATCACGCCGCTGCTTGCGACAGCGCCCAGATTGGCGAGCGTCGTGTTGTGCATGATGTTGTTGTTGAGCACCAGGCCGAGCTGTTTGCGGTCTTCGGTAACATAGGCAAGGCCGGCTTCGATGGCACGCGGGATGGTGCTGACATCAACAAGCTTGCCATGCATATGCACTTCGCCGGTGATCTTGTGACCCCAGGACTTTCCGAAAATGCTCATCGCGGTTTCGGTACGGCCGGCTCCCATGAGGCCGGCAATGCCGACGACTTCGCCGGCGCGGACATTGAAATTGATATCATGCAGGAACTGGCGGTCGCGGTGCTGCTGATGGAAGACATTCCAGTTTTTCACTTCCATCAACGTTTCGCCGATCTTCGGCTCGCGCGGCGGGTAGCGGTCTTCCATGTCGCGGCCGACCATGCCCTTGATGATGCGGTCTTCGCTGATATCTTCGTTGTGACAGTTCAGTGTTTCCACCGTGCCGCCATCGCGCAGGATGGTGATCTTGTCGGCGACCTTCTTGATCTCGTTCAGCTTGTGCGAAATGATGATCGAGGTCATGCCCTGCTTGCGGAATTCCATCAGCAGCTTCAAGAGCGCATCGGAATCCGTTTCATTGAGCGACGCTGTTGGCTCGTCGAGGATCAGCAGCCGGACCTTCTTGGAAAGTGCCTTGGCGATTTCGACGAGCTGCTGCTTGCCGACGCCGATATCGGTGATCCGGGCCGACGGTGGCTCCTTGAGACCAACCTTTTCAAGAAGGCCTTGCGTGCGGGCAAATGTCTGCTTCCAGTCGATGACGCCGTTGGTGGCGATTTCGTTGCCAAGGAAGATGTTTTCGGCAATCGACAGAAGCGGCACAAGCGCCAGCTCCTGGTGAATGATGATGATGCCGAGATGCTCGCTGTCCGAGATGGTCGAGAAGTTGCGAACTTCGCGATCGTAGTGGATTTCGCCGTCATAGGTTCCAGCGGGATAGACACCGCTCAAAACCTTCATCAGCGTTGATTTGCCGGCTCCGTTTTCGCCGACCAGCGCGTGAATTTCACCCTCGTGAACCTTCAGATTGACATTGTCCAGGGCCTTGACGCCCGGAAACGTCTTGGTGATGCCCCGCATTTCGAGAATGATGTTGTCCATGTTCAGGTAATCCTGCGGCAGTCCGTGAATGATGAGGCCAGACGCAATGACAATACAAGTCTCTCATCAAGATAAAAGGGCCCGCAGGTGATGCGGGCCCGGAATGGAGAAGACGGGATCAGTTGTTGATCTGGTCTTCCGTGTAGTAACCAGCGCCAACCAGCACGTCCTTGACGTTCGACTTGTCAACAGCAACCGGCTTCAGGAGGTAGGACGGGATGACCTTGACGCCATTGTCATAGGTCTTCGTGTCGTTGATTTCCGGCTCCTTGCCGCCAATGATGGCGTCCGTCATCGAGACGGCAACCTTGGCAAGCTCGCGGGTATCCTTGAAGATCGAGGAATACTGCTCGCCAGCGAGGATCGACTTGACCGAAGGAAGCTCAGCGTCCTGACCGGTAACGATCGGCATCGGCATGTCGCCGGAACCGTAGCCAACGCCCTTCAGAGCCGAGATGATGCCGATGGAGAGACCATCGTAAGGCGACAGAACGCCGTCAACCTTGGCATCGGTGTAGGTCGAGGAAAGCAGGTTTTCCATGCGGGCCTGTGCAACAGCACCGTCCCAACGCAGCGTGCCGACCTTTTCCATGCCTGTCTGGCCGGACTTGACGACGATCTTCTTGGCGTCGATCAGCGGCTGCAGAACCGACATTGCGCCATCGTAGAAGAAGAAGGCGTTGTTATCGTCCGGCGAACCGCCGAACAGTTCAACGTTCTTCGGCTCGGTCGCGCCGTCGAGCTTGAGACCCTGAACCAGCGTGGTTGCCTGCAGAACGCCGACCTGGAAGTTGTCGAACGTTGCGTAGTAGTCGACATTGCCGGAATCGCGGATCAGACGGTCATAAGCGATGACCTTGACGCCGGCTTCATGAGCCTTTGCCAGGATGTCGGAGAGCGTCGTGCCGTCGATGGCGCCGATGATGAGAACCTTGGCACCCTTGGTGACCATGTTCTCGATCTGGGCCAGCTGGTTCGGGATGTCGTCGTCAGCAAACTGCAGGTCCGGGGTATAGCCGGCTTCCTTGAACAGCTTTTCCATGGTCTCGCCGTCCGAAATCCAGCGGGTCGAGGTCTTGGTCGGCATCGAGATACCGACAGTGCCCTTGTCTTGGGCGATCGCCGGAACGACGAACGACGCCACGCTGAGCGCTGCGGCGGCGAGAAGCGAAGTAACTAATCTCATGTATCTCTCCCTGAGTGTTGATCCAGGCGGCGATCAGCCGGCCTTGATATGTGCAGCGCGTCGCGTAGCCGAGAGATCAGAAAATCTCTTGGCGGAGGTTTAAGGGGTGAAAGAAAGCCCTCCCAGGCCTTACACGCTCCCGAGCACGCTGGCGCACATGGCTGCAAACTGGAATCAAACATCATAACTGTCAAATGCAATATATGTGTATCCATATAGCAATTTTGGTATAATGTGGCGGAACAGTGTGATTTTTTGCATATGCGAAGGCATTTTTCTCGGAAGGTGGGTAAAATATGGACGATTCAGCGCCGCACTCATCCACAGCTGTCGATTATTCGGAGCGCGGAATTTTTCGCTTAGGCTTAAAAATGAGTCATCTTCAGCTGATTTTGGCCATTGAGGAGCACGGGCAGATCAGTGCAGCGGCCGATTCCCTGAGCATTTCACAGCCAGCCGCATCGCGCATGCTGGGTGAGATCGAGACCATTCTCAAGGCGCCGCTCTACGCCCGCGTCGCCCGCGGCGTCGAGCTGACACAGTATGGCCGGGCGCTGGCGCGGCGTGCCCGCACGATCTTCCTGGAACTGCGGGAAACGACCCGCGAGATCAACGAACTGAAAACGGGCAGCGGCGGCTCGGTGTCGCTCGGTTCTGTCACCGGCCCGGCCCTCAATCTCGCCGTTCCCGCTATCCGCCAGGTTTCGACCGCCTATCCCGGTATCGAAATCAACATCCAGATCGAAAACAGCAATGTGCTCGTGCGCGAACTGTTGGCCGCGCGGCACGACTTCGTCATCGGCCGGATACCGGACGACATGGATCCGCGGCAGTTCAATCTGATCGAACTCGGCGAGGAAGACGTCTGCCTGATTGTCCGTGCGGGTCATCCGCTGCTCGACAAGAGCATCATCAGCTCGTCTGATCTACCCGGTTACGACTGGGTTTTCCAGCCGTCCGGAACGCTACTGCGGCGCGCCGTTGAAGACAGCTTCCTGTCGGCCGGCACGCCCCTGCCCTCAACCATCATCAACACCTCATCGACGATCCTCACGGTCTCCATCGTCCGCCACACCAATGCCGTCGCTCCCGTCGCCCGTGACGTGGCAACGCTGATCGCCGGGAGCGGCAGCCAGGCAGGCGAAATTCGCGTCCTGCCCACCGATTTCGACATCAAGATCAGGCCGTACAGCCTGATCACCGCTCGCGGTCGCGCCCTGCCGCCAAGCGCCAAGCTTCTTTATGATCTGATCCTCAAGCAAAGTTCCGCCTGATCAGGCCCGCAAAACCTTGCCATGCTCTAAGGCGGCAAAACGGGAAGACGCGCATGTTCGGAATGTCGGTGTTCCAGTCCGTTCTGGAACGGCTGAAAACGGAAGAAGACGCGGAAGGGCCTGCTGAGGACGAGCAGCCAGCGCATACCAGTATCCGCGGCCTCAACGGCGGCTTCGTCGGCAATCTTGCCGCATCCGGGATGGCAGATAGCGGCGCAGTTCAGCGCGCCTATTTCGACACGGCCAGCGACGAGATGCTGGCGCCTGCCAAACCGGTACCCAAGCCCGTCATGCCGGACCATCTGGGCCGGATCCGCCCGGAGCAGATCGCCGCCGACCTGGCGCTGACCGAGATGGAAACGCCGCAGACACTCACCGACAAGCGCCGGCGCTTTGCAGCCGAAAATCATCCTGACCGGCACCACCCGGACTTTCGCTCCAACGCGACGATCCGGATGAAGATCGCCAACATGCTGATCGACGAGGCGCAACGGCGGTTACGGTTGATGCAGCGGCGGTGATGATCAGGCCGGGTCGTCGGTCTTGGCCTCTTCGGCAACCTCGGCCTTCGGCTTGAAAAAGATGATCAACACGCAGGCCGTATAGGCAGATACAGCAAGAAAGATCATCCCCCAGGTATTCGCACCGTTCCAGAACTCGACAGCCGTCCAGACACAGCAGAGCGCCACGATCAACAGCCGGACCCAAAGCGGCTTGTAGAACGGGTGATCCGGATCGATGAACTTCATCATGCAAACTGTCCTTGGAAATTTTCCGGCCTTGAAGGCCTTACATCACAACGTCACAGCTTTATGGCCAAAAGGACATTTGCCGCAAGGGGCCGGACGGTTTAACAGCTTGACGGCGACGGCGTAAATGGAATAAAAATTCCGAAAATAATGTTCGTTACGTTTTCATTCTGATTTTCGCTCGTGCCGGAGGAGATATACGGTATGCGCGCCGGAGTGGAAAAGAACAGGGAGAGAGATTGCCCCTGCCCGCAATACAGGGCCGGCCGACGCCTGAAACAACCTTGAAAGCATCAGCGCGGACCTGTCTTCCGCAACGCCTGTCCGGAGTGAGCGTCATCACCCCGTCCCTTCGCGGCGCTTTGCCGCTCGTCAAAAAGAGATGAACATGACCGTCAGATTTGGTCTTCTCGGTGCCGGCCGTATCGGCAAGGTCCACGCTAAAGCCGTCAGCGGCAATCCGGACGCCGTCCTGATCGCTGTTGCCGATGCCTTTCCCGAGGCCGCCAACGCGATCGCCAAGCAGTATGGCTGCGCGGTCCGCACGATCGAGGAAATCGAAAAATCGGCGGATATCGATGCCGTCGTCATCTGCACCCCGACAGACACCCATGCCGACCTGATCGAGCGTTTCGCCCGTGCCGGCAAGGCGATCTTCTGCGAAAAGCCGATCGATCTTGACGTCGGCCGGGTGCGTGAATGCATGAAAGTTGTCGAAGAGACCAAGGGCAAGCTGATGGTCGGCTTCAACCGCCGCTTCGATCCGCACTTCATGGCCGTGCGCAAGGCGATCGACGACGGCAAGATCGGCGACGTCGAAATGGTGACGATCATTTCGCGTGATCCCGGCGCCCCGCCGGTCGATTACATCAAGCGTTCCGGCGGCATCTTCCGCGACATGACCATCCATGATTTCGACATGGCCCGCTTCCTGCTCGGCGAAGAGCCGGTCGCCGTCACCGCCCATGCGGCCGTGCTCGTCGATCCGGAAATCGGCAAGGCCGGCGATTATGACAGCGTTTCGGTCATTCTTGAAACCGCATCCGGCAAGCAGGCGATCATCTCCAACTCGCGCCGCGCCACCTATGGCTACGACCAGCGCATCGAAGTGCACGGCTCGAAGGGCGTCGTCTCTGCCGAAAATCAGCGCGCCGTCTCGATCGAGATCGCCAACGGCGACGGCTATACCCGCCCGCCGCTGCATGATTTCTTCATGACGCGCTACACCGAAGCCTATGCCAACGAAATCGCCGGCTTCATCTCGGCGATCGAAAAGGGCACGAAGATCACGCCTTCCGGTGCTGACGGTCTCGCAGCTTTGGCCTTGGCCGACGCTGCCGTCAAGTCGGTCACGGAAAAGCGTCAGATCCGCGTCGGCGCCTGATCGATAAACCGAAGTCAGAAAGGCCGGGTTCGCCCGGCCATTCTTGTATCAAGACTGCTCTATCGACGACGGCAGCGGCCTGAAGGCGGCGATATCGTGATCCATGTCGGTCAAGGCCCGATCCAGATGCCCATCGAAAACCAGCCGCTGCTCATCGAAGATCACCGAAATTTCCGGTTTGCCCTGCAGCCGAACCTCATGCGACTGCTCAAGCCCCTCGTCGATGCCACGCTGCAGAAGATCGAAGTAACGCGTTCCCGGCCCGGTGATGTGGATCGGCATGCGGTCGTAGAGGCTGAGCAGCCGGGACAGACCATTGCCGAGCGCAATGCCGGCCTGCCGGAAAGCATAACCCGCCATGCGGTTTCCCTGGCGCGCGCTTGCGGCGATTTTGTCCATTTCCGCCAGAGGCACGAACTTGGCCGGGATCGTATCGGGCGGCACTTCAAAGGCTGTACGCAAAATCCCATAGAACCCCGCCGACGCCTCGATGCAGCCGAAGGAGCCGCAACGGCACAGGCAGCCATTGGTGGCATGCAGCATATGGCCGAAATTGGGTGCCGTCACCTCCAGCTCGCCAAACCTATCCTTGCGGGCAACGCCAAGCCCGATGCTGTGGCCAAGCGACAAGGCGGCAAGCACGCGAAAAGACCCGGCCTCGCTCGCATCCGCCTTCATTCCCAAGGCCTGCGCCACCAGAAGCGTCTCGTTGTTCAGGGTGACCTTGGCGCGCCAGTCCGGCTGCAGCAACGATACGAAATCGATCTGCTCGCCACCAAAGACCGGCGACCACAACAGCCGCTTGCCATCCGCATCGACCGTGCCCTTGCTGCTGATCGAGACGGCAAGGATCTGCGCCTTGTCCAGTTGCGACCGGTGAATAAGGCGGGCCAGCGCATCGAGGAACCCCTCGGCAAAAGATTGCGTGCCCACGGCCTTGTGATTGCGCAGCTCCTCGAAACGGTCGATCAGCCGCCCGGAATAATCGACCAGCGAATATTGCACGACATCCGAGGAGATTCGCACGGCAATCAGAAAGCCGCTGTCGCGGCGCTGCGCAAACAGCACCCGCGGCCGGCCGCGTCCCGAAGGCGCCTGCTGTTCCGCCTTCTCAATGACCCCTGCCCGCTCCAGTTCGGCGGTGATCGCAGAAACGGTTGCAGAGGCCAGCCCCGTATGTTCGGATATGTCGGTATGGGAGAGCGGCCCCAGACGCCGCAGCGTTGCAAGCACGAGCGCGCTGTTTTGCTGACGCACCAGTTCGGTGCTCGATTTACTCAGCATTGCGCATCCCTGTTGCTCACGAATCCCACAAACACATGCTCCTCCCAAAGCATCTGCCCGATGTCAAACGGCCTTGTTCAAAGCATTGTTGACAGCCCCGAAAAACTCTGACATCTATTTTCTCGACTGTCGAGAAAAAACTCTTTTGGAGCTGGCGACAGGCAAATTTGCTGGCCGGGGGCCGTGCGGGAGGTTCGCGCGGACGGCCAGCGGTCACTTGGGAGGACTTCATGAAATCAGTTTTGACACTGATGGCAGGCGCTGCCATCATCGTATCTCTGCACACTGCAGCCATGGCCAAGGATCTGGTCGTTGGCGTTTCCTGGTCGAACTTCCAGGAAGAACGCTGGAAGACCGACGAAGCCGCCATCAAGGCAGCCCTCGAAGCCTCCGGCGACAAGTACATTTCCGCTGACGCCCAGGCATCCGCCGCCAAGCAATTGACCGACATCGAGTCGCTAATCGCACAGGGCGCCAACGCCATCATCGTTCTGGCGCAGGATTCGGAAGCCATCGGCCCGGCCATCGAAAAGGCCGCCGCTGAAGGTATTCCGGTCGTCGGCTACGACCGCCTGATCGAAAATCCGGCTGCCTACTACATCACCTTCGACAACAAGGAAGTCGGCCGCATGCAGGCTGCCGAAGTGTTCAAGGTCAAGCCGGAAGGCAACTACGTTTTCATCAAGGGCGCATCAACGGACCCGAACGCTGACTTCCTGTTCTCCGGGCAGTTGGAAGTGCTGAAGGCCGCCATGGACGCCGGCAAGATCAAGAATGTCGGCGAAGCCTATACGGACGGCTGGAAGCCGGAAGTTGCGCAGAAGAACATGGAGCAGTTCCTGACCGCCAACGACAACAAGGTTGACGGTGTCGTCTCCTCGAACGACGGCATGGCCGGCGGCGTTGTCGCAGCGCTCGAAGCCCAGGGCCTGGCAGGTTCTGTTCCGGTTTCAGGCCAGGACGGCGACAAGGCCGCCTTGAACCGCGTCGCACTTGGCACCCAGACCGTATCCGTCTGGAAAGATAGCCGCGAACTCGGCAAGAAGGCCGGCGAAATCGCTGTGGCGCTTGCCAGCGGCACCGCCATGGATGCGATCCCCGGCACTGTCAAGTTTGCCGGCGGACCGAAGGGCGTCGAAATGCAGTCGTTCTTCATCGCACCGCAGCCGATCACCAAGGACAATCTGAACGTCGTCATCGACGCCGGCTGGATTTCCAAGGAAGAAACCTGCCAGGGCGTCAAGGCCGGAACCGTTGCAGTCTGCAACTGATCCGATCCTGAACATGGGCAGATAAAGTCCCGTTACCAGCGCCGCAGCGATCACGTTGCGGCGCTTCTCCGATGTACGGTACTTTAGACAAGAATAAAGGGGGAGTAATCAGGAAATGGCAAACACCACCATTGCCACGCCTTCCAGCAGCGTGCGCCAGACACAGGGGAACGCCTTGCAGCGCTTCCTGCAGGCGACCGAGATCGACACCCGGCTTCTGGGAATGATCGCAGCGCTGATGTGCATCTGGCTCGGCTTTCAATTTTTTACCGACGGGCTTTTCCTGACGCCACGCAACCTGTGGAACCTGACGGTCCAGGCTGCATCGGTCTCGGTCATGGCAACCGGCATGGTGCTCGTCATCGTCACCCGCAATATCGACCTGTCGGTCGGCTCGATCCTCGGCTTCGTCGGCATGATCATGGCGATCACCCAAGCCAAGATCCTGCCGCCGCTGATTGGTTTCGACCACCCGGCCACCTGGATCATAGCGTTGACAGTCGGCATCGCGCTTGGAACTGCCATCGGCGCCTTCCAGGGCATCATCATCGCCTTTCTCAACGTTCCCGCTTTCATCGTCACGCTGGGCGGCCTGCTGATCTGGCGGGCTGCGGCCTTCCTCGTCATCTCCGGCGCCACCGTTGCGCCGATGGATTCGACCTTCCGCCTGATGGGCGGCGGCGCGGAGGGGTCGATCGGTGCCACGGCCAGCTGGGTCGTCGGCGTCATCGCCTGCGTCATCATCGTCGCCTCGATCATCAACTCGCGCAAGCAGCGCAAGCGCTTCGGCTTTCCGTTGCGGCCGATGTGGGCGGAGTATTTCCTCTCCACGGTCGGTTGCGTCATGGTGCTGGCCGCCGTCTGGGTGCTGAACAGCTATTACATGCCGGTCAATCTCGCCAAGAAATATGCCGAGGCCAACAACATCCCCTGGCCTGAAGGCGGCTTGCAGATCCCGCTCGGTATCGCCATCCCGGTGCTGATGGCCGTCGGCATCGCCATCGCCATGAGCTTTCTTACCACCCGCACCCGCTTTGGCCGCTATGTCTTTGCGATCGGCGGCAACCCTGAAGCAGCCGAACTCGCGGGCATCAAGACCCGCTGGGTGACGGTGCGCATCTTCGCGCTGATGGGCGCACTCTGCGCCATCGCAGCCGCCATTTCGACGGCCCGCCTGAACGCAGCAACCAATGCGCAAGGCACGCTCGACGAACTCTATACGATCGCTGCTGCAGTCATCGGCGGTACGTCGCTTGCCGGCGGCATGGGCACGATCTCAGGCGCAGTTCTCGGTGCGATCGTCATGCAATCCCTGCAGTCCGGCATGGTGTTGTTGCGCATCGATACGCCACTGCAAAGCATCGTCATCGGCATCGTGCTGGTCATGGCCGTCTGGCTGGATACCGTTTATCGCGGCCGGGCCAAGTAAAGGAGTACGACAATGACGGAACAACGCACTCCGCTGGTGGAAATGAAGAACATTTCCATCTCTTTCGGCGGCATCCACGCCGTCGACAACGCCTCGGTCGATCTCTATCCGGGCGAAGTCGTGGCTCTGCTCGGCCATAACGGCGCCGGCAAGTCGACCCTGATCAAGATTCTGTCAGGCGCCTACAAGCGTGACGCCGGCGAAATCCTGATCAATGGCGATCCGGTGCAGATCAACAATCCCCGTGACGCCAAGGGTTACGGCATCGAGACGATCTACCAGACGCTCGCAGTCGCCGATAATGTCGATGCGGCCGCCAACCTCTATCTCGGCCGTGAGCTGCGCACCCCCTGGGGCACGCTCGACGATGTCGCGATGGAAGCCAAGGCCCGTGAAGTGATGGGGCGGCTCAACCCGAACTTCCGCCGCTTCAAGGAACCGGTGAAGGCACTGTCCGGCGGCCAACGCCAATCGGTGGCGATCGCCCGCGCCATCCTGTTCGACGCCCGCATCCTGATCATGGACGAGCCGACCGCGGCACTCGGGCCGCAGGAAACGGCGCAGGTTGGCGAACTGATCAAGCAGCTGAAGCGCGAAGGCATCGGGATCTTCCTGATCAGCCACGATATCCACGACGTCTTCGATCTCGCCGACCGCGTTTCGGTGATGAAGAACGGCCAGGTGGTCGGTCATGCCCGCACCGAGGATGTCACCAAGGACGAAGTGTTGGGGATGATCATCCTCGGCAAGGTCCCACCGAAGGCCATCCCCGGCCCCGGTGCGATGCAGACGGCCTAGGCAATTCTGTGCCTGAAAGAACAATGCCGCGCCTCCAAAGCGCGGCATTTTTTCGCCCGTCCCTTGCCCGTTGTTCCCTTCCCTCCGCTCTGGCAGCGATTGCGAGCCGTACCATTTTCAATGAACAGGATTTTCCTGCCGCCGGGACGCTTTCACCATTGATGCGCGGCACGACCTAGGCTATGAACCGGTCACAGCTTGCTTCGACGGCCTCAAACCGTCGCGGATGCACCCGTAGCTCAGCTGGATAGAGTGTTGGATTCCGATTCCAAAGGTCACAGGTTCGAATCCTGTCGGGTGCGCCATTTTTTCTACGTCGCCACATAAGTGCGGACTGGCTACCATATAACGCGGACTGTGAACGCATAAACGCGGATTAGTCTGACAGATTCCGCCTCCAGAGGCGTTTCTTACGGCGAGATCGCTTCATCCCTGTTCCCTTCCGGCGTCGTCGTCACTGCAGCCTTGCACCATGTCTATCGTTGAGGGGGCGATGCCGGCGCTTGTCGGGTGATCAGTGTTCGGTTAGATTTTTGGTATTTCGTCGCCCATCCGCAGCGCCTCATGCTGCTCGACACATGTTTCAGGTCATTGTAATTGTTGACATTGGTGGCCGACGGTCGCGAAATGACCGAAAGTGGGCTTCGTCGCGCACTTCTCAAGATCACAGTTAATTTTTGGTAGCACGTCTTTCCTGCCCAAAACGCCGACCACCTTGTTCAGAATAGCCTCCAATTAATACTTAGGGCCGATGAGACCGTGATGAAAATTCAAGTCTAATAGAGATTATCGGCAGCTCAAAACAATAGAAATATAGCGGCACAAATAATGCGCAACATATACTTTGAATTGTTGACAATCGCCATGGATTCATCGTCGAATCCTATAAATGTTGACAATAATGCGGCTAGCGAAGGCCTGAATGATTCTTGCGGATTTGGCTTTGTGAATCCTTGCTGGCTGCACGCTGGCTCTGAAGAGACGTTGGGGATCGGGTAGTGGGAGTTACACGCCCTCACTTTCAAAGTGTCGATATGCAGATTCCTGACTTATCCCGAGCACATTCCCAAAAGCCCAAGGTTTCAATCCGCGCCAGCCAGCTAGATTGTCGCTTTGCGCCAGAAGCAGTCATCCTGCCTTTCTTCAAAGCCGTGTGATCCATTCATGTCCCGGATACATTGCCTCAAGCCAACATCGTAAATCGGCTTTTTCCTGATCGTGAAGCTTCGGCAAGGCAGCATGCAGGTCTTCCTCATCCTTCGCTCGAACGTGTTTTGCCTTAAACAACAGGGCAAGAGCAGGAGCGAGATAAGGAATTCCGGTCGGTGTTTCTCGAACCGCAGTCGATCTGGGCAGACGGAATGATGGATCGCGCTTGTAAGTCCAATTTTCTCGGGTGCCATGTTCGATCATCATGTCCACGCGCCAGCAAAGGTTCGCCATGTCGGCTCCCCATAATTGGGTGGTCTCTGGCCGAGGCCTCGTTTCAGGAGCAAGATAGGCAAAATTGCCGTTGCGGACCTCGAAGAAATCCAGCTCGGATAACTCGTCGCGAAAAATATCGACATCGTCCGAAAGTATGCAGAACTCCAAGTCCTCGTGATCGCGGGTCTGGTAACCGTGCCACAGGTCTAGTGCCCAGCCACCGACAATATACCAGGACGGGTGCTGGTAGCGGAAACGCTCAGAAAGCAGTTCCGGTGTCCAAGCATCCCGCGCATCATCTGGAATATGTTGCATCCTCACCACCTGCATTCGCTTGATTCGACCGTCGCATTCCTCAGTGAGCGATATCAGCCCTTCGCCCTGCGGAGGAAGATACCGTCGATGCATCTGGCCTTTCGATAGCACATACCGCCAATGACCTCTTCGGGCCGGAGGCCGTCATGACGCAGACGCGCCAACTGGGGACGTGAATTACGCCGCTATTTTTCGACATAGGCCGCCAGTTCTTCGGCAGATCCGGAGGGAAATGCTTCCCTGAGATAGTCGAGGAAAGCAGACACCCGCGCGCTGAGAAGGCGGCGTGAAGGATAGAGCGCCCATAGCGCCGTTTCCGGCCCTTCGACATCTCCCCAGCGAACCAGCCTAAGCGCCTAAAGACCGACCGCATCGACCTCTTCTACCAGCACCGCGTCGATCCGGCCGTTCCGATCGAAGATGTCGCGGGTGCGGTGAAGGGCCTGATCGCGGAAGGCAAGGTCGAGCATTTCGGTATGTCTGAAGCGGGTGTCGCAACGATTCGAAAGGCGCATACTGTCCAGCCGGTCACCGCGCTTCAAAGCGAGTATTCATTGTTCACGCGAGATCCGGAAGCGGAACTGCTTCCCGTTCTCGAAGAACTGGGGATCGGTTTCGTGCCGTTCACGCCACTCGGCGCGGGATTACTGACAGGTAAGATCGACGCGAGCACGAAATTCGATGCAACAGATTTCCGAAATCTCGTCCCGCGCTTCGACGCTGATGCTCGCGAGGCCAATCTCGCACTGGTGGCGGCGATCACGTCGATTGCCGTTGGGAACCGCACTACTCCCGCTCAGGTCGCGCTGGCCTGGTTGCTGGCGCAGAAACCCTGGATCGTGCCGATCCCCGGTACGACGAAGCAGCACCGTCTCGAAGAGAACATTGGAAGCGTCAATCTCGAAATGACCTCGGCCGACTTGGCAGAGATCGAAACCGTTCTTGCGAAATTCGAGGTTGTTGGCGAGCGACTTCCCGAAGCCGTCCTGAAAATGACGGGCCTCTGATATGGATGGCGTGTTGACCTGCCATTTCGAGTTCGATGCCATAGGCACGTCTTGGGAGATCGACACGCCTGCTCCGCTCTCTCAAGAGGTCAGGTCGCGGATACTCGACCTGATCGAGCGCTTCGACAGCGTCTATTCCCGATTCCGTGATGACTCCATCGTTTCGCGGATCGCAAATGCTCCCGAAGGTGGGACGTTCACCTTTCCGTCCGGGGCGATCCCGATGTTCGATCTCTACGATCGGCTTCACGACGCGACGGGCGGAGCGGTCGATCCGCTCGTCGGATGTGATCTCGAGCGTCTGGGATACGACGCTGGCTACTCGCTCCTTCCGGATGAAGACTCTCTTGCTTCCATGACGACCAAGCGTCCGAGCTGGTCTCGGGACCTCGTGCGGAATGAACGAACCGTGAGCACCCGCAAGCCGCTCGTGATCGATCTCGGTGCAGTCGGAAAAGGCAGGCTCGTCGATCTTGTCACCGACATTCTGACGGAAGAGGGCGTCGTTGAGTTCGTGATCGATGGCAGCGGGGACATGTGCCACCGTGGAGACGGTACCCTCACCGTCGGCCTCGAGCATCCCCATGATCCGGACATGGTGATCGGGATCGCTAACCTGAAGGATTCGTCCATCTGCGCCTCGGCGTCCAATCGCCGCCGATGGGGTCATGGTCTTCACCACGTCCTGGACGGGCGGACCGGGCGACCGACTATGAACGTCATCGCCACATGGGCGATTGCCGCCGACGCGGCAACGGCCGACGGGCTCGCGACCGCTCTCTTCTTCGATCCGCCGTCCCGGTTGATGTCGACCTTCGATTTCTCGTTCGTCCGCATGTTCGCCGACGGCCGCGCCGAAATCTCGGACAATTTCAATGGCGAAGTCTTCACTTGAGAAAGGAACAGCAATGCGAAGCCAGACACGGAAAATGCTTCTGACCACGGCACTCACGCTCGTGCTTGCCGGGGCGGCGGAGGCTGAAGGCGCGCGCAAGACGCCGTATGCCGACGGTGTCTATACCGCGACGGGCGAATACGGCGGGCAGCCGTCGCATATCACGGTCAGAGCAACCCTGAAGGACGGCATCATCACCACCGTCACCGTAACCCCGCATGCCTATGTCCCGCGCTCCCTGGAACTCCAGCGCGCCTTCGCGGCGGCCGTGCCCAAGGTCGTCGTCGGCAAGAGGATCGATGAGGTCCGGGTCCGAAAGCTTGCTGGCTCCAGCGGCACGCCCAAAGGCTTCAATGATGCCATCCGCCAGATCAGGCAGCAGGCAGCACGTGGATAAGCAGGACAAAGCCATGCCAGGCGAGAGGAGATTTCATTGTTAAACAGCATCAAGTCGGTTCTGCTCGCGTCGCTGCTGGTCCTGTCTGACATGTCGGTAGGCAGATCGGAAAGCAGGAACCTGTCTCCGACGAACACGATCGGCGACATCCTGCGACATCCGGCATTCTCAGGATACGCGCCTCGGGTCCTACCGTGGGACGATCGGCGATACGACGAGGACATGACACTCAACGGCTTGCAAAAACTGCTGCCCTATCACAGCGCCGTGGACGTGCAGACGGTTCTGGGCGGCCTCAACCGCATTATCGACGATGTCGCAGGCGGCCACCAAGTGTTCTACGACATCTATTCCGACGAGGAGAAGAGGGCCGACCCAACCAAGCAGAACACGGGTCTCTTCTTTTTCCGGGGAAAGCCAGGAGCACCGTTCGCCATCGTCTCCCCCGGCGGCGGCTTTGCCTATGTCGGATCCGTCCACGAGGGCTTCAGGGACGCGAGGACAGCGCACTACCGCGATCTTGGTGCGAGATACCTCCTTCTTTCTGAAACCACTCTTCGGCTGCCAGTCCTCAAAGACCTGAAACGGATGTGGATGCACAGGCAGGTCGAGGGGGAACATCCTCAGATGGCGGAGCTTCGGCAATGCCTCCGCAGAGCGACCTACCCGGCCACGATCGAGAGCCTCGTCCGCTCGATGCCGATCAACGGGATCTTCACCCATAGCCGCACCGAGGGCAGATCATCGGCCCGCCACGTCACCGAATGCAATCCCGTGTTCTCCGCCGTGATGCAGATGGCCATCCGAGGTGAACTCGATGTCGATCTCGCCAACAGCCTTTCGCCCTCCACCATCGTAACCAGAAGGAATGCCGCTCATGCGTGACGATATCATCTGGCAGAAGATTAAGACCTACCACGAACTGGATCTGCCACCTGATCGCGAGAACGCGCCGACGATCCAGGCGTGGGAGCTGAAGGATCGCCAGCAATTCTTCATCCTGAATCCGCGCCGAACGAAGTACGGCATCTTCTCATTCGGCGGGACCCTGCAAGCGGCAAAGGATTCCAATCCGCAGTCGGAATTCACTCATCTCGGCACCAATGACAGGATCTACCTCTCGGATTGGCAGATCAGCGAACTCGCCCGCGCCAAGCGTATCCGCCCAGTCATTGGGCCGACCGACGGGGCGAGGAATGTCCCCGGCTCGTCATTTGCCTTGAAGCCGAACCAGCGAAAAAAGGCGGTGACGAAGCTGGCCTATGCGGACGGGTTCGAGACCTTCATGCGCGAGAACGATCTTCGGTCGATGACCGATGAGCAGAAGGCGCAGGTCATCAAGAAGGTGGCCGCGGAAATCGGCGACGACAAACCACCCGGGCGATCTGGGTGGTACAAGATCATCAGGATCGCCCGCACCGGAAATCAATACGACAGGCTTGTCAGTTTTGCGGACAACGATGCGGCGAAGGGCAACCGTCGCCTCCGTTACGGGCCGACGACGAATGATGCGATCATCGATGCCGCCCAAGCGGCGGTTGCGGCGCGCGGCGACTGGAAGACAATCCGTGCTCTGCTCGAAAAATGGTCAAAGCTTGGTGGGCGCTATTACCACAGCGGCCTTCCGCGCGTTCAACGACGGGTCCTCTCACATCCTCATTGAACATCTTCGACATGTCGTCGCGACCCGGCTGGCACCCGACGACTCCCACAATTATTTCGGTTATCGCCATGCTGCATGATCAATTCCGTCTCCAGCGCATCTTCTCGAGATGGCGCGTGCGTCCGTGCTTCGGTGAAGGCGCACGCTCCTATTTCACCCGGCTCGTGATGGATGGGGAGGAACTCACTCCGCGCGACTTCGCACTCCGCAGCGACATGTACCGCGGCGGTGACCCGATCCGGCAGATCCTGAAAGCGGTGACGGATCTGCCGATCGCCGAGGAGGAGAAAGCATCTCTCGTTCGGTGGACACCGATCCCCGCAACCAGGTCGAAAAACACGACCGCCCCACCGCGGGCATCCCGTCGAAGCCTTCGATACTGCCCGGAATGTGTGAAGGAAGCGCCATATCACCGGAGTTGGTGGGATGTCCGGAGCCTGACGCGTTGCCTTTTCCACGGAAACTCGCTGCGTCTCGGTGAAGGCGATAGCTCATATCCATTCTATGGCCACCTGAAGGGCGGGCTGGGAGTCGGGCGCGGCTCTTGCCCCAACGACGGCTCCTACGATTGCTACCAGCTTCAGCGGATGGGGATTGTGGAGCCGCTGGTTCCGCGCCCCCTCCTCGACGGCATCCCGTTCGATGTCGTCGTCCACTTCGTCGAACGCATCGGTCGGTTACTGTCACAGTCGAAGGTAGTCGCCACGCCTCGCATCTCTCGGACATCCCAGGAGACGGGTTTCGAGGCACTCGGAAAGGATGTCGATCACCTCGAAAGCCGTTTTGCCGACTGGCTGGCTGCGAACAACTCTCTGGAAGAACTAAAAACAGGAAACCTGGCCAACTATGGTTGGGGTGAACATATCGGACAGTTCCTTCACGCAATAAGGGATACCGAACTGTTCCAGAATGTTAGCCTCGCCCAGATCCGCGCATGCGCCCGGCATGGAATGCTGTCGCGACGTCTGCTTACCGCCGGTCCCTCTGGGAGGTCTCGACATGACGGAAAACGGAGCCTACGGCGAGACGCTGCGGCGTACGTTCAAGACCGACACGGCACCCTCGTTTGTCGCTCGGACATTGAAGAACGCCAAAGTGGCGGTGACGGAAATCCGCTGCGACAAAGAGGACACAGGTCTCACTGAGCCGATCCCCGTCGAAGATGCGTTCCTGGTGACGATACAGCTCCGCGACGTACACTCCCATGGGCTGTTTATCGACGGCCGCCGGGTACAGACTGATTTCCTTCCTGCCGGAACAGCGAACATCTACGACCTGCGCTCCTCGCCTGTCGCCGACAGCATAAGCACGTTTCATCACCTGAGCTTCTACCTGCCGCGCGAGGCTCTTCTGGAAGTTGCAGAACGAGAAGGCCTGCCAGACGTAGACAGTTTCGATCAACATCCGGGACTGGGCGTGAAGGATGTCATCCTCCACAATCTGGCGCGGGCGATCCTTCCGTGTTTCCGGGCTCCGCGGGATTCGAACCGTCTGCTGGTGGACCACGTCAGCATTGCAGCCACGGCTCATGCGATCAAGACTTATGCTGGATGCAGGATCGGGACAACAACGATACAACGTCTGTCACGTGGTCAGGAAGCTCGAACGAAGGATCGCATCGCGGAGCATCTCGACGGCGACCTGTCCCTTTCCGAACTATCGACGGAGGTCAGCATGTCGCCGCTTGATCTAGCTGCATCCTTCGAACTGAGTGCGGGAATGACCATTCACCAATGGCGGGCCAACCTTCGAGCAGAGCGTATACGACGTCTGATCGTGCGGGGATACGATCTGCGGACGATCGACCGAATGTTGGCAGGTTGGGAATCTCATCGCCTCAGCAACGATCACGAGTAGGCCATGCCAGCAGGCTCTCCGATGTCGTCTCGATCTCTTATAAAGCGAAACTTCGGGAGGGACGGATGGATGGATGAACGCGCCATTGAAAGAAGCGTAGCATCTCGCGCGCCCGGCACCGGACGATGCAGGGAATCGAGATGGACGAGAATCCTGGACCCACACCTCGGTAGCTCTTGCTCCGCCTCTATTCTGGATCTTTTCGAGGCTGAATCCTGTCATTCAACGCCTCCATCACTTCCCGCCCTGATAGCTCAGACCGTTCCATCAGGCTCGCCGCCAAGTGTTCGCAAGCGCTCCGATTCCGCTCAAGGAGCTCTTTCGCACGGTTGAGCTGGTGCTGGAGGATAGTGTTCCCGTTTGCCATGAAGGCATTAATGAATGGTGGCGTTGCGAAGATCGATGACGTTGATCATTGATTTCAGCCTTCGAAGCAAAAAGACGCTTTCTTCCAGGTTCACGTCTTCCGACCTCCTGGAGGCACCAGCTTCAAGTGCAGGGAGCAGGATCGCAATTTTCAATCCTATCAGATACTTCAGAACGACATCCTGAGGCGTGATAGTCCCTCTAATATCACACTCTCCGTGCAAGCAGAGGCCCGACCAGACATCAGCCGATCAACACTCTCGACGAACCGGACGAGATGGGATTCCTTGCTCGGACCGACCATGCTCACGTATATCTTTCGTAGTGACTGTTCGGAGAGAGAATTCTTTGCGAAATGCGCATAGTGCTCTCGCTCGTGGCTTTGGATCCCGTCACTTCGCTGTGATCCGTCGTTCCTGATGTTGTCTGATGGCATGAAACACTCTCCCTGACATAGATGATGAATCCTATCTGCATCGACTTCAATCGGTACGGCTGGGATACGTTACCACTGGAACGTTACTGCCAATAAGATCGGCATCGAGCGCATCCAGAACTTCCTGCCCCCGCCAGGCGCAGATCATGAGCCGCCAGGGCGTTGATCTCGACCGCTCAACACTCGCCGACTGGTCGGTCGGGCTGCTTTCGAACTGCGCCCAGTCTTCGACGCCTTGCTTGCCGACTTGAAGCGGTCGACGAAGCTGTTCATGGACGAGACCCGTGCGCCGGTGCTTGATCCTGGTTACCGTAAAACCAAGACCGGATACTTCTGGGCGCTGGCCCGTGATGACCGACCGTGGGACGGAGGTGCGCCGCCGGAGGTAGCCTTCACCTATGCGCCCGGTCGCGGCGGGCTACATGCCGAGCGGATATTGCAAGGATTTACAGGCATCCTTCAGGTGGATGCATCACATCGATCGCCCTGATGGCCGTTGATGCTTGACAGCGATTATATATCCGTTATTCTGGATACATGGAATCGAAAAACGCAATCGCGGCGCTGGCCGCCCTGGCGCAGACAACGAGGCTTGAAACCTTCCGTCTGCTTGTCAAAGCCGAACCGGACGGCATTCCGGCGGGCGAACTGGCGCGCAGGATGGACATCCCGCAGAACACCATGTCCGCCCACCTCGCGACATTGGCGCGGGCTGGCATCGTCAAGAGTGAAAGGCAGAGCCGCTCCATTATCTACCGGGCGGATCTCGAAGGTTTCCGCGAGCTTACGCTGTTTCTGCTCAAGGACTGCTGCGGCGGGAATGCGGAACTATGCGCTCCTCTGATTGCCGATCTCACATCCTGCTACCTGCCGGGGAGCTCGCAACCATGCGTGAATTGAAGCTAGAACCCGTTCTGGTTTCCGATGACCTTCGAGTGGCCCTGACATCGGCTGGACTGCTGGTCGACGATCTGGACGGTTCGGATCGCAGCTATTTCGCTTTGGTCGCCGCTGATCGTCGCGTGGTCGGCTACTCCGGGGTCGAGACGTGCGATGACGAGGCCGTTCTTCTTCGCTCGGTAGTGGTTCTTCCCGAGTACCGATCGAAAGGATACGGGCGGCATCTGGTTGAGTTGACCCTCGCCAAGACATCCCCCTCGGCCGAGGTCTACCTCGCCACGACGACCGCGGCATCCTTCTTCGAGCCCATTGGCTTCGCCTCCGTCCAACGCGACCAGGTGCCGCCGGCGATCCTTTCAACCCGCCAGCTCTCGGGACTCTGCCCCGCCTCTGCGACGATCATGAAACTGGAACGGCCTCCGACCTAACCACGGAACACGACCATGACCGACAAAACCTACAACGTGCTCTTCCTGTGCACGGGCAATTCCGCACGCTCAATCCTCGCCGAATCCATTCTGAATAAGGTGGGCGGCGGACGCTTCAAGGCGTTCTCCGCGGGCAGCCAGCCCAAGGGGGAAGTGAACCCGCACGCGCTGAAGGAGCTGGACGCTCTGGGCTATCCGTCGATGGGCTTCGCTTCGAAGAGCTGGGACGTGTTCGCCACGCCCGACGCTCCCGAAATGGACTTCATCTTCACCGTCTGCGATAGCGCCGCAGGCGAAGCGTGTCCGGTCTGGATCGGCCATCCGATGACTGCCCACTGGGGTGTCGAAGATCCAGCAGCGGTCGTCGGTTCCGAAGTTGAAATCCAGCGCGCCTTCGCACAGGCGGCCCGCTTCCTGAAGAACCGCATCTCCGCTTTCATCAATCTTCCGCTGGCCTCCATCGACCGCCTGGCGCTCCAGCAGCAGGTTCGCCAGATCGGTACGCTCGAGGGCGCATCCGTGAAATCCGCAAAGGCCTAATGAGATGTCCACGTTCGAACGATACCTGACCGTCTGGGTCTTTCTCTGCATCGTCGTCGGGATCGCCCTCGGCCACATGATGCCTGGCGTCTTCCACCTCATCGGCGGCGCCGAGGTGGCGAAGGTGAACATCCCAGTCGCGGTGCTGATCTGGCTGATGGTCATCCCGATGCTGTTGAAGATCGACTTCGGCTCTCTGGCCAAGGTCGGCAGCTATTGGCGCGGGATTGGCGTCACGCTCTTCGTCAACTGGGCGGTCAAGCCGTTCTCAATGGCACTGCTCGGATGGCTTTTCGTCGGATGGCTCTTCCGCCCCCTGCTCCCGGCCGATCAGATCGATTCCTACATCGCGGGTCTGATCATCCTTGCCGCCGCACCATGCACGGCCATGGTGTTCGTCTGGTCGAACCTCACCAAGGGCGAACCGCACTTCACCCTGTCTCAGGTCGCGCTGAACGACGCAATCATGATCGTCGCCTTCGCTCCGATCGTCGGGCTTCTTCTGGGACTGTCGGCGATCACCGTCCCGTGGGACACGCTGACGATCTCGGTTGTCCTCTACATCCTGATCCCTGTCGCCATCGCCCAGGGCGTGCGCAAGCTGCTCACCGCCGACGGCACCACGAGATCGCTCGACCGTCTTCTCGGTCGACTGCAGCCGCTCTCCCTGCTCGCACTGCTCGCGACCCTGATCCTGCTGTTTGGTTTCCAGGGCGAGCAGATCATCGCACAGCCGACGATTATCGGCCTGCTGGCGGTTCCGATCCTGATCCAGGTCTACTTCAACTCAGGACTGGCCTACCTGCTGAACCGGATGTCGGGCGAACAGCATTGTGTCGCTGGTCCGTCGGCGCTCATCGGGGCCAGCAATTTCTTCGAACTCGCAGTCGCCGCGGCAATCAGCCTGTTCGGCTTCCAGTCAGGTGCAGCCCTCGCCACCGTCGTCGGCGTTCTCATCGAGGTTCCGGTGATGCTGTCGGTCGTGTGGATCGTGAACCGTACGAAGGGCTGGTACGAGGCAGCGCCTGCCGTCGCCAAGAACACCGCAACCGAAAGGACCTGACGATGGACGTCAAGATCTACCACAATCCCGCCTGCGGGACTTCAAGGAACACGCTGGAGATGATCCGCAACGCTGGCATCGAGCCGACGGTGATCGAGTATCTCAAAACCCCGCCGTCGCGCGAGGAGCTGGCGAAGATGATCTCCGATGCCGGCCTTTCTGTTCGAGAGGCGATCCGGGAGAAGGGAACGCCATACGAAGAGCTTGGTCTCGACGACCCGGCGCTCACGGATGACCAGTTGCTCGATGCCATGCTGAAGCATCCGATCCTCATCAACCGGCCGTTCGTCGTCACGCCGCTCGGCACTCGCCTCAGCCGCCCGTCGGAAGTCGTGCTCGACATCCTGCCCGACACCCACAAGGGCGCCTTCACGAAGGAAGATGGCGAGCGGGTTCTCGACAAGGAGGGAAAGCGCATTGTCTGAAGGATTCCCGGCTCTCGATGAAAGTCATCTCCGCCAGCCCGATCTCGACACCCTTCGTCCGTCGTTCTCCGCGCACAAGCCTCGGATCCTGATCCTCTATGGATCGATCCGTGAGGTCTCGTACAGCCGGCTGCTCGCCCACGAATCCCGTCGCCTGCTGGAGCGTCTCGGATGCGAAGTCAGAGTATTCGATCCGAAGGGGCTTCCGCTGCCGGACGATGCACCCGTCAGCCACCCCAAGGTTCAGGAACTCAGGGAGCTGTCAGAATGGTCCGAGGGGCAGGTCTGGGTCAGCCCGGAGCGCCACGGCGCGATGACCGGCGTTATGAAGTCCCAGATCGACTGGATTCCCTTGGCGGTCGGGTCGGTTCGCCCGACGCAAAGCAAGACGCTTGCGGTGATGCAGGTATCGGGCGGCAGCCAGTCGTTCAACGCCATCGGCCAGCTTCGAATCCTCGGTCGCTGGATGCGGATGATCACCATCCCGAACCAGTCGTCGGTCGCCAAGGCGTTTCAGGAGTTCGACGCGGACGGGCGGATGAAGCCGTCGTCCTACTACGACCGCGTCGTCGACGTCTGCGAGGAGCTCGTGAAGTTCACGCTGCTGACCCGCGACGCCTCGTCGTATCTGACCGACCGCTACAGCGAACGGAAGGAGGACGCCGCCAAGCTGGAGCAGCGGGTGAAGTTGAAGTCCATCTGACGCTTCCTTGTGCTGCACCCCTTGACTGCGGTCAGAGCGGGAAGCAGAACCTGACCGACGCAGTAGCAGGAGCAACGGGTTATGGATCAAGGAATTCGGCGGATCGTACTAATCGTCGCGCTGGCGAACCTGGCATATTTCAGCATCGAATTCGTTGTTGCACTCAGAATTGGATCTGCATCGCTTTTTGCGGACAGCGCTGACTTCTTCGAGGACGCGTCCGTCAATCTGTTGATTTTCGTGGCCATGGCCTGGTCGGCAAGAAATAGGGCGCGTGCTGGCATGGCCATGGCGGTCATCCTGCTCCTTCCGGCGGTCGCGTTCCTGTGGACAGCGTGGAATAAGTTCGAAGTCCCTATTCCTCCAGAACCGTTCGCACTGGGTCTGACAGGGCTCGGGGCACTCGTCGTTAACGTATCGTGCGCCTATCTTCTGGCGGCTTACCGCAATGCCGGAGGATCGCTAACCAAGGCCGCGTTTCTATCCGCTCGCAACGATGCGTTCGCCAACGTCGCGATCATCGCGGCGGGAGCGGTCACGTTCTACCTATGGCGCTCGCCGTGGCCAGACCTCATTGTGGGCTTCGGTATAGCTTGGATGAACCTGGATGCAGCGAAGGAAGTTTGGGTGGCGGCGCACGAAGAGCATCGGGCCGTGGCGTAACGACCTAACTGACCGACCGCTACGGCGAGAGGAAGGAAGACGCCGTAAAGATCGAGAAGCGAGTGCAGTTGAAGTCGATCTGATGTCTACTTGTGTCGCCAGACCTTCACGGCGGACAGCAGAAGGATCACCGCCAAAGCCGGAAGCAGAAACGCGTTGGGCACGATGCCAAGCAGCCGCCCCCCGATGAAGGTTCCCACGATCGAGCCAGCGGCCATGACGATCAAGAACGCCTTGTTACGTCCGAGCACGGAGAAGCTCTGATCCTGGCTGTATCGGGTGAACCCCACAAGCATCGTCGGCAGGCTGACGGCAAGCGACAGCGATCCTGCCAGCTTTATGTCGACTCCGAACAGAAGCACGAGGGTCGGGATCAACAGTTCCCCGCCCGCCACTCCGAGCAACGCAGCGACGATGCCAATTCCGAAACCGGCTGCGATGCCCGCGATCAGTTGGGCAACGCCCGTCAGCAGCGGCTGCCCCGAGGTCGCGTCGTGGCCGACGATGAGAATGATCGCGATCGCGACCAACAGCGCGGAGATCACCTTGTAAAGGGTCTCCGAGCGAAGGCGGGTCGCCCATCCTGCGCCTAACCAGGCGCCCGCGAGACTGCCGGCAAGCAGATTGACCACGATCTCCCAGTGGGAGCCGATCTCGCTGAACGGAACAGTCTCGGCACGAAACGGCAGCGCAGTCGCAACGACGACCAGGCTCATGGCCTTGTTGAGGATGACTGCCTCCAGAGCGGCGAAATTGAAGATGCCGATCAGGAGAGGAAGGCGGAATTCGGCTCCGCCCAGTCCGATGAGACCGCCCAACGCACCGATGACCGCGCCACCGAAGAAGGCGGCGGGCTTGCTGCGATCCACTGGCGCATTGGCAGAACCGTCCATGCTCGTTATGTTCCCCGCGATATCACGTCGAGAAGTCTTATGCTGACAAGCCAGACCGCATGCAAGTGGTGTTCGACGGAAGAGGTGACACTAGCCCAGAATCGCTCGCATGAGCATCGTCGCGAGACCCGAAAGCGTCGACCTCGTCGATGAACAGGATTGCCGGCGCCGCATCTCTGGCTTCCTTGAAATTCTTCTGCATCGCCTTCAGGAAGTCGTTGAGGTATCCCTTCGCCTGCCACTTGGCGTACGAGGTGGCGATCAGCTTGACCCGGCATGAAGCAGCGAGGGCCCGGGCGAACATCGTCTTGCCCGTTCCGGGCGGTCCGGACAGAAGCACTCCCTTGTCGACGTCCTCCCAGGTGATCGCACCCGCGCGCCAGTCGGCGAGATCGTGCGCAAGTTCAAGGCCCCACTCCTTGGCTTCGCCGTAGCCCTCCATTTCTTCGAGACGGATATCCGAGAGCGCTTCGGGATCCTTCGTCTGCCTTGGTGCTGACGGCTCCTCCTGCGACATCTTTTCCAGAATTGCGAACACCCGCGAGATTGGCCGACCGCGTGTCATTGCAAGCTTCAGGCGCTTCCAGTTGGATTTTGCGAGGGACTCCGCCTGCTGCTCGGTGACACCGATGCCGTATGCCCAGCGAACCACGCCACGCACCAAGCGACTGTCGGGCGGCGGCACCTGGACGATTGCGTCGAGAGAGTGTCGGAGATCTGACGGGACTGCTTCTGCCGACTTGAAGAGGATGATCGTCTTCGTGTTCTGCAGCATGTCCAGCACCGACTCGATCGAGGATTCGGCCTTCTCGTCATCAAAGGCCCTAACCTGATCCCGGAAGCGGAAATCGAGTTCGCGGTCAACGAGTACGAGCGCCGCCCGGATAGCCGCCTGAGCCCGCAATGAAGCTTGCTATCCGGCCAAGCTTATCCAGCTCGACTTCGGAAAGGTTCCGGAAGACCGCAAGGGCTTCTTCCGGGGAGTAATGCTCTTCGTCAGGCTGTCCCACCTGCTCCTCCGCTTATTCTTGCTCATGTGTCGACCTCCTCCTTGATCTTCACTCTGTTTGCGCGCGGCCACGTAGATTCCGACAAAACTTTTTTCGTGTCGGAATCGTCGGCGTCGCACGCAACCAATGTGGACGAACGTGTCCTCCCAAACTCTATCAACTAGGAATCACAGACCATGACTATCGAACATCAGGAAACTGGCCGCGGCAAGAACACCGACATCGAAATCGCCGGGCTCGACCTCAACTTCCACGCTTTTGCGCTGGATATGGGGGTCACCCCGCCTTCAGTCCGCACTTACGCTAATCGCGTCCGAACTTCGGACATGCTCTCGGAGACTTTCTTCAATTAAATCAATTGGCGGAAATCCGGACTTATGTGCCGCTCTAAAATTTTGATGATCACAGCAGCAGCAACTTCTTTACCAGGTCGAACACATCCTTGAACGGTACCCGCGTCGATGCGACGATCGCGAACGGGAGAAGTGCCGCCGCTGAAACAGGGATCACTGCGGCGCGGTTCATCAGCAAGGTTGATAGCTTGCGCGTGGTATCGAACTGCTTTGAAGGATCCACGACGTCCTGAAATTGCTCGGCTTCGGCTACGTTGTTGGCAACAACGTTGAAGCCTGTAAGCTTGCGCTCCGACAGCCGATGATACTGCGTTGCCTGGGCGCCGAGAACAACCAGCGTCGCCTTCTTGAGATCGCTGAGAGGCTTGGAAAAGGCAGAAAGCGGAAAAGCGAACAGCGCCAATACGATCAGCAGCCAGCTAACCATCAAAATGGTGATGTTCGTCATCGATGCTGTTTCATGCAACAGGTTCTGGCCAACTGCGGCGGCAACGGCGCAGCTCATGCCGAAGATGAACGTGGCATAGGCGTTTGGATAATCCCCCAGAAATCCCAGACCGGCGCGGCCGTCCGGATGCGTCGAGACCAGCCGCAATTCCAGTCGCGCCAGTTTCCGCAGGAGCAGCGACCAGACGAAATGACGCCAAAGCCCGCGCATGACGAGAAACCAGAACAGGGGCATGCTGACAATGACGAACCACCAGCCCGCCAGGGTGATCGAGTTTGCTCCCGGCGCTGCTGCGACAGCCCAGCTTGACGTGTCGACCGTCAGCAGGTGCCGAAGCGCAATGCCCGCAGCGATGATTGCATTGACGAGGCAGACAGCTTCCGCGACGCGGGAATCGCGCCGCTTCAGCGCCTGATTGACGGCTTGTGCTGCTTGCGAAAGGGAAGACGGCGCAACGATCGGCGCCACCGTCACCTGCTGCAGCTTCGCCCGCAAGCGTTGCTCAACCTGTTGCTCAGCCAGCATGAACGCACCGATCGCGACGAAAAATTTCGCCCAGGCGCCCGCATCCAATAGATATGGCAGGCCGTTTGCGGCATCAAACGACAGACTGTGCGGCAGGCCGAGCAGAAGCGGCACCAACCAGGCGAGCCCGATAAAGATCACGGCACGTCTGCCAACTTGCAAGGTGCGCTCTTGCAAAAGACCGAGCCTCGACTGCAGCTCATAAAAGGGACCGCCACGGGAGGCGAGGAAATCAGCGACCGTTTCCGGTTGGTGGTCAACCTGCACATCATTCATCGAGACAGTCTCTCCGCGCATGTCTGCCATCGGGTTCAGGGAGTTCAGTCTGACGTTACGGTCCAGTTGTCATCCGGATTGAACGTGTTGATCCCTGCAGCCATCTTCGCAGTGTCAGCCCCCAGGTCTGCCTGATAGACGATGCCATTGGCATTGACCTCGAACGTATGGATACCCGTCTCGCCATAGCGGATCGGCCACGCAATCAACGCAAACCCGGCGATCATGTTGCCATTGATGATGTAGTCGAATTTACCGCCGGCAATGTTCGGGCCTTGGCTGGTCAAAATCTTGTAGTAATAGCCGAAATATCCTGCGCCCGCTTTCGCCTTGCTCAGCACCGCCTCACTTTTAAACGCGTCGCCTGCCGGGCTATCACCAACGCCGACATCCGGTGCCCAATACAGCCCGTCGGTCTTGCCATCACTGCTGATCAGTTTCTGGGCGTATTCGAGAACGCCGTCATCATCATGATCGACGGAAGAATATTCATGCTGGGCATCAACATAGGCACGCATCGTCGCAATGGCCTGCAGTTCATTCTCTCCGACACGGCGGTTAATGATTTCTTCAAACCCGGCATAGGTGTCGAACGACCACTTGCCGTCCGTTCCCTTGACAATGGGGAATGGCAGCGGCCACAGCCTCTCACCGATATCGAGGATCTTGCGGCCGTCGATATCCTGGATGACGACTTGTTTCTTTGCCCCATCGCGGATCTCGGCGTAGGTGTCCATCACCCCTTCACCCGCCTTTGCCTTTGCCGGATCAAGGCCGAGCAGCGTTGCAAGCTTGCCGAAATCATCCGCCGCGAGCGCGGCCTTGAAGGCATCGACTGCCTGCTCCGGCGTATCGAAGACAGGCGGATCATTCGGAGAGGCAAAGCTCGCAATGATACTTGCCTCGGACGGTTCTGCGGCGAAAGCTGAAACAGCAATAGATGCGTCCCCCATGAGCAGTGCGGCAAACACCGAACCCAGGAGCATGCTTTTGACTGACTTGGTCATAACGGTCTTCCTTGTCCCTGGGATTTAGCGATGACGTCCGCCGCCGCGGGGCATTTGCCGATGCCCGCCGCCGCCACGGTTACCGCCACCCATGGCCTGCCTGCCGCGATCGGACTGCATCTGCGTGCGCCGACCATTGTCGACTTGGCCGAGCGCGGATGGTTTCGCCGCCCGATTGTCAGCCCGCGCCGCAGGCTTCGGCCGCGAGACCGGGCGGTCGAAATTGGCCTTATTCTTGATGTCGCCCGCAGGCTTGTTCAGCTTGCCGCCATCCGGCTTGCGGTTCTGAACCGCCTGGCCCGGCCGGTTGCCTGCCGGGTTGCCGATCTTGTCGCGATTGATCCTGTCTGCATCGATCTTGCTGTTGCGGACATCCTTAACGCTAATGTTTCCCGGCTTGTTGCGGATATTTGCGGCACGATCGTTGCCGATCACATTGGCCTTTGCCTTGAGGTCGTTGCCGCCATCCGCCTTGATGCTGTTCCTGAAGGAGGTGTTATCCAATTTGTTGAACTGGTTTTTGTCGAACTTGATCTTGCTGCGGTCGACATTCTTCCAATCGACGTCGTTGATGTTCACCCGGCCATTGATGTTGTTGAAGCATTGGTTGCAATCAATGTCGACGTCACCTTTCCAACGGCCGCCCCAGACACCCCAGTCGTCCCAGTCGACCACGGAGGCCCAGATTGCCCCCGTAACAGCACCTGCGAAAAAAGTGGCTGTCGGGTAGTAGTAGTTCGGATAGGGATCGGGATAATAACTGATGGGAGCTGCGGCATAGCCCGGCTCATACAGCATCTCGGGCGCATATTGCGGGACGTAGACCTTTTCCGGGTTGGCGGAGACGATAACGACTTTGTCATTCTCCTCACTCACCTTGATCTTGTCGTCACTCTTGATGATGCCGTTAGCGACCGCCTTGTCGCGTAGTTGCTGGATGGCGATCAGCACATCCTTCTGCTGATAGGACAGCGCCCCGCCCAACGACTGTGTCCAGTCCAGATCTTCGCTCATCATCTTGACGATATCGGGATAATTCAGCAGCGAGACGATACTGCCGTCCCAACTCGCCTTCGGCTTGAGCTTGGCATCCTTCTTGAGGTCATCGAGGTAACGTGCCGCTTCGATGACCTGCAACGGATAGAGCGAGGCGGATGATATCACTGCGACGAGTTCATCGGGGTAAAGCGCGATGCGGGCAACCAGTACCTCAAGCTCATCTTCACTCAAGGGCGCCGGCGTATCGTCTGCCGCTGCCGCAGTGTCCGCAGAGGCAGCCTCCTGTGCCAGGGCGACGGACATGATGATGGGCGAAAAAGACAATCCAGTAAGAGCGATCAGGCATACGCCCGCTGCAAGGAGCACTCCATAAGGTCGAGGCATAATGGCAATCCCTTGTATATGTCGGACTTCTCTCAAAGATTAGACGGGCTGGCCTTCCCTGTATCATTCAACGCCTGGCACGATGAATGCAAAGCTCCGTTTATTGCCCTTGGCCGGCTGTCTGTAGTGAACGCGGTCAAAACCTAAGACCTAACCGCAGAAGATATTGAGACCTGCAATAGTTGCAACATCTTTCCTTCACTCTTGAAAAGATATTTCTATCTCGAATTTTAACAGGGAATTGCCGTGTCAGAACTGCCGTTAACGGACGGCAGGCGCAAAGAGCGGACAGCACGGCAGCCGTCGAAGAATGCAGGCTGCCGGTTGGTCGGATGAGCTGGCGCATCCACTTCAAGAAGGGAGTGTCTCCTTCAGACTACCCCGCCTGCCCTTTCGGCTTCACATTCTGGTTCAGACGAAACAGATTGTCGGGATCGTATCGCCGTTTGATCTCGCCGAGCCGCTGATAGTTGCCGCCATAGGCGGCAGCGACGCGGTCGCCCTCGTCTTCCGGCATGAAGTTGATATAGGCCGTCCCGGCAGAATGGGGTTTTGCCGCCTCGAAGAGCTGGCGCGCCCAGCCAATGCAGGCCGCGTCCATCGCCGGTTCGCGCCAGCGGGCATGCACATTCATGACGAAATGTGAGTTCCGCTGCGGGAAAGCGGTGGCATCAGCCGCGATGCGGCCAGCAGCACCACCGACATGGCCGATGAAGATTTCGCATTCCGGACCCGGAAGCTTGCGGACGGCATCGAGCAGAACAGCAATCGCTGCATCGGAAAGCTCGATGAAATCATGGCTCTTCCAATAGTTACGGGCGCCGGGTGTCAGCAGCGGATCGAATGCCTGCTGCCAGCCGGTAAACGGACTGGGGCCGACGACGTCGGCGATCGGCTTGCCAATCGAGCGTAACCGGGCGGTGGCCGCATCGGCTGATGCAGCGTCGCCGCAGTAGCATATGGCAAGGACCAGCACCTCCTTGCCATGCCACTCCTCGGGCAAAAATGGCAGCGGCGGCGCCTGCCGCATCACTACCCAGCAGGTCAGTTCGTCTGGCGCGGTTTGCAGCGCTTGCCGGTACTGCTCGAGCACTGTTTTCGCGTCGGCGAATGGATGAACGACGAGACCGGCGGTCACCTGCGGGCCAAGTTGATGGAGCTTAAATTCGAAAGCCGTGACAATACCGAAATTACCGCCGCCACCTCTCAATGCCCAGAACAGATCACTGTTTTCCGTCGCACTTGCACGCACCAGATTGCCGTCCGCGGTCACCACATCGGCAGAAACAAAACTGTCGATCGTCAGGCCGAACTTGCGCGTGATCCAGCCGAAACCACCGCCAAGCGTCAGTCCGGCAATGCCCGTCGTGGAATTGATCCCGGTCGGTATCACAAGCCCGAAGGACTGGGTTTCGCTATCGACATCAGCCAGCGTTGCTCCGGGCTCGACCCAGGCCCGTTTTGCCGCAGCATCGACGCGTACGGACTGCATCGGCGACAGGTCGATCATCAGGCCACCGTCACAGACGGCGTTGCCGGCAATATTGTGCCCACCGCCGCGCACTGCGACAAGCAGCTGATTGTCGCGGGCAAAGCGTACGGCCCGTACAACGTCCGCAGCGCCGGCGCATCGCACGATCAGGGCCGGTTTACGGTCGATCATGCCATTCCAGATGGCCCGTACGTCGTCGTAGGACGCGTCGCCGGCATCCAGCACGTCTCCGCGCTGCTGCCACGCAAACGCTTCAATGGCCGCCGCGCTTACGGTCGTCTTTCCTGCCTGCAGATTCATGAGGCTCATATCGTTCATGACATACCCCTCCAAGGTAGACCATGCCCCAGCACTGGTATTTTGCGCCTTTCTAATAAACGGCGCAAGGCGGGTCAGACGGAGATCATCAGGCTAGCACGACCGGTGTGGAGGCGGCGTCACGAGCCGGCACAGCAAGCGCCGGAGTGGGACTCAGGCGATGCTTGCGTCGCGCACAAACCCCTTGCTCGCCACCATCAGGTTCTTGGTGTAATCCTCCTTGAGGCGACCCGCGACCAGATCGGCAGACGACAGCCGCTCGACGACTTTGCCGTTCTTCATCACGGCCAACCGCTCGCACATATGCGTGACGACGCCGAGGTCGTGGCTGACCATGATGTAGGTGAGCTTGCGATCGCGGCGGACCTGTTCAAGGAGGTTGAGGACTTCGGCCTGAACGGACGCATCGAGCGCCGAGGTCGGCTCATCAAGCAGCATAATCTGCGGTTCGATGATCAATGCCCTTGCAATCGCAATACGCTGGCGTTGGCCGCCGGACAACTGGTGCGAATAGCGGAAGCGGAACGACGAGCCGAGACCGACTTCATCCAGCGCCCGCAAAATGCGCTTTTCGGCATCGGCAATACCGTGAACGGCCAGCGGTTCCTGCAACAGCCGGTCAACCGTCTGGCGCGGATGCAGCGAGCCGTAGGGGTCCTGAAACACCATCTGAACCTGTCGATAGAACGTCTTGTCGCGGCGCTTGACGTCAAGCGGCTTGCCGTCAAGCACGATCCGCCCCGACGCCACCGGCGAAAGCCCTGCGATAGCGCGCAACAGCGTCGATTTTCCGGAGCCGGATTCACCGACAAGACCGAAGGATTCGCCCGGCGCGACATCGATGCTGACAGCGTCGAGCGCCAGAAAATCGTCATAGGCGACGGTCAGGTTTTCAGCGGAAACGATCGCGGTCATAGTGCCCACTCCGGCTGGCGGTCGAGCACGGGCAGCGGATGTCGGTTGGTGCCGAGCGCCGGCATGCAGTTGAGTAGCCCCTGCGTATAGGGATGCTTGGCATTGCCGAGATCGGACGCTGCCAGTTCCTCGACGATCTTGCCCGCATACATGACGATGACGCGGTCGCAGAAGGACGAGACCAGCCGAAGGTCATGCGAAATGAAGATCAGGCCCATGCCGCGTTCGGCAACGAGCTTGTCGAGAATACCGAGCACCTCCAGCTGCACAGTCACATCGAGCGCCGAGGTCGGTTCGTCGGCAACCAGCAGTTCGGGACCGGCAATCAGCATCATCGCGATCATCGCTCGCTGGCCCATGCCACCGGACACCTCGTGCGGATGAAGATCGAAGACCCGACCCGCATCACGGATCTGAACGGCCTCGAGCATGGCGATAGCCCGGTCGCGAGCCTCGCGCTTGCTGACATTTTCATGTGTGCGCAGCGTCTCGACGATCTGGCGGCCGATGCTCATCACCGGGTTAAGTGAGTACTTCGGATCCTGCAGGATCATCGCGACGCGGTTGCCGCGCAGATTTCGGCGGACCTTCGGCGGAGCCGTCAACAGGTCGATGCCGTCGAAGTTCAACGTCTTTGCCGAAATCTTCGCATGCGCCGGCGTCAGGCCCATGATCGCCCTGCCCGTTTGTGATTTCCCGGAGCCGCTTTCGCCGACAATGCCCAGCCGTTCGCGCCCAAGCGTAAACGACACACCGCGCACCGCCTCGATCACACCGGTGCGGGTGGGAAACGAGACCCTGAGATCATCAACCGTCAGCATCGTGCTCATTGGCCACTCTCCCGTGGGTCGAGCGCGTCGCGCAGGCCATCGCCCAGCAGATTGAAGCCGAGGCTGACGATCAGGATGGCGATGCCGGGCATGGTGGCAACCCACCACTGGTCGAGAATGAAGCGGCGGCCGGACGCAATCATCGCGCCCCATTCCGGCAGCGGCGGCTGTGCGCCGAGGCCGAGGAAACCGAGGCCGGCGGCGGTCAGGATGATGCCGGCCATGTCAAGCGTCACACGCACGATCAGCGACGACGTGCACATCGGCATGACGTGCCGGAGCACGATGCGGAATGGCGAAGCGCCCATCAGCCGGACGGCAGCGATATAATCGGAATTGCGCACGCTCAGCGTTTCGGCCCGGGCGATACGGGCATAGGGCGGCCACGATGTAATGGCGATGGCGATGATGGCATTCTGGATACCCGGCCCCATGGCGGCGACAAAGGCGAGCGCCAGCACCAGCTTCGGAAACGCGAGGAAAATGTCGGTGATCCGCATCAAGACGGCATCGACCCAGCCACCGGCATAGCCGGAGATGGCGCCAACCAGAAGGCCGATCGGGGCCGCAATGATTGCCACGAGCACGATGACCAGCAGCGTCAGCCGCGATCCGTGCAGCAGGCGCGAGAGGATATCCCGGCCCTGATCGTCGGTGCCAAGCAGATAGCCGGGGCTTCCCGGCGGCAAAAGCCGTGCCCCGCCGAGATCGCCGATGACTGGCGAGTGCGGCGCCAGGACGTCGGCAAAGATGGCGACGAGAATGAGCAACAGGATGATGCAGAGACCGGCAACGGCCAGCTTGTTGGCGGAAAACCGCTGCCAGGTCATGTAGGCCCGGCCAAGACGCGCCTGTAGGCGCGATTGCGGCCTGTCGGACATCAGCCATTGGCGGCGGGTCATGGGCGTGGTCTGGAGGCTCGACTGGCTCATCGCGCGCGCGTCCTCGGGTCAAGTGTCCGGTAGAGAAGATCGGACAGGATATTGATGGCGATGAAGACGGAACCGATGACGATGGTGCCGCCCAGAACCGCGTTCATGTCGGCATTCTGCAGCGAATTGGTGATGTAGAGCCCAAGCCCCGGCCATGCGAACACCGTTTCGGTCAGCACCGAGCCTTCGAGAAGCCCGGCATAGGAGAGCGCAATCACCGTCACCAGCGGCACTGCCGCGTTGCGAAGCGCATGGCCCCAGATGATCCGGGTTTCCGACAGGCCCTTGGCACGCGCCGCAACGATATATTCCTGGCTGAGTTCGTTGAGCATGAAACTGCGGGTCATGCGGCTGATATAGGCAAGCGAGAAATAACCGAGCAGGCTGGCCGGCAGGATGATGTGGCGGAACACATCGCGGAACACATCCCACTGCCCCTGCCAAAGCGAATCCACCAGATAAAGCCCGGTAATCGGCGTGAAACTGTATTCGTAGACGATATCGATACGGCCCGGATAGGCGACCCAGCGCAGCTTGGCATAGAAGAACAGCAGCGACAGCAGCGCCAGCCAGAAGATCGGCACAGAATAGCCGACGAGCCCGACGACACGAACGATCTGGTCGGCGATCGAGCCGCGCTTGACGGCAGCAAGCACACCGAGCGGAACGCCGATCAGGCTGCCGATGATGGTGCCAAGCGTTGCAAGCTCCAGCGTGGCAGGAAACACGCGGCGAATATCGGCCATGACCGGATTGGTTGTTAGTACCGATGTGCCGAAGTTGCCGGTCAGCGCATCACGGACATAGATATAGAACTGTTCATAGAGCGGCTTGTTGAAGCCCATCAGCTCGCGGGTTCGCTCGACGACATGCGCCGGCGCCCGGTCACCGAGAACGGCGAGAACCGGATCGATCGGGATGACGCGGCCGATGAAAAAGGTCACGGCGAGAAGGCCGAGATAGGTCGTGACGATGACGACCAGGAAGCGCAGGACGCTCTTTACCCAGCCGTTGGCACGGGCGCGTGAGCGCCCGGCCGTTGGTGCTGTTTCAGGAATGCTCACCGTCTATCTCGGGCTCAATCCTTGGAGACCGTGAAGACGTAGTTGGTATCGAAGCTCGGACCGAGCTTGAAACCCTTCACGTTACCACGGACACCTGCAACTTCGGTCTGCTGAAAGATGACCACGAACGGGCTCTTTTCCAAGACCTTCTTCTGCAGGTCCTTGTACATGTCGGCGCGCTTGGTTGCGTCCTTTTCGAGGAGCGCAGCCTTGCTCTCCGCTGTCCACTCTGCCGGAACATCCCAGGCATTGCGCCAGGCGAGCGTCTTGTTCTTGCCCTCGTCGGAATTGTCCGGGTTGACGGTGAAGGTTTCAGCGTTCGAATTCGGATCGAAATAATCCTGGCCCCACTGGCCGATATAGATGTCGTGCGTGCGGGCGCGGTATTTGGTCAGCGTCTGCTTGCCGTCGCCGGGGACGATTTCCATCTTGATGTTGGCCTGAGCCAGCGTCTGCTGGATGGATTCGGCGATACCCGTGATCGGCTGCGTATTGCGCACGTCCATGGTTACCGAGAAACCATCGGCAAGACCGGCCTTGGCCAGCAGTTCCTTGGCCTTGGCGACGTCGAGCTTGTAGGGGTTTTCCGGCAGTTCGCCGAGAACGCCCTTCGGCAGGAATGTCTGATGGATTTCGCCGATACCCTTGATCAGGGTCGAGCCGATCGCATCATAGTCGACCAGATATTTGAAGGCTTCTGCCACTTCCGGCTTGGCCAAATTGGCATTCTTCTGGTTGAGGCTGAAGTAATAGACGGTGCCCTTCGGCGCGTTGGTGGTGGCGAGCTCGGCATTCTTCGAAACGGCATCGAAATCGCCCGGCTCGAGGTTGCGCGCCACGTCGATGTCACCGGCTTCTAGCGCCAGACGCTGACCGGAGCTTTCCTTCATGTGGCGGTAGATGACGCGCGCAAGCGGCGTCTTTTCGCCGTAGTAGTTGTCGTTGCGTTCCATGACAACGACTTCGTTGGCGCGCCATTCGCGCAGCTTGAAGGCACCCGAACCGGCATAACCAGTCTTCAGCCATTCATTGCCGAAATCGTTGTCGTACTTGTATTCGGCCGACGGAGTGACCGCAGCCACATGCTCCAACACCAGCTTCTTGTCGACGACGGCGCCGACCGTCGCGGTCAGGCAGTTGAGCACGAAGCTTGGCGCGTAGGCCTTGTCGACGGTGAACGTGAACGTGCTCGCATCCGTCGCCTTCGCCTTTTCCGCAACATTGTCGCCGGTCAGGCCAAACTGGGTGAGAATGAAGGCCGGGCTCTTGTCGAGTTTGACGACGCGTTCGATAGAATAGGCAACATCCTCGGCAGTTACCGGATTGCCGGAGGCAAATTTCGTGTCGGGCTTCAGCTTGAACGTGTAGGTCAGGCCATCATCCGAAACCGTCCAGCTTTCGGCGAGATCCCCAACAACCTTCGACGTATCGTTGATATCGAGGCGGACGAGATAGCTATAGGTATTGGCGGTCACTTCAGCGGTCGACAACTCGAACGCTTCGCCCGGATCCATGCTGATGATGTCGTCGATCGCCCAACCTTCGACCAGCGTATCGGCCGGTGTTTCGGCGAATGCGGGCGCACCCGCCATCAAGATCAGCGACATGGCGGCACCGGCCGTCAACATGCGGACATGCTTGTTCAATGAATGCATCATCTTTCTGTTCCCTTTTTGGAGCCCGTGCTGGGCTTTCTCTTCTTGGTTCAGGCGGCTTCGTGCCAGGCCTGAGCCAAAACCCTCAACCAGTTTTCCCGGCATATTTTTGTCAGTTCGGCGTCACCATATCCGGCGCCTCTGAGAGCAGCAATCAGGTTCTGGTTGCCAGCCGCATCGGTTACGCCTTCCGGAATGGTTGCGCCGTCAAAATCGGATCCAAGTGCCACGCAATCGATGCCCATGCGCTCGACCATGTAATCGATATGGCGCACCATGTCGGAGATCGGCGTATCGGCATTTTCCAACCCGTCGGGCCGCAGCATGGTCGTCGCGTAGTTCAGTCCTGCCAGCCCCTTGCTGTCACGGATCGCATCCAGCTGACGATCTGTCAGGTTGCGGGCAACGGCGGTTAGGGAATGGGCATTGGAATGGCTGGCGATCAACGGCTGGTCGGTGGTTTTCGCCACGTCCCAGAAGCCTTTTTCCGTGATATGGGCCAGATCGATGAGAATGCCGAGACGATTGCACTCGCGCACCAGATCAAAACCGGCGTCCGTCAGGCCTGGGCCGGTGTCCGGCCCCATCGGATAGGCGAACGGCACGCCATGGCCAAAGATGTTGTTGCGGCTCCACACGGGACCAAGCGAACGCAACCCGGCAGCATGAAATGTTTCAAGCGCGGTGAGATCGGCACCGATCGCCTCGCAGCCTTCCATATGCAGTACGGCGGCAAAGATGTCGTTTTCCATCGCGGCGCGGATATCAGCCGTCGAACGGCAAAGCTTCCAAGCACCGGCCCGATCAAGCCGGAGTGCGATGGCGGCAAATTCCAAGGCGATGTCGAGAGAGGGCTGCCGCTCCAGCGGCTCGGATAACTGCGTCGCATAATGACCGTTCTCGTCGGGCGTCTTCAGGACGAGGTGATCGGACGGGATATAGATCGCCGACAATCCGCCGATGAGGCCGCCCTTCCGGGCGCGCGGGCCGTCGATATGACCTTCCGTCGTTCCTTCGGAAAACTCAACAACCGGATCAGCGCCAGTCTTGGCATTGCTCCACAGTCTCAGCAACACATCATTGTGACCGTCGAAAACCGCCTGCATTCAAAAAATCCCGTCCTGCGTAGTAGATCTATCGGCGTCAGCCAATTTTTGTCCGATTGGTCAAGAACGCGATGCTATTCAAACATATGACAAATAACAATGCGGCTCTTGCAAAATTCAACAGGCAAAAAACAATGGTGGTATAACAGCTTAACTGCCCGCATCCGGTGAGGCTGTCGCCATCGCAGAAACGGCCGACATGCGCGCCTGCATCGCCGGAAAATGCGGAAAAACAAAAAAACGATGTCTGTTTGCGGGAAAATCTGGCATTGCAGGATAGGGAAACGAAGGGGGCTGTCATGGACATGAAATGGCACAAAGGGCTTGCAATGCAGGCCGCCATGACAGTTGGCGCACAATGAGCGAACCTGTTCAACGCCCCCGCTTTCACCTCTTGAGCTTCGTTATCCGGGTGATTTCGACCCTCGCCATTCTCGGCTTTGCAGTCTGGGGCGCGATGGCGCTCTTCTATCAGGCGCCCGGCCCGGCTCCTGTGAGAATACTCATCGCTGCAGTTTGGGCCGCCGTTTCGCTTTTCGCACTCTACGCCTATCTGCGCTGGCATCCGCGTCTTGCATCCCTGCTCTATCCGCTGCTGATCGCCGCTCTCCTGTTTTGGTGGAACGCAATACCGGCGAGCAACAGCCGCGACTGGGCAGACGAGGTCGCCCATATCGTCGCAGGCGTCGTCAACGGTCCCGAGGTCACGCTTGCCAATGTCCGCAATTTCGACTGGCGGACATCGACGGACTACACGGCGCGCTGGGAAAACCGCACCTACAACCTCGACAAGCTGGCCTCCGTCGATCTACTCCTGTCCTATTGGTCGAGCCCGGCGATTGCCCATACGCTGGTGTCCTTCGGTTTCGAGGACGGCCAGTTCGTCACGTTTTCAGTGGAAATCCGTAAGGAGCGGACGGAGAGCTTTTCGGAAATCGGCGGATTCTTCAAAGAGTTCGAGATGAGCATCATTGCCGCCGACGAGCGCGATATCGTCAGGGTGCGGACCAATGTCCGCAAGGAAGACGTCTATCTCTACCGCCTCAACATTCCAAAGCCGGCAATGCGGTCGCTTTTCCTGTCCTATGTCGATATCGCCAACGGCCTCAACGAGACCCCGCAATATTACAACACGATCACCGCCAACTGCACGACGATCGTTTTCGCCATGATCAATCACATCGCTTCCGGCGCACTGCCGCTGGATTACCGGCTGATCCTTTCCGGCTACCTGCCTTCCTACATCATCGGCGTAAATGGCTTCACCCCCGGTTTTACGCTGGAACAGCTCGAGAGCGGCGGCGCCATCAGCAAGCGCGCGCAGACGGCAGACAACGCGCCCGACTTCTCCAACCGGATTCGCGAGGGCGTGCCGGGCGTAGCCCCCTTGCCGCAGCCATGATGCGTCTTAAACTGGGGCAGCAGACAACAGGGATATCCGCATGAACCTCAAGGAGTTCGCAAACCGGCTCGAACTGTCGCAGACGACGGTCAGCCGCGCCTTGAGCGGCTACCCGGAAGTCAAGCAGGCAACCCGCGAACGGGTGCTGAAGGCAGCCCTCGAATATGGCTACCGGCCGAATACAAGCGCGCTCGGACTTGCGACCGGCCGGGTCGGTGCCATCGGCATCGTGCTCAAGGGCGGCGGCGAATTCGGGCCACATACCAGCGAGTTCATGGGCGGGCTCGGCGGGCGGTTGCAGCAGGAGGAAATCGACATCCTCGTCTCGACGGTGGATTCGCCCGAGGCGGAACTGGCCACCTATCGCCGCCTTGCCGCCAGCAAGCGCGTCGATGCCATTATCCTGCATTCGCCGTTTCTCGACGACCCGCGCATTGCCCTGCTGAATTCGTTGCGTCTGCCGTTCATCGTACATGGACGAACCAATTCGGACGGCAATTTCGGCTGGCTGGACATCGACAATTTCGGCGCGGTGCGCCAGTCAACCAGCCATCTGCTCGATCTCGGCCATCGCCGCATCGCCCTGCTCAACGGTTATCGCGGCCGGATTTTTGCCGAACACCGGCAGGATGGCTACCAGACGGCGCTGAGCGCCCGTGGCGTCACGATCGATCCGGACCTCTGTGGACATGGCGAGTTCACCGACGAGATGGGCTTCCGCCTGATGCAGGGCTTCCTGAAACTCAAGGACAGACCAACCGCCGTCGTCGCCGGATCGATGATGTCGGCGCTGGGCGCCATGCGGGCGATCCGCATTGCCGGCCTGACGGTCGGCGAGGACATCTCGCTGATCGCGCATGACGACGTCTTTCCCTATATCAGCCCGGACCACCTCGTGCCGACGCTGTCGACGACACGATCATCGATCCGCGCGGCGGGCGCGCGGATCGGCGAAATGGTGTTGGAAATGCTGCAGGGAACACCGGCCGAAAACCTGCGCGAGGTCTGGCCGGTGGAACTGGTGATCCGCAACTCGACGGCTGCGGTGAAGAGAACTTAAACCGCGAGTTCGCGGCGTTCCTTCTCGGTGACCATGGCTAGATCGAGAACCTTCTGCAGATCGGCGGCATGGCGGAAGCCCGGCTCGACGGTCTTTCCGGCGCGCACCGCATCGATGAAGCGCTGGTAATTGGTCAGCACGGTTCCGGCATCGATATCTTTCCAGATGCCCTTTTCGATGTCCTCACCCAGGCAGGCCTTGAGCGTCGAACCATCCGGCGTGTGGATCACCTCGATCGCCCCCTTGTCGCCGTGCATACGCAGGCGCAGTTCATTGAGATGGCCAACAGCCCAGCGGCTGGCGTGGATCACGCCCATGGCGCCGTTATCGAACTCTGCCGTCATGGTAAAACTGTCATTGGCGTCGAGATCGTATTCGCCGATCCGGTTGCCAGGCGCCTTGTCGAAGGTCTTCAACCGGGCGAAAATGTGCTCCACGTCGGTTGCCGCACCATAACCCGCGAAATCCAGGATATGAATGCCGACATCGCCGAGTACCCCGTTCGATCCGTGCTTGGTCGACAGCCGCCAGAGCCACTGCGATTCCGTTGCCCAATCGCCCCACGCCTTGGAAACCAGCCAGCTCTGCAGGTAGGACGCCTCGATATGGCGGACCTTGCCGATCTCGCCGGCGAGAACCATCTGACGGGCCTTCTGGACTTCGGCGACATTGCGGTAGGTGAGGTTGACCATCGTCACCAGACCGGATTTCTCCGCTGCCGACGCCATCTCGTCAGCCTTGGCATAATCCTCGGCCAATGGCTTTTCGCAGAGCACATGCTTGCCGGCAGCCAAAAGCTTGAGCGTCGTTGGATAATGGATCTTGTCTGGCGTCACATTGGTGACCGCATCGAATTCGCCCCAGGCAATCGCTTCATCGAGCGAGGTGAATGTCTTGGCGATCTTGTGACGCAAGGCAAATGCATCGACCCGAACCTGATCGACATCGACAGCCGCCACAAGTTCGACGCCATCAATGGTGGCGAAGTTCATCGCATGAGTATTGGCCATGCCGCCGGTACCGAGAACGAGAAGACGGATGGTTTTCATCACTTGTACCCCTCCTCGCCCGCCTGATGCAGGCGCGGGCCGCGTTCGACGATCGGCTCCAGCGCCTTTTCGACGGGAACGTTCGGCGCATCATGGATGGCGCTGTAAGTACCCTGCGGATTGTAGGCCCACTTGACCGAATTGCGCAGGACCTTGTGGACGTTGGCGTCATGATAGGTCGGATAGGTCTCATGACCGGGGCGGAAATAGAAGATGTTGCCCGCACCACGGCGCCAGGTGAGACCGGAGCGGAACACTTCTCCACCGGCAAACCAGGAGATGAACACCGTTTCCAGCGGTTCCGGCACGGAGAACTGCTCGCCGTACATTTCTTCGTTCTCCAGAACGAAATTCTCGTCCAGGCCTTCGGCGATCGGATGGCGCGGGTTGATCACCCACAGGCGTTCCCGCTCACCCGCCTCACGCCATTTCAGCGCGCAAGGCGTGCCCATTAGCCGCTTGAACGGTTTTGAGAAATGGCCGGAATGCAAAACGATCAGGCCCATGCCTTCCCAGACCCGCTTGGCAACGCGCTCGACGACCTCGTCGGACACCGCGCCATGATCCTTATGTCCCCACCAGAGCAGAACATCGGTCTTTGCCAGACGCTCGACACTCAGGCCGTGTTCCGGCTCTTGCAATGTCGCCGTGGTGGCCTCGATCGACGGGTCCGTATTCAGCGCTGCGGCAATCGTGTTGTGCATGCCGTTCGGATAGATGCTCCTGACAACCTCGTTGGTCTGCTCATGGATGTTTTCGCCCCAGACAACTGCTTTGATGGTCATGACCAATCCTTCCTTCAGCACCGCGTTCATCAGCGCTCGATAAAATTGAAACCGCTTTCAATTTCCAGCGATAGAATCCGTCCAGCACTTTTGCAAGTGAAAATCTGGTGACGCGATGCGTTTAATGGAAAGTAGATTTGGAGAAGACGTTCAGCACGACAACACCGGCAATGATCAATCCGAGACCGAGAATGGCAGCCAGATCAAGCTTCTGCCCGAAGACGAAATAGCCGACGAGCGAGATCAACACGATGCCGAGACCACTCCAGATCGCGTAGGCGATGCCGACGGGAATGACACGCAGCGTATAGGACAGCAGATAGAAGGCGATCGCATAGCAGACCACCATGACCAGCGTCGGCACCAGTTTGCTAAAATGCTGAGCGGCCTGCATGGCTGAGGTACCGAGCACTTCGAAAACGATGGCGCCAACCAGGACGGCGTAAAGCATGACAGGATTCATTCGAGGCTCCGGTAGCCGGTTACTGCAAGGAAAGTGCGATGAGTTGCGCCCGCATCGCCTGGCGCAACGGCTGGTCGATATCGTGGCTCTTGAGAGTATCCGCCAGCCACAGGCCATCGGCGGCAAACCGCGCCAAAAGGCAACCCGGTGACGAATCGGTGCCGACGAATTCATCGGCATGATCAGCCACCCACAATCGCCAGCGCTCGCGCAGCTGCGGCTCCGACAAGAGCGCGATGGTCAGGACCTGCCAACCCTGCGCATCCGGATCCTCCCCCAATGCGAAAACGACGGACAGATAGGCGCGGGTGAAACGGCCGTGGGCGACCGGATCGTTGCGCATTTCTTCCTCGATCGCCCGCTCCATTTTGCCGGTGAGATCATCGAAGAGGCCGTTCAGAAGCGCCATCTTGTTGGGGAAATGATGCAGCAGCCCGCCCTTGCTCACGCCTGCGGCCTGCGAAACGGCGTCGAGTGTCACGCCTGCAGCCCCCTGCTCAAGTGACAAACGCGCGGCGACCTCCAGCAATTGCTGACGGACCAGTTCCGGTTGCTTGCGGCGATGATGAGCGATAGACATAAGTAAATAATCATACCGTCTGGACGGTTTGTCAAGCTCGATCGGGTTGCGCGCAAACGGCGCGGTTAATCGACGCAACCCCGCCTCCCTCATGAAAAATGGTTGGAACGGCGAAACGCGGCACGCTAGAACCACCAGCAATCAGGGACACGATGATGACGGACGGCCAGACCGAAACACTATACAACGCAATCGGCGGCGACAGAATTGTCCGCGCCCTCACCCACCGCTTCTACGAACTGATGGATACGCTGCCGGAAGCTGCCCGCTGCCGTGCGATCCACCCGGCCGACCTCTCCGGCAGCGAGGAGAAGTTCTACGAGTACCTGACCGGCTGGCTCGGTGGACCGCCGCTGTATACCGACAAACGCGGCCATCCACGCCTGAGAAGCCGCCATTTCGGTGCGGCGATCGGTGCCGAGGAACGCGATGAATGGTTACTCTGTTTTACCCGGGCTCTGGAAGAGACAGTGCAGCATCCGCAATTACGGACGATCATTCTGGAGCCGGTGACACGGCTCGCCCACCATATGCAGAACAAGGACGAATAGACATGCAGAACGGGCAATTGCGGCCGGTTACCCTTTTCATCGCTGGCTTGATGGGGCTGTTCGGCGTCATCAGCGCCGCTGCCGCATCCCATGGCGCCGATCCGCGCCTGCTGGGCGGCGCTTCTGCGATGTGTCTGGCACACGCCCCTGCCCTGATCGCGCTTTATGCCGCCTGGCCCGTCATGCGGACGGCCCCGATTGCAGCCTTGCTACTGTCAGCAGGGACGACCCTGTTCGCCGCCGACCTGACGGCACGCCATTTCCTGGGTCAAGGACTGTTCCCGATGTCGGCACCATCGGGCGGCGTGTTGATGATGCTCGGCTGGCTTTCCGTCGCCGCCGGCGCATTCTTCATGCGCAAGGAGAGCTGAGCTTCGCGTGCGTGCCAAAACGCTCTACCTCTGTTTTTGAGCCATTCCGGCAAACTCATCCCGCACTCTTGCTGGAACTGCTTTAAGCGCCCTCGACGGCCGAGAAACCTTCAAACTTCGGGGGGCCGAGATACATCGCCCGGTTATCGCCGGCACTTTTAAGGGCTGCCCGGAAATTCTCAGATTTGGTCCAGGCAATAAAGGCTTCACGGCTTTCCCAGATCGAACTGGAGATGAACAACGTATAGCCTTCATCAGCCACGGTATCACCACGCAACAGCTTGAACTCCTTGAAACCTGCATTGTCCGCAAGGCTGGAATCACGGTTCTTCCACACGTTTTCGAACGCCGTCTCGTGGCCGATCGCGATCCGGAAGCGGTTCATGGCGAAATACATGCGAGAATCCTCAAGCTCGATCCTTGGTCTGTACCGCAGCAGCAGCACCGGACGGAAACGGCAGGATATTATCTCTCGGCTCAGGCGCAAGCCCCAATGCGGAGCGCACCGGCGGGCGCGCCTGCCAGGCCGGAAATTCCGTGACGTTTGGATTGTCTTCAATCATGCGCGCACGGCGTGACAGAAGCTCGTACAGTTCCGGAACCAACCCGTCGCCGAATTGCGAGGCCAGTTTGTGCAGTCCGATCATCGTGAACTGATCGGGACGCTCGTTGTTCATGTCTAATCTCCAGAGAGTCGGGCGAGGAAAATGCGCCCGGATATCGACCTGAACCGCAAATCAACTGGCGTTGCTGCGGCTCGCCTTCAGGTCCAGGAAAGCGCGTTCCAGGCTCGACTTGCTGCCGTTGCGAAGCGGTACGAAGGCCTTGCCCCACTTCTTGCAGCCGGTCTTTACCCGCAGACACGCATCATGGCTGATACAGTCGATCGGGCAGAAGACGCAGTCGACGGACGGAAGGATATTGTCGATGCGGGACACCGCCTCGCGCAGGCCGCCATCATGATGGATCAGTTCTGCACCATGGGAACTGGCGATCTGGCGCAGATGCGCCACCTGGCAATCGCGGCCACCGACATAAAGAAAGCTGCGGCCTTCAAGCCGTGTTTCCTGCGTCTTGGCGGAAACCGGCGCGTTGCGCGCTCCTGCCTCCCGGCTCTGCTTCTGCTTCGGCTTGAGCTGCTGCCGCTTGTCACCCATGTCAGTCTCCGCGTGTTTCGGAATCGGCCGTCCGGCTGATCGTGCAGGAACCCTATTTAACTTGATAAAAAGAGTAAAGTATAAAGATGAGTTTTTTTGTCATATTATCCGCGGGCGTTTTGCCGCAGTATTCCAGATGTGGCGTAGGCCCGTGATGTTCCAGACAAAACGGGCTTACGTGGCACTAACGGCCGAACTGGAGCGGGATCACAAAAGGCCAGCTGCCGCGATTGGCGGCCTCGGGAATTTTAGGAAATGGTTCCGCCTTTTTCACCGCACTCACCGCAGCGTCATCAAGCACCGGTGATCCGGATCCCTTGACAATCCTGACGCTGGATACACCTCCGCTCGCAGATACCGTAAAGCTCACCGTCACCGTTCCGCCCAAACCTTCACGATTTGCCGATTTGGGATAACGAAAGTGCCGCTGTACTTTCGAGCGGACCTTGCCCTTGTAATTGCTCTCAGCCGCATTTCCGAATTCTTGGGCAGCCTTGCCCTTCTTGCCGGTACTGGCGGTGGCGGCAGCACCTTCGACCCCATCCGCCTGCCCCTTGGTCACCGTTTCGACCTGCTTGCCGGCATCGCCCGCCTTCTTGCGGACAGGCTTCTTCTTCGGTTTTTCCTCGTCCGGTTCCTTCTTCGGCTCCGGCTTCTTTTCAGGTTCAGGCTTTATTTCCGGCTTTTCCTCCGGAATGACGGTCTCCACCGGCGCAACGGTTGCCGTGATCTCCGGCTGCTCGGCAGTGGCCGGCACTATTTCCTCGGCCGGAAGAATGACGTCAGCTTCGGTGGGAACGATATCGGTCGGCGTCTCCGCAGTCACCTCGGATTGAACGGGCATTATCTCCGCCACTTCCATCGGCTCCGGCTCGACCGGCTCAGGTTCCACCTCTTCCGGTTCGATCGCTTCGCTGGGATCACCTGCCAGGACGGTCTCTTCGAACGCGTTGCCGAGGACGGCTATTTCCATGGCCTCCCCACCTGCGATCAGTGCCTGCTCTGGCGGTTTTTCGTTGGGCTCAAACAGCTGCGTCGCGCCGGCATGCGCCAATAGCGACAGCAAGATCGCTCCGGTCCATTTAATCGTATTGTTCATCACAGATACCGACGCAGAATCCGCATCAGCCCTTCAACTCAACAGCGGATTTCGACCCTGTCTTCAACGCCTTCATGCAGGCGTCCTTGGCAACACCGTCACCAGCGCAGACCGGGGCATCGTTGATCAGCAGGCTCTTCACAGCCTCGCATTTCGTTCCGGGCAGATCAAACTGCCTAACCTTCGTCTTGCCAGCGGGCAGATCGCGGAAGTCGAGGACGGCCATCCGCTCCACCAAGCCCTTTTCATCGAAGAGCACGAATTCGAAGGAGACTTTCGACAGCGCTTGCGGCAGCTCGTTCGCTGCCACGAATGTCAACTTGCAGCCTTTTTCGGATGGCGCAAGATCATTGATCTCGATCGACAGATTGCCGGACGTGCCCGCATCCTGCGCTAAAGCCGCCGCGGCAGAACACGAAGCCGCCAAAATAGCCAGAGAGAGCAGTCTAACAAATTTCATCATCGTTTATCCATCCTCACAGAGTGGCGTACCGCAACCGGCCATCAGCCCCTGTCAGCCCGATCCTCCGACCGCGCATTTCGGCCCGGCGATTAAACTGGACTAAAAAAATCCTGTATTGCGTCCATAATAAAAGGTGAGTAATGAAGTCAAGATACTAATCACAATGCCCCGGCTAAAGAAGAAGGAAAACCCTTGTTTTTCGGCCGCATGATCAGGACCGGAAACCTGTGACACCGAATGAATCAGATGCCGCGCCGGCCGTCGTGCCGGCAGGCCAGACGCAGCGCATCGTTGAAAGCCGGGAGCTTTTCCGGGGCGCAAACGAAATCCTCATTGCACATGAAGGCGCGATCTACCGCATGAAGATCACCCGCCAGGGCAAACTTATTCTGAACAAATAGGCCAGACACATGACCCAGACATCCCGCTCGACTCCATCCGAAATCCGCGCCTACCGGGCCGCCAATCCGAAGATGCGCGAGCGCGACATCGCGGCTCAGCTTGGCATTTCGGAAGCAGCCCTCGTCGCCGCGGAATGCGGCCTGACCAGCATTCGCATCGATGGCAGCGCCAATCGCTTTCTGGAACGGGCGGCGGAACTTGGTGAAGTGATGGCGCTTACCCGCAACGAAAGTGCGGTTCACGAAAAGATCGGCGTCTTTGAAAACATCACCCCCGGCAAACACGCCTCGATCGTACTTGGCGAAAATATCGACCTGCGCATTTTTCCGGGCGCCTGGGCCCATGGCTTTGCCGTGACCAAGACCGATGGTGACGACGTGCGCCGCAGCCTGCAGTTCTTCGACAAGCAGGGAACAGCCGTCCACAAGATACACCTGCGCCCGGCTTCCAATCTCGACGCCTATCACAGCATCGTCGAAGCATTCCGGCTTGAGGATCAGTCACAGAATTTTATCCCTGAGGCCAAGGTCGAGAGCATTGCCGAAAGCGAAACAACGCCAGTCGATGTGGCGGCGCTGCGTGACGAGTGGAGCAAGATGACCGATACGCATCAGTTTCATGGATTGCTGCGCAAGCTGAAAGTCGGCCGCCGCGAGGCGCTGCAATCGGTTGGCGAAGACTATGCCTGGAAGCTGCAGCCCGAAGCTGTCGAAGCGATGCTGCGCGAAGCGGCCAGGATCGAAGTTCCGATCATGTGTTTCGTCGGCAATCACGGCATCATCCAGATCCATTCGGGACCGGTCGCCAATATCCAGACGATGGGGCCGTGGCTCAACATCATGGATCCGACATTGCATCTGCACCTGCGCAGCGATCACCTGGCCGAAGTCTGGGCGGTTCGCAAGCCGACCGCCGACGGCCATGTAACCTCGCTCGAAGCACTCGATGCCAAGGGCGACATGGTCATCCAGTTCTTTGGCAAGCGTAAGGAAGGCTTTGCCGAACGCGAGGAATGGCGCGCCGTCATGGAAAATCTCGCACGGCTCGACATCACCGAAGCGGCCTGAAGGAACGGTCATGAAAGCTCTCTATGATTTCCGCCGGCTGCGTTCCTGGGAGCTGGCGCTGGCGATTTTCGCGGTCTCCACCCCCTTCGTACTGCCGGCAGTCCTGCCGGATGGTGCATCGTTCGTCCGTACCGCCGTCGCACAGGAAATGCAGAAGGCCGACACGTCCCGGCTCGTTTCCGTCGGGGGCGCCATCACCGAGATCATCTACGCGCTTGGTGAAGAAGGAAAGCTCGTCGGCCGCGACTCGACCAGTCTCTATCCGGAAGCGGCTACCAAGCTTCCCGATGTCGGCTACATGCGGCAACTATCCCCGGAAGGCGTGATCGCCATCAATCCGAGCGCCATCATCGCTGTCGAAGGCAGTGGCCCCGCCGAAACACTGGCTGTTCTGAAAGACGCCAATATTCCCTTCCAGACCGTTCCGGAAACCTATGACCGTGAAGGCATTCTCCTGAAAATCCGCGCTGTCGGCGACTTCCTCGGCGTGCCGGAGAAGGCAGCCGCCCTTTCCGGTCAGGTGAAGGTGGATCTCGACGCAGCCGTGACCGACGCCGCCAAGCGTCCGGAAGGCGAACGCAAGCGCGTGATCTTCATCCTCAGCACGCAGGGCGGCAAGATCATGGCATCCGGTACGGGAACGGCTGCCGATGGCATCATCGCTCTCTCCGGCGCCATCAACGCCACCGGCACATTCCAGGGCTACAAGCCGCTGACCGACGAAGCGATCATCGAAGCAAAGCCCGATGTTGTCTTGATGATGACCCGCAGCGGCGGCCATGCCGCCAGCGACGATGAATTGTTTGGCCATCCGGCCCTGAGCCTGACCCCTGCGGCAAAGACCAGGACGGTCATCCGTATGGACGGCCTGCATATGCTGGGCTTCGGTCCGCGCACCGCAAGCACGGTGCGCGAACTCAATGCAGCCATCTACGGAAAAAAGCCGAATGCCTCGCAGTGAAATGGTAATGGGTGACGGCCGGTCGCAGTCTTTTGCGGCACGCTTGAAATCCGATTGGCAACTGGGCGACCGTTCACGGCTCGCCCAGTTGCTCATCTTTGTGCTCATGGTGGTCGCTGCAGCGATGTTCGCAGCATCGATCATGACCGGGGCAGCCGATGCCTCACTCAGTAACGTCCTGCGTTGGCTCCTGGGTATGGAGGGCGCCGAGCAGGCTTTAAGCGTGCGCGATCGTATCATCATTCTCGATATTCGCCTGCCGCGCGCCGTACTCGGTCTGATGGTCGGCGCGTCGCTGGCCGTCTCTGGCGCCGTGATGCAGGGCCTCTTCCGCAATCCGCTGGCGGACCCGGGTCTGGTCGGCGTTTCTTCTGGTGCCAGCCTTGGTGCCGTGTTGCTGATCGTGCTTGGCAGTTCGTTTTTCGGCCCGCTGTTTGCAATCTTCGGCTTCTATGCACTGCCGGTTGCGGCCTTCGTCGGCGGTCTCATCACCACGTTGCTGCTCTACAAGATTGCTACCCGCAGCGGCCAGACATCGGTGGCAACCATGCTGCTCGCCGGTATCGCACTCGGCGCTCTGGCCGGTGCCGTCACCGGCGTTCTGATTTTCATGGCCGACGACAAGCAGTTGCGCGACCTGACATTTTGGGGTCTCGGTTCGTTGGCCGGCGCCAACTGGATGAAAATCCTGTCGGCCGGTCCGATCATTCTTGTATCGCTCGCAGTTGTTCCCTTTTTGGCGCGCGGCCTCAACGCCCTGACGCTTGGAGAAGCCGCGGCCTTCCACATGGGCATTCCGGTTCAGCGGCTGAAGAACATCGCCATCGTCAGCGTCGCGGCCTCCACCGGCGCTTCGGTTGCCGTCAGCGGCGGTATCGGCTTTGTCGGCATTGTCGTTCCGCACGTGCTGAGAATGGTGATCGGGCCTGACCACCGGTATCTTTTGCCCGCATCGGCGCTGCTCGGCGGCACATTGCTGATCTTTGCCGATATGATCGCCCGCACCATCGTTCCGCCGGCCGAATTGCCGATCGGCATCATCACCGCTTTTGCCGGCGCGCCGTTCTTCCTATGGATCCTGCTGCGCGGCCGCTCCCATATGGGGCTTTAGACCATGATCAAGGCCAGTAATCTCTCCGTCCGGCTTTCCGGCACGCAGGTGCTGCACGGCGTCAATATCGAGGCTACGGCCGGACAGTTGACGGCGATCGTCGGGCCGAACGGCTCCGGCAAGACCACCAGCCTCAAGGCCATTGCCGGTGAAATCCCCTATGACGGCACCGTCAGCATCAACGGTCATAACATCACGACGTTGAAGCCCTGGGAACTGGCATTGAAACGGGCCGTACTGCCGCAATCCACCGTCATTTCCTTTCCGTTCACCGTGCGAGAAATCGTCCGCATGGGCCTGTCGGTCGGAGCAAAAGCGGATGCCGCCGATACCGACCGGATTGCCCGCGATGCGCTTGAAGCCGTCGACCTGTCCGGTTTTGCCGGTCGCTTCTACCAAGAGCTTTCCGGCGGCGAGCAGCAGCGTGTTCAGCTGGCGCGGGCGCTCTGCCAGATCTGGGAACCGGTCCAGCATGGCGAACCCGCCTTCCTGTTGCTGGATGAGCCGGTATCGAACCTCGATATCCGCCATCAGTTGACCATCATGCGGCTGGCCAAGGATTTTTGCGAACGCGGCGGCGGCGTCATCGCCATCATGCACGACCTCAATCTGACGGCGATGTTTGCCGACAGGATGATCATGATGAAGGCCGGACGGGTCCATGCGACGGGGCATCCGAACGAGGTGATGACAGATGCGGTGATGGAAGCGGTGTTCGGTTGCGCAATGCGGGTCAACGCAACACCGCCGGGCAATGTCCCGTTCGTGCTGCCCCATACGGCAGCCTAGATCACTTCGAACTATGGAACCAAATTCCAACTTGCGCGTTGATGTGGCGAACCGCTGACACGGTGACGATGTCACTTGCCGGCACGACAGCACATCGGGATACGGCTTGAACCTCCGGTTCCGACGCACGAAGGAGTTTATTCATGGCCACAGGTCTCTTTTCCGGCGCAAGGAAGCGCAATGGCAGCCTTCTCGATGCCCCGATTGAAGATCAGATCAGCGAAATCCGTGACGAGATCGCTTCACTGGCCAAGCTTCTGTCCCAACGCGGCGCCGACGCTTCGAGAGATGTGCGTTCAAGGGCCTCTGAAGCATCCAAGGACGTTCGCGAGCGGGCTCATGATGCACGTGACCAAGCGGAAGCCGGGCTCCAGGATCTTTTGGAAAATGCCGAAGCGCTGTTTGCCGAATTGCGCAGCCGCTACTCGGTGACAGAGAAACAGGTTCGCCGGACCGTCCGCCAGCACCCTGTTGCAACTTTGGGCGCCGCTGCGGCCCTCGGCCTGCTGGTTGCTTCCATGATCCGCCGATAAACAAAGCGATTGAGACAGGCGGCAGTCCAAAAGGCCGCCTGCTTTCCTGTCAGAGGCTGGCGAAACAATACGGTTGTCATCCTGCCTTTGTGAACTCCCTCCTGGAGAAAAAAATGGGTCCTCTGGCCGCAATGCTTTCGGCGCTTGTCGTGACGGATGTGAGCGCTACCGTCTCGCGCTACAGGCGCAATGGCGCGATGTGGGCTGTGGCGTCGCTGTTCTTCCTCACTGCCTACATCTTCGCACTCGTCGCAGGCGCGATTTATTTGAGTGCACTCTACACGCCCTTGAAAGCCACCATCATCCTGGCAGCGATCTCCATCGTTATCGGCCTCATCATTATCGGCCTCATCTATGCGCTCAATGCACGCGATAAGCGCGTCGCCGCCGAAAAGCGCCGCCGATCGCAGGCGCAAACCACTTTTGCGATTGCCACAGCGTTGACACTGTTCCGCAAGCAGCCGCTTCTGGCCGCAGGTCTTGCGGTCGGCGTGGGTACAGTCCTTGGACTGATGCGAAAGTCTGGCGACAGTGACCAGTCTTGAGAAAGAGCAAAAGATTTTTTCAGAGCGGCAGGCGGACAATCGCGGTCAAGCCTGCCGGTAGATACTCGACCTTCACCGAACTGCCCATCACCTTGTCCAGGCTGCGTTCGATCAGGATAGAGCCAAAACCGCGCCGTTTCGGCTCCTCGACTGGCGGCCCATCGACCTCCGTCCAGGTCATATGCAGGACACGGCGGCCCTCTTCATCGACACTACGGGCGGTTAAAACCACCCGGCCGCCATAAACCGACAGCGATCCGTATTTCGCCGCATTGGTTGCCAGTTCGTGCAGGACGAGCCCCAGTCCAACAGCCTGATCCGGTCCAAGCAGGATCTCGTCCTTGTGGACCTCGATCTGTTTCGCATAATCCCGGACATGCGGCGCCAGTTGTTTGGCCAACAAAGCCGACAGGCGGATTTCACCCCATTCATGGTCCGAAAGCAGCCCATGCGCTTCGGAAATTGCCTGCAGCCGCCCGGCAAAGGCGATCATGAATTCTTGCGGGTCACTTGTCTGCCGCAGCGTCTGGCGCGCCAGGGATTGCAGCATGGCCAACGTATTCTTGACGCGGTGATTGAGTTCGCGCAGCAAAAGCCGGGTCCGCTGGGTCGCTCCCTGTTCCTCAGTCACATCGACATTGATTCCGAGAAAAACAGTCGCCTTGCCCTCGGCATCGCGCTCGTGAACACGGCCGCGGCCAAGCAGCCAGCGTCCCGTCGATGCAACCCGGAAGGTGCCGTCATATTCCTGGTCGTGCGTCATGGCGGACCGGAACTTCGACAGGGTCGCCACGCGGTCCTCGGGGTGAATGGCACTAAAAATATCGCGGGCCTGGACATTTTTGGCGGATGGCATGCCGAACATCCGCAGCATTGGCCCGTTGCAGGAAACATTGCCCGAGCGGATATCCCACAGCCAGCTGCCGACATTTGCCGCATCCAGCGCCATTGCATGCCGCTGCTCCTCGCGGGACAGCACGGCTTCCTTCAAGGCGCGCTGCCGAGCTTCGTGCTTCAGGGTGAAGAGAGAAGACGCGATGCGGGACAGCCGTTGCAACTGAACAACAAGATGGGGTGCGAGATCGGCGCGTGGCTTGACATCGAATACACAGATCGTGCCGACCGATTGGTCGTTGATGACCAGCGGAACCCCTGCGTAAAACCGCAGGAAGGGTTCACCGGTAACGCGCGGCTGATTAGAGAAGCGAACGTCTGCAGTTGCATCTGCAACCACCAATGCGCCATCCACTGCCCCGGCGACCGTGTGCACACAGAAGGAATCAGCCGCAGGTGCCTGCGTCTCGCTCACGCCACTGGCTGCCTTGAACCACTGGTTTTCAGCATCGACAAGGGTCACCAATGCGACGGGTGCATCGAAGAGATTGGCAGCGATTTCCGCAAGGTCGCTGAAATCAGCATCCGATTCAGCCATATCTGGTACGACCGCGCGCAGAACATCAAGCCTTTCGGCTGATGTCAGAGCAGCTGCCACAGCCGGCTGCAGATGGCTCGTCTCTTTGTTCATGAATTCCATATCCAGCTCAGGCAGCACCACAATCCTGTACCGCCCTAGCGCTGCAACGCGCCCGCCACAGTTTCTGCACGATTGCTGCCCGCGACGCAATCATGCCGTATGACACTGTGCATCGCCCGCCCCGCCAAACTTTGGAGGTAAGGTTTTTTTCAGGCGGACGATGCAGAAATCAGGAGATGAAAGCGCGCGACGTCATGGGCGCTGATGTAGCATCCGGACCGTATTCGTTTACACCGGTCACGTTGAGGATATCCTGCAATCGCTGACGCGCACGATTGACGCGGCTCTTGATCGTGCCGAGCGCACAACCACAAATTTCCGCCGCCTCCTCATAGGAAAAGCCGGAGGCACCGACGAGGATGATAGCCTCGCGTTGATCCGGCGGCAGCGTTTCCAGCGCCCGCTTGAAATCCTGCAGATCAAGCGAGCCGTACTGCGCGGGATGCTGGGCAAGCGACTCGGTAAAGTAACCGTCGCTGTCCTGAACCTCCCGGCCGCGTTTGCGCATCTGACTATAGAGTTCGTTGCGAAGGATGGTGAACAGCCATGCCTTCATGTTGGTTCCCATCTCGAAATGGTCCTGCTTGGCCCACGCCTTCATGATGGTATCCTGAACCAAATCGTCGGCACGATCATGCCTGCCGATCAGCGACATGGCAAAAGCACGCAGACTCGGAAGGGCCGCGAGCATTTCACGCTTGAAACTGGGCTCCTCAGACTTCATGCCGCCACTCATTCTGCCACATCCGGCATCGACTGGCGCTCGACGGCGTCGAGCTTCTCAAGCAGGTCAAGAAAGCGGTCCGGAATGGCTTCTTCCTGTACAGAAAGATAAAGCGCACGAAGCTTTGTTGCAATCTGTGCGTTTGGATTGTCGGTGCGCGCAGGCCTGGTAGTCTCGCGCCCTGCCCCAAGTTTGTCGGTCATCAATGCCAAATACCTTCAATATTCATCTGGCAGCATAATGCGCGGCGAAAAAAAATGTTCCGCCGATAAGGAACCTTTTTTTCCGCCTGGCGTTTTCGAGCTGTCATGGCCATTACCTCGGCCAGATTGAGGGAGTTTTTACATGTCACTTTCCACCCGGATCGCTCCGTTCCTGCCCTATCTGCGCCGGTATTCCCGCGCATTGACGGGATCGCAGACATCGGGCGACGCCTATGTCGCAGCCGTTCTGGAAGCGTTGATCACCGATGTCAGCATTTTTCCCGAAGCCAGCAATGACAGGGTTGCCCTGTTTCAACTTTATACCAAGTTGTTCGGCTCGTCCTCGGTCCTCATCCCGGAACCGGTTTCACCCTTTGCCTGGGAAAAGCGTGCTTCGATCAATCTCGCTTCGGTCTCGCCGCTCGCGCGCCAGGCCTTTCTCCTCGTTTCGGTTGAAGGGTTCCGCACCAGCGAGGCCGCCGAAGTTCTCGATACTACCGAAAGTGGGATGAACCAGTTGCTTGAGCGCGCGTCCGAAGAGATTTCGCGGCAGGTGGCAACCGACATCATGATCATCGAGGACGAGCCGCTGATTGCGATCGATATCGAGCAGATGGTCGAAAGCCTTGGGCATACCGTTACCGGCATCGCCCGCACGCGTGACGAGGCAGTTGCACTGTTCAATGCGACGCGGCCAAGCATGGTGCTTGCCGATATCCAGCTCGCCGATGGCAGCTCCGGTATCGATGCGGTCAATGACATCCTGAAGAACACCGCCATTCCGGTGATTTTCATCACTGCATTTCCCGAACGACTGTTGACCGGCGAACGTCCTGAGCCAACCTTCCTGGTCACAAAGCCGTTTAACCCGGACATGGTCAAAGCGTTGATCAGCCAGGCATTGTTCTTCAATGAATCCACCAAGGCTGCGGCCTGAGCCTGGTTCCGCCTGAAAAAGCACGGTTAACAGTCTCGCTGAAAAGGTTCACGGGGGGCAAATAGGCACCCCGTCTACATCTATTGGCATAGAGCCGGTTTCATTTCCGGTCAGAAAGCCGATCGAATCTGCCGCTTTCCCGAACCAGGGAAGTCCACACAGAGCCGATCAGAGAATGGAAGGCGCTTCGTGTGGTCACTGCAGGCAATCCCGCCCCGATCAAGACCGGCGCCAGCGTTAGCAAGGTCCTGATGGAGCTGGTTTTAAAAAAATCAGGCTCGGGTTATGTCTACCAGTCGGACAATTTCGATACTGTTCTTTCCGGAAACCTGCCTGAAGAATTGCAGCTGCTGGCAACCGCGCCCGACGCAGATGAAACCGTTTTTGGCGCAGACGACGGCGCCCGCCTGACCGCTCTGAAACGCGGCGTTGCCGGAACCAAAATCCCCGCATCGACCGAAATCGACGTCCCATCGCCCACTGGAATGCTGACCTACCGGCTCGATATCGAACGCGTCGAGACTTCAGACATGACTGGAATTCTCTCCGTGATCACCGACATCTCGGAAACTCGGCATCGCGAACGTATCCTGAAGACACTGCTGCGCGAACTCAGCCATCGCTCCAAGAACCTGCTCGCCATTATTCAAGGGATTGCCACGCAGACTGCACGCCAGGCCCTATCACTCGACTATTTCCTGACCAAGTTTCGCGGGCGTATCCAGTCACTATCCTATTCACAGGACCTCGTCACCGATTCCAGCTGGCGGGGGGCTTATCTGTTTGCGTTGACCGAGCGCCAGGTCAGCGCCTATTGGCCCGATTCCCAAGTGCCGATCGCGATCACCGGCATCAATGCCCATCTGTCGCCAAATGCGACGCTGCACATTGGCCTTGCGCTGCACGAACTGATCGTCAATTCGGCATCCTACGGTGCCATCTCTGCGGGCGTGAACTCCCTGACGATCGACTGTTTCGAGACCCTGTTTGATGATAATGCGGCCATCGAGATGGCCTGGGTCGAACATGTGCCGCTGTCAGTCGTCCAGCAGGAAGTAGAGGAACATACATTTGCGCGCACGGTGCTCGAGCGTGTCGTGCCGGTGGCGATCGGTGGCAAGGCGACGTACCTGACGGCACCCGATCGCATCGAATACCGCCTGATCATTCCATCCCGGGAATACGAAATTATCGCCGAAGCATGATACCGCAAGGCTGAGCGGCCCGCGGCAAATCCTGACCTCAGAAAACAGGTCAAAAAAACAGCCAGCGCCGGGGGATGGCACTGGCTGATATTGACAACTCACCGAGGGGGCGTGTGAGTTGATTGCTGGATATAATTATTGGGGTTCCCATTGGGGGCGATGTGAACCTCTATCCAGACATCATGGAAACGGACGCACAAAGAAAAGGTTCCGTCCAGTTGCGATTTTTTTTGAAGCCTGAAAACTCCGTTGCCTACAGCGTTTCCAGCTCGGCGCGGTGCCTGTAGAGGCTCAAGAACTTGCGGTAATCGCGATCGTAGGTTTCCCGCATATCCGCATTCGGGTGTTGCGCATGACCACCGGGAGACATGGCCGGTCCGGCAGCGCGCAGGTCCGGATAAACACCGCCAGCAACCGCCGCAACCATGGCCGTACCAAGCAGCACGGCATCATTGGTTTCCGGAACAACGACCGTGCAACCGGTCACATCGGAATAGAGTTCCATCAGCAGCACATTGCGGACGTGACCGCCGGTGATGTGCAGGGTATCGAGATCGTACCCCGCCTCCTTCATCATTTCGAGAATATGGCGAATGCCGAGCGCTATTGCGACGCAGGTCCGCCAATACAGGCGGCAGAGCGCATCGAACGAACTGTCGAGCGTCAAGCCGCTGATGACACCGAGCGCATGCGGATCGGCAAGCGGTGAGCGGTTACCGTGAAAATCCGGCAGAACGTGCAGGCGCGCTGCAAATTCGCTCCCGTAGGCTGCACGCAATTCCTGAATACGCAGCACGATCCGCGCATGAACCTCCGCGTCCGGCTCGCCACCGGCGCTATGGCTGCGCACCACGTGATCAAGCAGCGCGCCGGTTGCCGATTGCCCGCCCTCGATCAGCCAGCTGTCTGGAAACGCCGCCTCGTAATAAGGCCCCCACATGCCGAAACCCGGCTTCATGTCCTTGGAAAAGGCGACGATGCAGCTGGAGGTGCCGGCGATCAAAGCGAGTTGCCGTTCCAGCCTGTCCGGCTCGCCAGCAAATCCGCCAAGCACGCCGATCGCGCCGGCATAAGCGTCGATCAGCCCCGTCGCCACGGCGCAGCCCTCGTGCAGGCCCAGTTCCGCCGCAGCGGCCGCCGTCAAGTGTCCGACCGATTGCCCGACGGACAGCGTCTTTTCCGGCAAACCGCCTCGCTCGCGCAAATCCTCGAGCCCGATCTCCTGGAGAAACTCATCCTGCCAGCCGTGGTCCTTGTGCGAAAGATAATTCCACTTGGCCGTCAGCGTGCAACGCGACCGGGCGGCATTGCCGGTTGCCCGCCAGGACATGAAATCGGCGAGGTCGAAGAAATAGCCCGTCTTTTCCCATTGCTGCGGCAGGTTCTGCTTCAGCCACATCAGCTTCGGCATTTCCATTTCCGGAGACATGACGCGGCCGGAATGGTTCAACACCGGATGTTCGGTGGCCGTGCAGAAATCAGCCTGCTTGAGCGCCCGATGATCGAGCCAGACTATCGTGTCCCAACGGGGCTCGCCCTTGCGATTGACCGACAACGGAGCACCATCCTTGTCCCGGACGACCAGCGAGCATGTCGCATCGAAACCGATTGCGGCGATCGATTCGGCGGTCACCCCGGACTTTGCACGAGCCGTCTTCACGGCGATGCAGACGGCAGCCCAGATATTTTCTGAATCATGCTCGGCGTGATTTTCTTCCGGCCGGTTCATGGCGATCGGATAATCCGCGCGGGCCAATTGCTTGCCATGCCGATCGAAAATGCCAGCGCGAGCGCTGCCGGTTCCGACATCGACAGCAACGATCAAATCCGCCATCAAAGCCCTGCGTTCCCATCCCTTTGTTCTTTACGGACAAAATGGATCAATTCCCGCATGTCGTCAAACAGCACGTCGGGCGAAAGCCGCCGCAATGTTTCCAGATGCCGCTCGGACTTTGCATGAGAAGCGCCGGCGAAGGCAAAAACCCGCATGCCTGCAGCCTTGGCCGCCTCGATCCCGGCTGGGCTGTCTTCAACGACGATACAGTTTTCTGGCGGGGTCGCCATCTCTGCTGCGGCGTGCAGAAAAAGATCCGGCGCCGGCTTACCGTGCTTGACCATGCTGGAACTGAACAGATGGGGCTCGAGCTTGCCGATCAGCCCGGTGATGGTAAGCGAGAGCCGGATACGTTCCATTTGGCTCGACGAGGCTACACAGCGCGGCAAATCAAGCTGATCAAGCGCCGTGGCGATCCCGGCAACCGGCTGCAGTTCCTGACGAAACCGCTGGTAGAGATCAAGCCGCATCTGCTCCAGAAAATGATCATCGACTGCAAGACCGTAATCCTCATGCAGAATATCCGACATGGTCTTCAGGCTTTTACCAAGAAAGCGCTCGGTTGCCTCTTCGGCGTCCATATCGACGCCGGCATTGCGAAGGACACGAACCAGCACGTCAAGCGACAAGGGCTCGCTATCGACCAGAACCCCATCGCAATCGAAAATCACCAGTTTTGCCGGATGCGTAATCATGTCCGTCAAACCACAGCTTGCCCGCCAGAGTGGCCGCAGGATGCGGCCACGACGTTACCCGGGGGCTGAAGCGTCATGAGGTCATTCTCCAAGTTTTCCGTCGAGATAGAGCTGCAGCGTTGCCCGCGTGCCCTTGTCCCAGAGCGTCCGCAACGCATGCGCGAACCGCTTCTGGAACAGCGTTGATTGCGCAACATCGCCGAAGATGTCCGAAAGCGCAAGAAAGGCCTGTGGATCGTCCTTGGCTTTTACCGCCGCCGCATGCAGCCGGTCGGCACTGGCATCGTTGAACGTGATCGGCTTGCCGCTATCGGTGGTGCCTGCAAAGTACCGGCACCAGAGCGCCGAGACCAAGGCAAGGCCGACGACATCCTCGCCGCGCCGCAGCCGGTCTGCCGTCGTCGGCAGGATGAATTTCGGCTGACGGTTGGAACCGTCCTGCGCCAGACGCGGGATCGTGTCGGCAATTTTCGGATTGAACAGCCGCGACTCGACCTTCTTGAAATAGGCAGTGAGATCGGTGTTCGGCACAGGCGGAATGACCGGGATGATCTCGTCTTCTTCCAGCTTGGCGAGGAATGCACAAACCGTCCTGTCTTCCATCGCTTCATGGACGAAGTGGATGTCGAGCAGCGCTGCCGGATAGGCGATTGCCGCATGGCCGCCGTTGAGGATACGAATCTTCATATGCTCGTAGGGCGCAACATCCAGCACAAACTGGACGCCGACCTTTTCAAGCGCCGGACGTCCGGCCGGAAAATGATCCTCCAGTACCCATTGCTTGAACTCTTCGCAAAATACCGGCCAGTTGTCGTCGATACCGTAGACGTCAGCGACGATACCGACTTCACGCGGACCAGTCGCCGGTGTGATACGATCCACCATGCCGTTCGGGAAGGCAACATTGACCTCAATCCACTCGGCGAGCGCCGGATCGGACAGACGTGCAAGACCTGACACCGCTGCATGCGTCACTTCACCATTGCCCGGAATATTATCGCAGGACATCACCGTGAACGGCACGATGCCCTTGTCCTTGCGGGCCTTCAACCCGGCAATGATCAGACCGAAGACGGTCTTCGGATCGCCAAGGTTCTGGCTGTCGGCGACGATAGCCGGATGGCTTGGGTTGAAGACGCCGGATGCCGGGTCGATGAAATAGCCGCCTTCGGTGATCGTCAGCGACACGATGCGGATCGCCGGGTCCGATAGAGCAGCAATGGTCGCTGCCGCGTTGCCCGGCCGCAGATAATCGATCATTGGCGCGGTGACGCGGGCCGAACTCTTGTCATTGTCCTGCTCGACCACCGTCGTCAGAAAGTCCTGCGCTTCGAGCTTTGCCCGCATCGCCTCGTCGGACGGCAAGACCCCTGCCCCGACAATCGCCCAGTCATGATCGCTGCCGGTGTTGAACAAGTCGTCGAGATAGATTGCCTGATGAGCGCGATGGAAATTGCCGACACCAAAGTGGACGATGCCAGCCTTCAACGAGGATCGGTCATAGGCCGGGGTCGCGGCTGTCGCCTTGATGGCATTCAGGTTGGCGAGCGAGAGTTTCGTCGTCATGTTCATTCCTTTCGACGAGCTTTAGCTCAGCTCATCCAGTTGCCGCCGTCGACATTGTAGGTTTGCGAAACGACATAGTTGCTGTCTGCAGAGGCGAGAAAGACCGCCATCCCCGTCAGGTCTTCAGCCGTGCCCATGCGTCCGAAAGGAACCTCGGCGCCGACAAGCCTCTTCTTCTCGCCCAATGGGCGGTTTTCATATTTGGCGAACATCGCATCGACGCCATCCCAATGTTCACCATCGACGACACCGGGCGCGATCGCATTGACGTTGATGCCATGCTTGATCAGATCGAGCCCTGCGGATTGGGTGAGGCTGATGACGGCGGCCTTGGTGGCGCAATAAACGGCCACAAGAGCTTCACCCCGGCGCCCCGCCTGGCTGGCCATGTTGATGATCTTGCCGCCGCGTCCCTGCGCAACCATCTGTTTTGCAGCGGCCTGCATGGTGAACAGCGTGCCGGAGACATTGATCGTAAACAGCCTGTCGTAACTGTCCCGCGTAATCTCGACGATCGGTGCGAGATCGAACAGGGCCGCGTTGTTGACCAGAATGTCGATACCACCGGCCTTTGCGACCACTGCCGCAATCGCTGCATCGATTGACGCCTGGCTGGTCACGTCCATCTCAACCGCATAGGCCGAAGGTCCAAGCTCGCCGGCCGTCACTTTGGCCCGTTCAAGATTGATATCGGCAATCGCAACGGTAGCCCCCTCGCGGATATAAGCCTCCGCGAACGCGCGTCCGATACCACGCGCCGATCCCGTGATCAGCGCGTTTTTTCCCAAAAGCCGTGTCATCGAATTGCCAGTCCCTTGTCGTTGAATTTGTGCACCCGGCCGTCTTCTGGCGTGAGGAAGACCTTGTCGCCGTGTTTGACGGCGAAGTCGCCGCCGACGCGGGCCGTGACGAGGCCGATGCCATCGACGTGGATGTGCAGGAACGTATCGGATCCGAGATGTTCGGCGACACCGACGGTGCCGCGCCATGTTCCGGTCTCGGTCGAGAGCTTGAGATGTTCCGGACGAACGCCGATCGTATGGGCGTCGTGCGGCTTGGCGAACTCGCCCGTGGCAAAGTTCATGCGTGGCGAACCGATGAAGCCGGCAACGAAGATGTTGTCGGGCCGGTGATAGAGGTCAAGCGGCGAACCGACCTGCTCGATATTGCCGGCGCTCAACACGACGATCTTGTCGGCCATGGTCATGGCTTCGACCTGATCATGGGTGACGTAGATCATCGTCGTCTTCAACTGATGATGAAGCTCGCTGATCTCCAGCCGCATCGTGCCACGCAGGGCGGCATCGAGATTGGACAGCGGTTCGTCGAACAGGAAGGCCGAGGGCTCGCGCACGATGGCCCGGCCGATGGCGACGCGCTGGCGCTGGCCGCCGGACAGCTGGCCGGGGCGCCGGTCGAGATAGTTGGTGAGATTGAGGACTCGGGCCGCCTCCGTCACCTTCTTGTCGATCGCCCCTTGATCCATCTTCGCCATCTTCAAGGGAAAGGCGATATTGTTGCGCACCGTCATGTGCGGATAGAGTGCGTAGGACTGGAACACCATGGCAAGCCCCCGCTTGGCCGGTGCGGCCCCCGTCACATCACGCCCATCGATCTCGATCGTTCCGGACGTGGTATCTTCAAGGCCAGCGATCAGCCGCAGCAGCGTTGATTTCCCGCAGCCCGAGGGACCGACGAAGACGACGAACTCGCCCTCGTTGATCGTCAGGTCGATGCCTGGAATGACCTGCGTCGCGCCAAAGCTCTTGTTGACCTTTTTCAGAGTGATATTGCCCATGCGTGCCTCCCAAGTCTTTTCTGTGCGTTACTTCACGGCGCCAAAAGTCAGGCCGCGGACAAGTTGTTTCTGGCTGAACCAGCCCATGATCAGGATCGGCGCGATCGCCAGCGTCGATGCCGCCGACAGCTTTGCCCAGAACAGGCCCTGCGGTGAGGAGAAGGAGGCGATGAAGGCGGTCAATGGGGCTGCATTCGTGGTGGTCAGCCGGATCGTCCAGAACGCTTCGTTCCAGGCGAGGATGATGTTGAGCAGCATGGTCGAGGCAATGCCCGGCACCGCCATCGGCGTCAGCACGTACCAGATCTCGCCCCACAGCGACGCCCCGTCCATCCGCGAGGCTTCGAGGATTTCGCCCGGAATTTCGCGAAAGTATGTGTAGAGCATCCAGACGACGATCGGCAGGTTGATCATCGTCAGCATGATCGTCAGGCCGAAGCGGCTGTCGAGCAGGCCGAAGTCGCGGAACAGAAGGTAGATCGGCACCATGACGGCTGCCGCCGGCATCATCTTGGTGGAGAGCATCCACATCAGGATGTCCTTGGTCCGATTGGTCGGCGAAAACGCCATCGACCAGGCGGCCGGCACAGAGATCAACAGCGCGATCAGCGTCGAGCCCACCGAGATGATCACCGAGTTCAGGAAGAACTTGAAGTAGTTGCTCTGCGCCTGAACGGCCTGATAGCTTTCCACCGTGCCCGAAGGAATGAGGTTAAAGCCTTGAATCGCCTCCGTTTCGGATTTGAACGAGGTGATGATCGTGTAAAGGATCGGGAAGAAGATCACCAGCGCGATGATCCAGGCGGCGATGGTGAAGACGACGGTTCTTCTGGTCGAAACGGCACGGGCCATGGTCTTGCCTCCCTTACTTGTCGAGGTTCTTGCCAACGGCGCGCATCAGGAAGAAGGCGACGATATTGGCGAGGATGACGGCGATGATGCCGCCTGCCGAAGCGCCGCCGACATCGTAGCCAAGAAGGGCCGTGCGGTAGATCAGGAACGGTAGGTTGGTTGACGCGTAGCCCGGGCCGCCATTGGTGGTGACGAGGATTTCGGCATAGACGCCCAGAAGGAAGATCGTCTGGATCAGGATGACAACCGTGATCGAGCGGGCGAGATGCGGCACCGTCAGGTAGATGAAGCGGTTGACGAAACCGGCACCATCCATTTCCGCGGCTTCCTTCTGTTCGCCATCCAGCGATTGCAGCGCGGTGAGCAGGATCAGCGTTGCAAACGGCAGCCATTGCCAGGCGACGATGATGATGATCGAAAACAGCGGATACTGCCCGAACCAATCGACCGGCTGCAGCCCGAAGAACCGGCTGATATCGGCAAACACCCCATATTGCGGGTGCATGATCATGTTCTTCCAGACCAGTGCCGCAACCGGCGGCATGACGAAGAACGGCGAGATCACCAGGATGCGGACAAGCCCCTGCCCCCACATCGGCTGATCGAGCATCAGGGCGATGGCGATGCCGCCGATGACCGTGATAAAAAGCACGCCGCACACGATAAGCAGCGTGTTCCAGATGGACTGGAAAAAAGCCGGATCCGTATAAAAATACTGGTAGTTGAACAGGCCAGCGAAACTGACATTGCCGGGGTTGAGCAGGTTGTAATTCTGGAACGAGAACCACAGCGTCATCGCCAAAGGCACGATCATCCAGATCAGCAGAAGCCCAACGGACGGGGCCATCATCCAGCGCGCAAGCGCACGCGTGTTCTGCGTTGCCATTTCAACACCCTCCCTCTGATGCCGGTACGGACACCCGCCCCGCCGGGAGGGCAGCAATCCGGCCGCCTTGGTCGTCTTTTAAGAAAAGCCTGGCGTCATGCGCGGCGACAACAGGCCTCGCAGCGAATAACGCCAGGTTTAAGTTGGCAACCCGGATGGTAGTCCGGGCCGCCTGTCCTTGGGAAGGAACCTACTTGATGTAGCCGCCGCGTGTCATTTCGCGGGTGGTTACCTGCTGAGCCTGCGCCAGCGCATCATCAACCGTCATCTGGCCGGCCAGAGCCGCCGAGAAGAGCTGCCCAACCGTCGTGCCAAGCCCCTGGAATTCCGGGATGGCGACAAACTGAACACCAACGTAAGGCACGGGCTTCACGGATGGGTTCTTCGGGTCGGCAGCGTTGATGCTGTCGAGCGTCATCTTGGCGAATGGAGCCGCCTTCTGGTACTCGGGGTTGTTGTAAAGCGAGGTGCGCGTGCCCGGAGGAACGTTGGCCCAGCCTTCCTTGGCGGCAACGATGTCGAGATAGTGCTTGCTGGTTGCCCAGGACACGAACTTCTCGGCCGCTTCCGCCTTCTGAGTGCCTGCCGGGATGGCCAGGTTCCAGGCCCACAGCCAGTTGCCGCGCTTGCCAAGACCCGTATCGGGAGCAAGAGCGAAACCGACCTTGTCGGCAACGGTCGAGTCCTTCGGGTTGGTCACGAACGAAGCAGCCACCGTGGCATCGATCCACATGCCGCACTTGCCCTGCTGGAACAACGCCAGGTTTTCGTTGAAGCCGTTGGACGAAGCGCCTTGCGGGCCGGCATCGTTCATCAGCTTGACATACATGTCGAGCGTGTTCTTCCACTCCGGCTGATCGAACTGCGGCTTCCAGTTTTCATCGAACCAGCGTGCGCCAAAAGCGTTGGACGTCGCCGTCAGGAACGCCATGTTCTCACCCCAGCCAGCCTTGCCGCGAAGGCAGATGCCATTGATGCCGGCAGCACGGTCGGTCATCTTGCGGGCAGCATCGCCGATGAACTCCCAGGTCGGAGCATCAGGCATGGTGAGCCCCGCCTTTTCCATCAGGTCCTTGCGGTACATGACCATCGAGCTTTCGCCATAGAACGGTGCCGCATAGAGCTTGCCGTCCGCGGTCAGGCCCGAACGGATGGCCGGAAGCAAGTCATCGACATCGTAATCGGCGCCGAGATTGTCGAGCGGCAGAAGCCAGCCCTGCTTGGCCCAGATCGGGACTTCATAGGTGCCGATCGTCAGCACGTCGTACTGGCCGCCCTTGGTGGCGATATCGGTGGTGACGCGCTCGCGCAGCACGTTTTCTTCGAGCGTGACCCATTCCAGCTGAATGTCCGGATTGGCCTTGGTGAAATCGTCCGTCAGCGTCTGCATGCGGACCATGTCGCCATTGTTCACCGTGGCAATGGTGAGGGTTTCAGCCTGGGCGAAACCCGCGATGACGATTGCCGAGCATGTGCCCAGCAGGAAAGTTTTCAAGTTCATATATCTTCCTCCCAGAAGAGTTGTGAGCATTTGCCTTGCTCGTGGGCAATTACTCACACAACTACGAAAAATGTCAATCGGCATTCGTTGCTGCAGTGCAGAAACGTCCGATGGCTCACTTGATTTTGTTCAGGAAAATTTCTGTTTATTCGCTCAGTTGGCGAGCAAAAACTCAGCAGTCGACTCGTCCGTAATCAAACCGTTGATCACGCGCCCCCGGAGTGCCGCCCTGAGCGCCACGTACTTCCGTTGCCCCTTGGCAATACCGATGACGGTCGCCGAATCGCGCGACGGCAACGGCACGCTGGCGACGCGCTTGTTGATGCTGCCAGGCAAGAGCTGTCCGTCGCGGTCAAACATCCAGCCACAGATCTCGCCTGCGGCCCCTTCTTCTTCCATCAGCCGCGCCATTTCGTCCGGCGCAAGAAAACCGTCCTCGCACAGAGGCGCCTGCTGGCCGAGTTCGCCGACGCCGACAAAGGCGACATTGGCTTCCGAGCCCAGCTGCAATGCCGATTTGACCAGCGCCTGATTGTGCAACAGCGCACGCTCCTCCGGTGAAGAGACCAGAACCGGCAGCGGCATCGGAAAATGCCGCGCCTTCACCGCATCCGCCATCGAGAAGATGACGTTGTAATAGGCAGCCGATCCATCGAGGCCGATATTGCCGGTCAAGGACACGATGCGATGCTGCGGACATTCCATCGCCGGCAACTGATCAATCGCCGCCTTCAACGTTCGGCCCGTGCCGATTGCCAGAATGATCGGATCGGCCGATTTCAGCCAGCGCTCGATCTCGGCCGCCCCCGCCTCGGCAATGCCGACCGTCGTCGATGAAGAACCGGGATCACTCGGCACGATATCCACTTGCCGCAGATCGAATTTCTCCTTGAGGCGAAGCCCGAGCTCGAGGCAGGCAGCGATCGGATGATCAAGGCGGACCTTGATCAGGCGTTCGGCCATGGCCAGCGAAACGAGCCGCTGCGCCGACTGGCGCGAGATACCCATCGTGGCCGCGATTTCGTCCTGTGTGCGCCCGGCAACGTAATAGAGCCAGCCCGCACGCGCGGCGTCATCGAGCCTGTTATTGCCGTCCGGTCTACGCGCCATTGTCCGTACTCCCTGTGCGATGTGCTGACATTTTTTCCCGGCGTCTGTCAAACACAGACCTTGGCACCTTCCCTGACAGACCCTTTCAAACCCCTACGGCGCTGGGATTCCTGCTATTTTCATTTTAAAATTTTACCGTTTGATAAAAAAATAAAGCGTGTTACCGTTTCGACATCCTGAGGCACGACATTTGGGAGCAAACAATGGGAACGACTGAAACTGGAATACTGAGCGGGCGCCTGTCTCCCGTCGAATACGAGAGAAATTTTTCCGATCTGCACCCACCGCTGGATGAGCATGAAGCACTGGTCGCCTCCGACCGCTGTTATTTCTGCTACGATGCGCCGTGCATGACGGCCTGTCCCACCTCCATCGATATCCCGCTGTTCATCCGGCAGATATCGACTGGAAACCCGATCGGGTCGGCAAACACCATCTTCGACCAGAACATTCTCGGCGGCATGTGCGCCCGGGTCTGTCCCACCGAAACGCTCTGCGAGCAGGCCTGCGTGCGCAACGAGGCCGAGCACCGGCCGGTCGAGATCGGCCGACTGCAGCGTTATGCCACCGATATTGCCATGCGCGAAAACCGCCAATTCTACCAGCGCGCCGAACCGACGGGTAAATCCATTGCCGTGATCGGTGCCGGTCCGGCTGGCCTTGCCTGCGCCCACCGTCTGGCCGTCAAGGGTCATGACGTCGTCATCTACGATGCCCGCGAAAAAGCCGGCGGCCTCAACGAATACGGTATCGCCACCTACAAGGCGGTCGATGATTTCGCCCAGGCCGAGGTCGACTATGTGCTTGCCATTGGCGGCATCGAAATCCGCAACAACCAGATGCTCGGGCGCGATTTTTCGCTGAGCGACCTGCTCTCCAAGCATGATGCCGTCTTCCTCGGCCTCGGCCTTGCCGGCGTCAATGCGCTCAGGGCGGAAGGTGAAACCGCAGAAGGCGTCGAGGATGCCGTCGATTTCATCGCAGCGCTGCGGCAATCAGCAACCAAGGCCGACATCGCCATCGGCCGCCGTGTCGTCGTGCTCGGCGGCGGCATGACGGCCGTCGATGCGGCCGTACAGGCCAAGTTGCTCGGTGCTGAGGAAGTGACCATCTGTTATCGCCGCGGCAAGGAGCACATGAACGCTTCCGAATTCGAGCAGGATCTCGCCGCCGCCAAGGGTGTCACAATCCGCCACTGGCTGCAGCCCAAGCGGATCATTGCCCGCGACGGCAAGGTTGCCGGCATCGAACTCGATTATACGAGCATCACCGACGGCCGCCTGACGACCACCGGTGAAACCGGCGTCCTCACAGCCGATCATGTTCTCAAAGCCATCGGCCAGACCTTCGAGGCTGACGGCCTCGGCATCATCACCCTGCAGTCCGGCCGCATCGTCGTCGATGCTGAAGGCCGCACATCGCTCGACCGCGTCTGGGCGGGTGGCGACTGCGTTCTTGGCGGCGAAGACCTGACGGTTTCCGCCGTGGCACAAGGCCGCGACGCCGCCGAATCGATCAACCACGTGCTCGCCGCTGCTTCGCAGCCGGCCGTTGCCGTCGCGTGAAGGGGAGAATGAACAATGGCTGATCTGCGCAACAATTTCGTCGGCATCAAGTCTCCGAACCCCTTCTGGCTGGCGTCGGCACCGCCGACCGACAAGGCCTACAATGTCGAGCGCGCCTTCAAGGCGGGCTGGGGCGGCGTGGTCTGGAAGACGCTCGGTGAAGAAGGCCCACCGGTCGTCAACGTCAACGGCCCGCGCTACGGCGCGATCTGGGGCGCCGACCGCCGCCTGCTTGGATTGAACAATATCGAACTTATCACCGACCGCGACCTCTACACCAACCTGCGCGAAATGAAGCAGGTGAAGATGAACTGGCCGGATCGCGCCCTGATCGCATCGATCATGGTGCCCTGCGAGGAAAATGCCTGGAAATCGATCCTGCCGCTGGTGGAAGAGACAGGCGCTGACGGTATCGAACTCAATTTCGGCTGTCCGCACGGCATGTCGGAACGCGGCATGGGCGCTGCGGTCGGACAGGTGCCGGAATATATCGAGATGGTGGTGCGCTGGTGCAAGCAGTACACCCGCATGCCGGTCATCACAAAGCTGACGCCGAACATCACCGACGTCCGCAAGCCGGCGCGTGCGGCAAAATCCGGCGGCACCGATGCCGTGTCGCTGATCAATACGATCAACTCGATCACCTCGGTCAATCTCGACACGTTCTCACCGGAACCGTCGATTGACGGCAAGGGCAGCCATGGCGGCTATTGCGGCCCGGCGGTCAAGCCGATCGCACTCAACATGGTGGCCGAGATCGCCCGTGATCCGGAAACCTACGGCCTGCCGATTTCCGGCATCGGCGGCATCACCACATGGCGGGACGCGGCCGAATTCCTCGTTCTCGGCGCCGGTAACGTGCAGGTCTGCACTGCGGCGATGACCTACGGTTTCAAGATCGTTGAGGAAATGATCACCGGCCTCTCCGCCTGGATGGATACCAAGGGCCATCGCACCCTCGATGACATCTGCGGCCGGGCCGTGCCGAACGTCTCCGACTGGCAGTATCTCAACCTCAACTACATCGCCAAAGCCCGGATCGACCAGGATGCCTGCATCAAATGCGGCCGCTGCCACATCGCCTGCGAGGACACCTCGCACCAGGCGATCACCCAGTATGTCGATGGCAAGAGACATTTCGAGGTGATGGAAGACGAATGCGTCGGCTGCAATCTCTGCGTCAACGTCTGTCCCGTGCAGGACTGCATCACCATGGTCGGCCTTGAGCCGGGCGTGCTGGACGAACGGACTGGCAAGACCGTCGATCCGAACTACGCCAACTGGACCACCCATCCGAACAACCCGATGGCCCGTCAGGCCGCCGAATAAACCTTCTGGGCATGACGTATCAGCCGCCTCGCTGGAAATGCGAGGCGGCTGATCGCCGTTCAACCCTGACAAATACGGCGGGATTTTACGGCAGTGCCGCCAGGCACCGGATTGGACACGAAATTGCGACGCTGCGTCCACAAAAACGTGCGTTGCCCCTCACCGCGAACTCGTCAATAAGAGGATATGACGAGATGCGGCCTGGCCGCCAACACCGGATGCCTGCTTGAAGATCGCTTCCTCACGAACCCGCAAAAGGCTGCATCTGCTGACGGGCGCCTGCCTGGGCTTTTTCCTGCTGACGCATTTCTCCAACCACGCCCTCGGCCTTATTTCCATCGACACCATGGAAGACGCGCGCCGGATTTTCAACATGATTTGGCGCAGTTGGCCGGGCACGGTGCTGCTCTACGGATCCCTGCTCGTCCATTTCGTGCTTGCGCTTGAAAGCCTCTATCGCCGCCAGACTTTACGCATGCCAATGCGCGAGGCGCTGAAAATCATCTTCGGCCTTACCTTCCCTTTCCTCATCGTCAGCCATGTAGTGAGCACCCGGGTCGAGTGGATGCTTACGGGCTACGGCGACGGCTATTATCAAGTGTTACCCGCGCTCTGGTCGAGTTCTTACAACGCGACACGGCAATCGCTGGCTTTGATTCTCGCCTGGGCGCATGGGTGCCTGGGTGCCTGGTTCTGGATGCGAGGCCGCAGCTGGTATCCACGCTATTTCCTGTTTTTCTATTCCTTCGCCATCCTCGTTCCACTGCTGGCTCTCCTGGGCTTTGCCGTCAGCGCCCGGTCGCTGGAGGTGGGCCTACCATCGACAACCTGGTTTATGCCTCACCGCACCCCACCCGAAATGCTCGGACAAATCAGGACATCCATCGTTGCAGGCCTGCTCGCGATGATCGGTGGAACCTTGATCCTGCGCGCCATTCCGGTACGGGGAAAAATCCGTGTTACCTATCCCGACCGGGTCATTTCGGTGGCAAAAGGCTTCAGCGTACTGGAGGCAAGCCGCGCCGCCGGTATCCCGCATCTGTCGATCTGCGGCGGCCGCGGCCGCTGTTCGACCTGCCGGGTGCGCGTAACCGAAGGTCTGGAACGCCAGCCACCGGCCGGCGACGCCGAACGGGCAACGCTGACTCGTATCCGCGCGCCCGACAATGTGCGCCTCGCCTGCCAGCTGCGGCCGAGCCACAATCTGTCCATTTCGCCCATTCTTGGGGGCGACAATATCGGCCTCAAGGCTCAACCGACCGAGCAACAGGCAGCCGGCCGTGAACGCCATATCGCCGTCTTGTTTTGCGATCTGCGCGATTTCACGCTGCTTGCCCAAAAGCAGCTGCCCTTCGATACGGTCTTCCTGCTCAACCGCTATTTCGAGACTATCGGGGAAGCGGTAGAAGAGTCGGGCGGCGTGATCGACAAGTTCATCGGCGACGGCGCGCTGGCACTTTTCGGATTGAACAACAGCATCGAGGAGGCCTGCGCACAGGCGCTGACCGCGACCGCACGCATCGCCAAGGGAATCGATGTCCTCAACCGCAATTTCATGAGCGAACTGGACAAGCCGTTGCGCATCGCCATGGGGATGCATGCAGGCCCGGCGATTATCGGCCAGATCGGCTATGGCAAGGCCTCGTCGCTGACCGCTGTCGGCGACACGATCAATGCGGCAAGCCGCCTGGAAGGCTTTGCCAAGGAATATGATGCCCAGCTTGCCGTTTCCGCCGACCTGGTCCGATATGCCGGGCTGAACGTCAGTGACCGGGAAAGCTACAACATTTCCATCCGGGGCCGCAGGGGCACGCTTGAAACCTTGATCATCCAGAACGCAGCCGACATCGAGGCGATGATGGACGCGGAAAAGCACCAAGCCAGCCCGCCGGCCTGACGCAGGATAGCGCGGGGAGTTACTATTGCATGCACTGCGTGCATGCCTGCAATCCAATCGCGGGTGACGACAGGAGTGCAGAATACCCCTAGAATTTAATGGTACTGTTTGATTAAACTGACGTTGCGTACAACAAATACGCACAAGAGCGACGATACTATGCCAACGTATATATGGCTGCCATGCCTCCACTGATCGCCCAGAACTGGAAATCGTCACAGGGCACTCTGACTGGAACCGCCCGGGATGCAATTATTCTGGCCGGTATCGTCTTCGTCGCGGCTCTCCTCGGTATTCTGACGCGTCCGATGGGCCTGCTTGCCCTGTTGTGGCCCGCAAACGCCGTCCTGTTGGGCGTGATGGTCCGGCGCCCCGGTTTTGCTACCGCGTTTGGCTGGGCGGGAGCCATTGCCGGTTACATTGCCGCCGACATGATAACCGGCGGCACCCTGACCAAGACCCTTTGGCTTACCGGCGCCAACGTTACCGGTGTCTTTGCCGGCAGTCTGCTCTATCGTCTCGCCGGCCGTGGTCACCAGCGCCTTCGCGAGCCTCAGTCCGTCATCATCATGTTCGCGATCTGCAGCGTTGCGGCCCTCGCCAGCGGGCTTGTCGGCGGCTTTGCTGCAGGATTTTCGCTTGGGCAAACCTATTTTTCCGGATTCTGGTTCTGGCTGGTTACAGAGCTTGTGAATTTCATCGTCATTTTGCCCGTGATACTCATCGCGCCGTCGTTCCGCGAATGGCCTGCCAAGCTGGCAGCCTCCAGCCGAACGGCGCTGTCAGAGAGACGCCATGCTCTTCCCTTGGCGGCCCTTTTGCTGTCGATGCTCGCCAGCAGTTTCATCGGCGGCCCCGGAGCTTTCGCGTTTCCAGTTCCGGCCCTGCTTTGGTGCGCCACCAGTTTCTCGCTGTTTCCGATGACCCTGCTGACTATGGTCTTCAGCATCTGGGGTATGATGACCTTCAGCACGAGTGCACCAGAGGCCGTGGATCCTCTTTTGTGGATGCAATCCATCCGGCTGGGCCTTGGCATGATTGCGATGGCCCCGCTTTCGGTGGCAAGCATTACGACGACCCGAAACGGGCTGCTGCAGCGCCTTCAGGATTCTGTCGACCATGATTTCTTGACCCGCACGCTCGCCCGCGGCACCTTCATGGCACGCAGCGAAAACGCCATTTCGCAGGGCGGCAACGTCGATGGCTCGGCCGTTCTCGTTCTCGACATCGATCACTTCAAATCGGTCAATGATCAGCACGGGCATGCGGTCGGCGACAATGCGCTAATTGCCTTTTCATCCGCCGTCACTTCAACGCTGCGGAAAGACGACCTCTTCGGGCGGACCGGAGGCGAAGAGTTCTGCGTGGTGCTGCCAAGGGCCTCGGCAGCCGCCGCAAGAATGGTGGCGGAACGCATCCGGCAAGCCGTCGAGCGCCTGGAAATCGATGCCGGCGATGGAACAACGCTGTCGATCACGGTGAGTGGCGGCCTGGCCGTTTGCAGCAGCACTTCAAAATTGTCGTTCGAGGAAATGCTGACCCGAGCCGACATGGCGCTGTACCGCGCAAAAGCGGAAGGCCGCAACCGGATCGTCAGCGACGACTGCTAATTCCGGATCAGGCGCCACCGTTGCGGATTTCCAGCCCACTGACGAAGAGCTGCTCGAGGAACCGCGCAGCATCTTCGAAACGCCCTTCGCCGGAGTGCTCCTCGCCGAGCACTCCGCGCACCTGAACGTCGAAATCCGCATAATGCTGCGTGGTCGACCAGATGGCGAAGATCAGGTGATAAGGATCGCATTTGGCGATCTTGCCGGACTTGGCCCAACTGCGGATCACCTCGGCCTTCTCGTCGACAAGCGATTTCAAGGGGCCCTTCAACTCGTCCTCGATATGGGGGGCACCTTGCAGGATCTCGTTGGCGAACAACCGGCTTTCGCGCGGGAAATCCCGCGCCATCTCCAGCTTGCGGCGGATGTAACTCCGGATTTCCGTAACCGGACTCCCCTCCGCATCGAACTCGCGCAACGGGTCGAGCCAGTTGTCGAGCACCCGGTCGATCAGCGCCCGGTGCATTGCTTCCTTGGTGCGGAAATAATAGAGCAGGTTGGGTTTGGACATGCCCGCCACTTCAGCGATCTGGTCGATGGTGCTGCCGCGAAAACCGTGGGTGGCAAAGACGTCGAGCGCCGCCTCGAGAATCAGTTCTTCCTTCTCCTCCTGGATGCGGGTTCGCCGTTGCGTTCGGGCTGCCCTCGGAAGTACCATCTTTCCCCCAGTCTTCTCACCAATCGCCGCCGGCGTACGGCTTGAAAACCTCCGAAAACCGCGTGGTCCAAAAATTCGGACGGCACTGACGTTTTTTCTGTTTTTCGTCTTGAGTGCGGCAACGGAAGTTGTAATGTTTTACCAACCGGTCAAATTATCAGTCAGTTCAAACTCAAACGCAACGGCTGATCGCAGGGCAATCGAAAAAACCAGATGCCCCGATTTGACCACGGGAACGATGGGATGCGCAGCCAAATCTGCCTCCCTTAAAAAGAATGAGGAGAACCGTCATGGCTCATGCACCGGGCGAGAACATGCGCGTCAACGCCGACCGTCTGTGGGATTCCCTGATGGACATGTCCAAGATCGGCCCCGGCATTGCCGGTGGCAACAATCGCCAGACATTGACCGACGAAGATGGCGAAGGCCGTCACCTGTTTCAAAGATGGTGCGAAGACGCCGGCATGACCATGGGCGTCGACAAGATGGGCACGATGTTTGCCACCCGCCCCGGTACCGATGCCGACGCCCTTCCCGTTTATGTCGGCAGCCATCTCGATACCCAGCCAACCGGCGGCAAATATGACGGCGTGCTCGGCGTTTTGGGCGCATTGGAGGTCGTGCGTACCATGAACGATCTCGGCATCAAGACGAAGCATCCGATCGTCGTCACCAATTGGGCAAACGAGGAAGGCGCGCGCTTCGCGCCCGCCATGCTCGCTTCCGGCGTCTTTGCCGGTATCCATGAGCTGGATTACGCCTATGGCCGCAAGGATCCCGACGGCAAGTCCTACGGCGACGAATTGAAACGGATTGGATGGCAAGGCGAGGAAGAGGTTGGCGCGCGAAAAATGCACGCCTATTTCGAATATCACATCGAGCAAGGCCCGATCCTCGAGGCAGAAGAAAAGACTATCGGTGTGGTGACGCACTGTCAGGGCCTGTGGTGGCTGGAATTCACCTTGACGGGCCGCGAAGCGCATACCGGCTCGACGCCGATGAACCTGCGCGTCAATGCCGGGCTGGCGATGGCGCGGATCGTTGAAATGGTCCAGGGGGTCGCGATGGAAAACCAGCCGGGTGCCGTTGGCGGCGTTGGCCAGGTGTTCTTCTCGCCGAATTCGCGCAACGTGCTGCCGGGCAAGGTTGTGTTCACCGTCGACATCCGCTCGCCCGACAAGGCCAAGCTCGACCGCATGCGGGCGAAGATCGAGGCCGAAGCACCGAAGATCACGGAAGCGCTCGGCGTTGGTTGTTCCATCGAGGCCATCGGCCATTTCGAGCCGGTGACCTTCGATCCGGCGCTGGTGACCGCCGTACGCACCGCCGCCGAGAAACTTGGCTATAGCCACATGAACCTGATCTCCGGCGCCGGCCACGACGCCTGCTGGGCCGCCAAAGTCGCCCCCGCCACCATGGTCATGTGCCCCTGTGTCGGCGGGTTGAGCCACAACGAGGCCGAGGAGATCTCCAAGGAATGGGCTTCCGCCGGCTGCGACGTGCTGTTCCACGCGGTGGTGGAGACTGCGGGGATCGTGGGGTGAAGACCGTGGCCGTGGCCCCCTCATCCGGCCCTTCGAGCCACCTTCTCCCCGCTGAGGAGAAGAGGGTGTTTGCCGTGCTAACAATATCGCCCTTTACCTCTGCGCTTTCAGAACTATCCGTAATGCGCGGGGCCTCCACGCACTCCCTCTTCTCCCCAGCGGGGAGAAGGTGGCCCGAAGGGTCGGATGAGGGGGCCTTCCGATGAATGCCCAAAAGAACAACGACATTACCAAGCACCGCAGCGGAGCAACAGCCAAGGCTCGCCACCTGCGGCAGGAAGAGACAGAGGCCGAATACAAACTCTGGAGTGAACTGCGCAATCGCCTACTCAACGGGTACAAGTTCACACGGCAAGTGCCGCTTGGACCTTATGTTGCTGACTTCGTCTGTCGCGAAAAAAGCCTCGTGATCGAACTTGATGGCGCGCAACATTCAGGTTCGCTTTCCGATATTGTTCGAACACGCTGGCTGAACCAGAACGGCTATTCAGTTCTGCGGTTTTGGAACGACGAAATTCTTCGGGAACGGCGCGCGGTTCTCGACACCATACTCGCAGTCCTGTCCGGCGAGATTTCCGCACGCTGCGATGCGGCCCGCTTCTCGCCCGCAGGCGTCTTCGCGAACACCAAAGAGGTAACAAGATCATGACCACAGTCATCAAGAACGGCACCATCGTCACCGCCGACCTCACCTATAAGGCCGACGTCAAGATCGACGGTGGCAGGATCATCGAGATCGGGCCGAATCTCTCGGGCGACAAGACGCTGGATGCGACCGGCTGTTATGTCATGCCCGGCGGTATCGATCCGCATACCCATCTCGAAATGCCGTTCATGGGAACCTATTCCTCCGACGATTTCGAAAGCGGGACGCGCGCGGCCCTGTCCGGCGGCACGACCATGGTCGTCGATTTCGCCCTGCCCGCGCCCGGCCAGTCGCTGCTCGAAGCGCTCACCATGTGGGACAACAAGACCTCGCGGGCCAATTGCGACTTCTCCTTCCACATGGCGATCACCTGGTGGAGCGAGCAGGTCTTCAACGAGATGCAGACCATCGTTCAGGACAAGGGCATCAACTCGTTCAAGCACTTCATGGCCTACAAGGGCGCACTGATGGTGGATGACGACGAGATGTTCCACTCGTTCCAGCGTTGCGCTGAGCTCGGTGCGCTGCCGATGGTGCATGCCGAAAACGGCGATATCGTTGCGCAGATGCAGGCAAAGTTGCTGGCAGACGGTAACAATGGCCCGGAAGCCCACGCCTATTCCCGCCCCGCCGCCGTCGAAGGCGAGGCGACCAACCGCGCCATCATCATCGCCGACATGGCGGGGGCACCGCTTTATGTGGTGCACACCTCCTGCGAACAGGCGCACGAGGCCATCCGCCGCGCCCGCCAAAACGGCATGCGCGTCTACGGCGAGCCGCTGATCCAGCATCTGACATTGGACGAGAGCGAATATGCAAATCCCGACTGGGATCATGCCGCCCGCCGCGTCATGTCGCCGCCGTTCCGCAACAAGCAGCATCAGGACAGCCTCTGGGCAGGCCTCTCCGCCGGTTCCCTGCAGGTGGTCGCGACCGACCACTGCGCCTTTACGACCGAACAAAAACGTTTCGGCGTCGGTGACTTCACCAAGATCCCCAATGGCACCGGCGGGCTTGAAGACCGTATGCCGATGCTCTGGACAAACGGCGTCGCCACCGGCCGCATCACCATGAACGAGTTTGTGGCTGTGACCTCGACCAACATCGCCAAGATCCTCAACATGTACCCGAAAAAAGGTGCGATCCTCGTCGGTGCCGATGCCGATCTCGTTGTCTGGGATCCGAAACGCTCGAAGACCATCTCGGCCTCAAGCCAGCAATCGGCGATCGACTATAACGTCTTCGAGGGCAAGCAGGTGACCGGCCTGCCGCGCTACACGCTGACCGGCGGCGTGGTTGCCATCGAGGAATCGACGGTCAAGACACGCGAAGGCCAAGGCAAATTCGTCAAGCGCGAACCTTTCACCGCCGTCAACAAGGCGCTCTCTACCTGGAAGGAGATCACCGCACCGCGCAAAGTCCAGCGCACCGGCATTCCGGCCAGCGGGGTATGATGGTGAGGGCGGCGTACACGAGGGGGCTTTGAAAAAATGCACGTGAGCAGGCCCCCATCCTCCAGATCGCTCTGTCGCCGGCCGGCGGGCCAGCGGCGATACCAGCCCGTTCACGCAAGACAACAATTACAACGGCACGAGGGCCTCCAGTTCAGGCAACAGGACGACGCTTTCCTGCTCGTTCGGGTCTGTGCGCGCAATGACGGCCGAAGCGGCCTGATCCGACAGATTGGCCGGCAGATGCGGCACGCCAGCCGGGATATAAAACATCTCGCCCGCGCGCACGATCACATGGTTCTCCAGCCTTTCGCCAAACCACGTATGGGCTTCGCCAGACAGCATGTAGATCGCCGTTTCATGGGTTTCGTGTTTGTGGGCCTTGGCCCGGCCACCCGGCGGAATGGTCAGAAGGTGCATACAGATGCCCGCCGATCCGACAGCCTCTGCCGAAATCCCCTCGAAGTAACTGAACCCCTGCTTACCATCATAGGTCTGGCCGGGACGGACGATCCGGCAGGTGGGTTTCGATGATTGCAACATTTTCATATCTCCTCCGCAGGAACGCCGCAGGCAGCATACCCCATTCAAAAAATATGAAGTACGACTATCGGAGGCAGAAAACCGAATGACGTCACACCAATCTTCCAGCCAATGGCATTCAGGGCGGAGCGCACCGGATACAATGACAGGCACAGCAACATCCGTCGTTTCGGCGCGCGATCTCGGCCTCACCTTCGAGACCAACGACGGCCCGGTCAACGCGCTGACAGGCGTCAATCTCGACGTCAACAAGGGCGATTTCGTCTCCTTCATCGGCCCCTCCGGTTGCGGCAAGACCACCTTCCTGCGCGTCATCGCCGATCTGGAAAAGCCGACATCCGGCGCGATCACCGTCAATGGCACGACACCGGAAAACGCCCGCAAAAACCGCTCCTACGGCTATGTCTTCCAGGCCGCCGCCCTCTACCCGTGGCGCACCATCGAAAAGAACATCGCTCTGCCGCTCGAAATCATGGGCTACAGCGCCGCGGACCAGAAGGCGCGGATCGAGCGTACCCTCGAACTGGTCAACCTGACGGGCTTTGGCAAGAAATTTCCGTGGCAGCTTTCGGGCGGCATGCAGCAGCGCGCCTCGATCGCCCGCGCGCTCGCCTTCGATGCCGATCTTCTCCTGATGGATGAACCGTTCGGCGCACTCGATGAAATCGTCCGCGATCACCTGAACGAGCAGCTCTTGAAACTCTGGGACCGCACCAACAAGACGATCTGCTTCGTGACCCACTCGATCCCGGAAGCCGTCTATCTCTCCACCAAGATCGTCGTCATGAGCCCCCGTCCCGGCCGCGTCACCGACATCATCGAATCCACCCTGCCACGCGAACGCCCCTTGGGCATCCGCGAAACCCCGGAATTCCTCGCGATCGCCCATCGCGTGCGCGAGGGTCTGAGAGCGGGGCATAGTTATGATGAGTAGGGCGTCCGAGATTGCGGCGAAGGCCCCTCCCCAACCCCTCCCCACAAGGGGGAGGGGCTCGACCGGTCGGCCTTTCGCTTTTTCAGACTTCCAACAAGACAAAATTGCTGCACGTACGATGCGCAGAAATTCTAACTCGAGTTTTGAGGGATCGCCGCAGGCGATGCATTTTCAGTTTGGCGATGCAGGCGCCGCGGTTTTCTCCCTCCCCCTTGTGGGGAGGGTGGTGAGCGCAGCGAACCGGGAGGGGTCTTTCTTGCCGCACTCAAATATCGACCCAAAAACCAGAACGAGGGCCAAGAAACTACGCACCGAACTGACCAAAGCCGAAGCCAGAATGTGGAATATGCTGCGCGACTTCCGTTCACGCGGCGCACGGTTCCGCCGTGAAACTCCGATTGGTCCTTATGTCGCTGATTTTGCCTGGTTGTCGGCGCGCATTGTGATTGAAGTCGATGGCGATAGCCATGAAACGACAGATGGACGGAGACACGACAACCAACGCGATCGGTTTCTTCAAGCCCAGGGCTTTAGCGTCCTCCGTTTTGACAACGCTCAGGTAATCGACGGCCCGGACTATGTTTTCTTAACAATAGAACAAGCCATTTCGAATTTTCTGGAGGCCGAGCCAAACCAATGAACCTCTCCTTCATTCTCTGGCTCGCCGCTTCCATGGCGATCTTTCTTGGCGGCGCCACGGCATCGCGTTATTATGTTTCCACCAATAACATCCTTATCCTCCTGTTCTCGCTCGGGCTCTATTGCCTCGGCAATCTGATGATGGTGCGGCTGATGCGTGAGGGTGGGCTCGGGCTTGCCATTTCGGCATCGGCTATTGCCCAACTCCTCTTGGTCAATTTCATCGCCTTTGCCGTCTTCGGTGAGCGCATGACCTTGCCACAACTGGCCGGAGTGGCGCTGGGTGTCGTCTCCATGGGGTTGATGTTGCTGCCCACGGGAGGAAAGGCTTGAACATGGAAAAGCCGAACCTTTTCAAAGACAGCATCATGCCGGTGGGCGTCATCCTGCTTGCCGTCCTGATTATCTGGTATGTTTCCGCAGTCTTCCTCAACGCGCCATTCGAGCGCGACACGGCTGCGCGGGCGGGAACGGAGATTACCTTTTCCGAAATCCTGCCGAAAACCATGTTCCAGCAACGGCCGGTTCTGCCTGCCCCGCATCAGGTGATCGCCGAAATCTGGAACACGACGGTTTTAATGCCGGTCACCTCCAAGCGAAGCCTCGTTTACCATGCTTGGATCACACTCTCCGCCACACTGCTCGGGTTTGGCATCGGCACCGTGCTCGGTATCCTGCTGGCGGTTGGCATCGTCCATAACCGGGCGATGGATCGCTCACTGATGCCCTGGGTCATTGCCAGCCAGACCATTCCGATCCTCGCCATCGCGCCGATGATCATTGTCGTCCTCAATGCCGTCGGCATATCCGGGCTTTTGCCCAAGGCGCTGATCTCCACCTATCTGAGCTTCTTCCCGATCGTCGTCGGCATGGTGAAGGGGCTGCGCGCGCCTGAACAGATCCAGCTTGACCTGATGCACACCTATTATGCCAGCCCGTCGCAGACCTTCTGGAAGCTGCGCTGGCCGTCGTCCATGCCCTATCTCTTCGCCTCGTTGAAAGTCGCCATCGCCATTTCGCTGGTTGGTGCCATCGTCGGCGAATTGCCGACCGGTGCCGTGTCCGGTCTCGGCGCCCGCCTGCTCGCCGGTTCCTATTATGGCCAGACGGTGCAGATCTGGTCGGCTCTGTTCATGGCGGCAGCGCTCGCCGCAACCCTGGTGATCATTGTCGGGCTTGCCCACACCGCCGTCCTCAAGCGCATGGGGATGAAACCATGAACTATAGTCTTCTGTTCGGCGCCATCGTCTTCTGGCTTGCGGCCTGGGCAACCAATGAATGGCTGGTGCGCAGGAAATTCCGCATCCCGTCAGCAAACAGCGTTGTTCGTCTGGCAGTTCCCCTGCTGTTCGGCGTCAGCATTCTGGTTCTCTGGGAAGGACTGGTGCGCGGGCTCAATGTTCCCTCGGTGCTGCTACCGCCACCGTCGATGATCTGGACGCGGCTGATCAACTCGGTGCCGACACTTTGGGCCGATTTCCAGCAGACGTTCCTAAAAGCCGTCATCACCGGCTATGCGCTTGGCTGCGGGCTCGGCTTCCTCGTTGCGATTGCCATCGACCGTTCGCCTTTCCTGCAGAAGGGCCTTCTGCCGCTCGGCAATTTTGTCTCCGCCCTGCCCGTCATCGGCGTCGCACCGATCATGGTCATGTGGTTCGGCTTCGACTGGCAATCGAAGGTGGCGGTCGTCGTCATCATGACGTTCTTCCCGATGCTGGTAAACACGGTTTCAGGCCTTGCTGCGGCAAGTTCGATGGAGCGCGACCTGATGCACACCTATGCCGCCAGCTGGTTTCAAACCCTTGTTAAATTGCGTCTTCCAGCGGCATGGCCTTTCATTTTCAACGCACTCAAGATCAACTCCACTCTGGCGCTGATCGGCGCGATCGTCGCGGAATTCTTCGGCACGCCGATCGTCGGCATGGGGTTTAGGATTTCCACCGAGGTGGGACGCATGAATGTCGATATGGTTTGGGCCGAAATCGCCGTTGCGGCGGTGGCTGGCTCCGCCTTTTACGGGATAGTCGCGCTCATCGAGCGGGCTGTCACGTTCTGGCATCCGTCCGTGCGGAATGCGCGGACGGCTTAAAAAATACCTGCCCGTGGTGGGCGGGTACAACAAAAAAGAGGGAACTGACATGAAGACAAGACTTGCATCATTGCTGCTGGCAAGCGCTTTTTCGCTGTCCGCATTCCATGCCATGGCCGCCGACAAGGTGGTGCTGCAGCTGAAATGGGTCACGCAGGCCCAGTTCGCCGGCTATTACGTCGCCAAGGACAAGGGTTTTTATGAAGCCGAAGGTCTCGATGTCGAGATCAAGCCGGGCGGCCCGGACATCGCACCTCCGCAGGTCATCGCCGGTGGCGGCGCCGATGTCGTCGTCGACTGGATGCCATCTGCGCTTGCAACCCGCGAAAAGGGCGTGGCGCTCGTCAACATCGCCCAGCCGTTCAAGTCCTCGGGCATGATGCTGACCTGCCTGAAGGAATCCGGCGTCGCCTCTCCTGCCGATTTCAAGGGCAAGACACTCGGCGTCTGGTTCTTCGGCAACGAATATCCGTTCCTGTCCTGGATGAGCCAACTCGGTCTCAAGACCGATGGCGGCCCGGATGGCGTCACCGTCCTGAAGCAGGGCTTCAACGTCGATCCGCTGATCCAGAAGCAGGCTGCCTGCATCTCGACCATGACCTATAACGAATATTGGCAGGTCATCGACGCCGGCATCAAGCCGGATGACCTGGTGGTCTTCAAGTATCAGGATCAGGGCGTCGCAACCTTGGAAGACGGTCTCTACGTGCTTGAAGACAAGCTCAAGGATCCGGCCTTCAAGGAAAAGATGGTCAAGTTCGTGCGCGCTTCGATGAAGGGCTGGAAATACGCCGAGCAAAACACCGACGAAGCCGCCGGCATCGTTCTTGAGAACGACGCTACCGGCGCCCAGACGGAAGAACACCAGAAGCGCATGATGAGTGAAGTTGCCAAATTGACGGCAGGCTCGAACGGCGCGCTGGATGACGCCGACTACAAACGCACCGTTGCTTCGCTGCTGAAGGGTGGATCCGACCCCGTTATCAGCAAGGAACCATCAGGCGCCTTCACGCATGAGATTACTGACGCCGCTCTCAAATAGGCATTTTTATAATACTTTTGACAGAAGAAACGCGCGGGCTGGTTCCCGCGCGTTTCTCATTTGCAACACTTGCAAATACGTTTGCGCAACAAAAAGACATAAAACGGAAGTTGCATTGATGGCACCCAACAAATAAAATAATGAGGCACCATTCTTTATTTCTATGATCTTGCATAGCCGAATGGCTCTAACTAAATAGAGCCCGAAGGCATTCTGAGGAGGATGCGGGAGAAAATTTACGCGTAACGTAATTGCAACCGGCGCGCTATTTCCTTCCTTTCCTGCATATGACGGCGACCGGCCCATCCAGGCAATGTTTTCGGCGTCAGCGAACTGATTTATCCGGAATTCGAGGAAAGTGAGCCGATGGCCCGTAACACGACGTTTGCGTTTGGAATTTCCACTGCTCTTTTGCTGACTTTGCTATCCGGCACGGCATTCGCGCAGGAGGCCGCCAAGCCGGAAGCCACGCAGACATTGCCGTCCATTGTCGTAACCGAGGTGGCATCCAGGCCGATTGTCGATCGGGTCGTGGCAACCGGTGCGGTAAAAGCCGTCGATGAGACCTATGTCTCCCCGCTGGTCGACGGGCTTTCCATTCGCACGCTGAACGCCGATGTCGGTGACCGGGTTGAGGCAGAGAGCACGCTCGCGACCCTGAACCAGGATATGCTTGTGCTGCAAAAGAGCCAATATGCCGCAAGCCTTGCCAAGGCTGAGGCCGCTCTTGCCCAATATCAGGCACAACTTGCGGAAGCGCAGGCCAATGCGGACGAAGCCGTCCGGGTCAGCGAACGATCAAAAAAGCTCGCCGAGGCGGGTTCGATGTCGACAGCGCAGCGTGACCAGGAAAAAGCCGCCGCCACCGCAGCGCTTGCGCGCGTCCGCTCGGCTGACCAGTTGGTCTCTGTCGCCAAGGCGGATATCAAGGTCGTCGAGGCGCAGATTTCCGATGTCGATCTGCGGCTTGTCCGCACGGATGTGAAAACGCCAGTAACCGGCGTGGTCTCGGCACGCACCGCAAAGGTCGGGGCCATTGCGAACGGCGCCGGTGAGCCGCTGTTCACCATCATTCGCGATGGAGCCGTTGAGATGAAGGCGGAAATTATCGAAACCGACCTGCCTAAGCTTGAGATCGGCCAGAAGGCAAAGGTGACGCTTGCCGACGGCAAGACGCAGATCGACGGGAGAATCCGCCTGATTTCGCCGGTGATCGACACCCAGACCCGCCTCGGCAGTGTCTATATCAGCCTGCTGGAACCCGAAAAAGCCAGGGTTGGCATGTATGCTCGGGCGCAGATCATCGTCACGGAAAAACAGGCGCTCGTCCTGCCGCTTTCGGCGGTCACCAATACGAAGGTCGGCATGGTCGCCCGCAAGGTTGAGGGTGACGTGGCGCATGTTGCGCAAGTTGAAACCGGCATACAGGATAACGGATATATCGAAATCCGCAGCGGGCTGAAGCAGGGCGACCGGGTGATTACGAAAGCCGGCGCCTTCGTGCGCGACGGTGATCGCATCAAACCCGTGCTGGCGGCCGCCGAAACCGTATCGAACTGATCGAGGTCAAAGAGATGAACTTTTCTGCTTGGTCCATCCGCAACCCGATCGCGCCGATCCTGGGTTTCGCGCTCCTGCTCTACCTGGGAATTCAATCGTTCTACGCATTGCCGATCACCCGGTTCCCGAACATCGACGTCCCGGTGGTCGCGATCACCGTGACCCAGAACGGCGCCTCGCCGTCGGAACTGGAAATGCAGGTGACCAAGGAGGTCGAGGACGCCGTTGCCTCGATCGCCGGTGTTGACGAAATCCAATCCACGGTTACCGACGGACAGTCGGTCACTTCAGTCGTTTTCCGTATCGAAAAGCCCACGGAAGAAGCCGTCCAGGACACCAAGGACGCGATCGACCGCATCCGCAGCGATCTGCCTGCCGACGTTGAAGAACCTGTCGTCACCAAGATCGATGTCGAAGGCCAAGCCATCCAGACTTTCTCCGTCACATCGCCTGATATGACGCTGGAAGAACTCTCCTGGTTCGTCGATGATACCATCAAGCGCGCCCTGCAGGGTCAGGTCGGCGTTGGCCGGATTGACCGTTACGGCGGCTCCGACCGGGAAATCAAGGTCGAGCTTGATCCGAACAAGCTCGATTCCTTCGGCATCACAGCCCCGGATGTCAACAATCAGCTGCGCAGCACCAACGTTGACCTCGGCTCGGGCCGCGGCCAGATCGGCGGAAACGAGCAGACCATCCGTACACTCGGCGACGCTCGCAACGTGGCCCAACTCGCCAATACGACGATCGCACTGCCCAATGGCCGGTTCGTAAAGCTCTCCGATCTCGGCACCGTCACCGATACCTATGAAGAGCAGAAATCCTTCTCTCGCTTCAATGGTGACGCATCGGTCACCTTCGCAGTGTTCCGATCCAAGGGCGCCAGCGAAGTCACCGTCGCAGAAACCGTGGCGAAAAGCCTCGATACGGTTCGTGCCGCCCATCCCCAAGTCAACATCGCAATGGTCGATGACTCGGTCTATTTCACCTACGGCAACTATGAAGCTGCGCTGCACACGCTGCTGGAAGGCTCGATCCTTGCCGTTATCGTCGTGCTTCTCTTCCTGAGAAACTGGCGGGCGACGCTTATCGCCGCGGTTGCCCTGCCCCTGTCCGCGATCCCGACATTCTGGATCATGGATCTGATGGGCTTCTCGCTCAATCTCGTCAGCTTCCTGGCATTGACACTGGCGACGGGTATTCTCGTCGATGACGCGATCGTCGAAATCGAGAATATTGCCCGGCATATCAAGATGGGAAAGACGCCGTACCGGGCCTCGCTCGACGCCGCCGACGAAATCGGGCTAGCGGTTATCGCCACCAGCTTCACCATCATCGCCGTCTTCGTGCCGGTCTCGTTCATGCCCGGTATTGCCGGACAATATTTCATTCAGTTCGGCTTGACGGTCGCCTTCTCCGTCTTCTTCTCGCTGATGGTCGCGCGTCTGATCACGCCACTGATGGCAGCCTACCTGATGAAGCCCGAGGACGGCGTTGACGACCATCATGACAATGATGGGCGCATGATGAAGGGCTATACCTGGCTGGTCAGCGCCACGACCCGGCGCTGGTATATGCGCTACGCAACGATGCTCGCCGCTTTCGCCTTCCTGGCAGGTTCCCTGGCTCTGATGGCGCAGGTGCCAGGCAGCTTCATGCCGCCGGACGATTCATCGCGCGTCGTGCTGTCGGTCGAATTGCCGCCAAACGCAACTCTTGCTGAAACCGACGCCACAACTGAACAGATCTACAACGCTGTGCGCGGTATCGATGGCGTGGAGAGCGTCTTCGTGCTCGGCGGCGCCTCGCCGAAGGGCGATCTTGAACTGCGCCGTGCAACGGTCCGCATCATTCTCGGGACCATCGACCATTCGCTTGTCAAAACCCTGGTCAACAAGGGTCTCGGCAATCTTCCGCTGATCGGGCAGTATATGCCGAAGATGAAGATGGATGGCAGGACACGTCCGCAGTGGGACGTCGAAAAGGACATCTTCGCCAACCTGCGCGGCATTCCGGATGTACGCATCACCAAGCTGAACGATCGCGGCGAACGTGAACTGACCTTCAACTTCCTGTCGTCCAACGAGGACGACCTGAATGCGGCCGTCAGCCTGCTGGAAGGCAAACTGCGCGCGTCACCCATCCTGTCCAACGTCAGCTCGGAAGGCGCCCTGCCCCGGCCGGAACTGCAGATTCATCCGCGGAAGGATGAAATCGCACGTCTCGGCATCACGCCGCAGCAGATTTCCCAGACGATCCGCGTTGCTACGACCGGTGATGTCGATGCAGCACTGACCAAGATCTCGCTCGACAACCGGCTGATCCCGATCCGGGTACAGACGTCACTTGACGTTCGCCGTGACCTCGCAGCGATCGGCGCCCTGAAGGTGAAGACCGCGTCTGGCTCGACGGTTCCGATCGATAGCGTTGCCGATATCAGCTATTCCGAAGGACCAAGCTCAATCCTGCGCAATGCTCGCAACAAGGTGGCCTCGATCGGCTCCGATGTGCCGCAGGGGACCGCGCTCGATACCTCGACCGCAGAGTTCAAGCGGATCGTCGACGAGACGAAGCTGCCATCGACCGTTCGGCTTGCCGAGAGCGGCGATACCAAGATCCAGAGCGAGATGATGCAGAGCTTCGGCAACGCCATGCTGCTCGGATTGCTGATGGTGCTGGTGGTGCTCATCCTATTGTTCAAGGATGTGATCCAGCCCTTCACCATTCTCCTGTCGCTGCCGCTGGCAATCGGCGGCGTCGCTGTGGCGTTGATCCTGACCCGCAATGCATTCTCGATGCCGGTCATGATCGGTGTCCTGATGCTGATGGGTATCGTCACCAAGAACGCCATCCTGCTGGTCGACTTCGCCGTCGAGATGAAGCGTCAGGGCATGGAACGTGTCCAGGCCATGATCGAGGCCGGCCGCAAACGCGCTCAGCCGATCATCATGACATCCATCGCCATGTCGGCGGGTATGATTCCCTCAGCACTCGGTGTCGGCGAAGGCGGTTCGTTCCGCGCACCGATGGCGATCGCCGTTATCGGCGGCATCATCGTATCCACCGTGCTCTCGCTTCTCGTCGTGCCGTCGTTCTTCCTGATCATGGACGACGTATCCCGCCTGATGGGCTGGCTGTTCGGCCGCATGGTCGGCAAGAAGGATGAGGAACTGGAGGTGCTTGAAAACGAAGCATTGACGGGCATCGTCACGGATCAGGGCAAGACGATCGACGAGTTGCAAAAACGGCTCGACAAGCTGGAAGCCCCCAAACGCGGCGGCAACGTCATCAACCACCCCGCGCTCGCAGCGGAATAGTTCCAGCTCGCCCCCCTCAAAAAGCCCGGCCGCCTCATAAATGCGGCCGGGCTTTTTCGTCTTGAAACAGCGCTCTCTTCACAGCCCGCCTTCAACCCTCAGAAAATCGACGATCGTCTCGATACCGTCGCCGCGTTTCATGTCGGAAAACACGAAAGGCCGCGCAGCACGCATACGGTTGGCGTCCCGCTCCATGACGTCGAGATCGGCACCGACATAGGGCGCCAGGTCCTTCTTGTTGATCACCAGAAGGTCCGAGCGTGTGATCCCCGGTCCGCCCTTGCGCGGGATTTCCTCGCCCTGGCAGACGGAAATGACATAGATGGTGATGTCGGCAAGATCAGGCGAAAAGGTCGCTGCCAGATTGTCACCACCGGATTCGATGAAGATGACGTCGAGATCCGGAATGCGCCGGTTGAGATCGGCAATGGCCTGCAGGTTGATCGTCGCATCTTCCCGGATTGCCGTGTGCGGACAACCGCCGGTCTCGACGCCAACGATCCGGTCCGACGGCAGTGCCTGCATGCGTACCAGCGCCTCGGCATCTTCCTTGGTGTAGATATCATTGGTGACGACGGCGACCGAATATGTTTCGCGCATCGCCTTGCAGAGCTTGTCGGTCAACGCTGTCTTGCCGGAGCCGACTGGACCGCCGATTCCGACGCGAAGGGGGCCATTGGCAGATTTCATCGTAATATTCCTTTCAAGAAAGCGGGCTCGAAACTGTCAGGACCGAAAGAGCCGCGAATGCAAAGTCTCATGGCGCAGCGCTGAAATATCGGCCGTGATGGTCGCGGAACCAAGATCGTCCAGCGTGCTCGTCGCAGCCCGTGCCGCTGTTTCAGCGATCACCGGTTCCAGCCCGGCAAGCACAGCAACTCCGTGTGTCTGCCCGATCACCCCGCAACGGATTGCCACCGAAACCAGATTGGATGCCGTCGAATGCAGGTAGGCAGCCAGCGGCGGCTCAAGTCCCGTGCCATGCGCGCCCGCAATCGCCCCAACGGCAACAGGATAGGCAACCGCACCTGTCAGGGTATCGAGCACCGGATGCGGCCAATGGGCAGCTGCCATCAGGAACGCCTCTCCTTGCAGCATGGTTTCCATATGGCGCTCGCGCGATCCGGCAAGGGCTTCAGCGAGTTCTCTTAACTCCGCCAGTCGAGGTGTATCTCCACAAGCCCGATAACTCTCGGCCAGAAGTACGGCATCATTCCAGCTCGAACCATGTTCGATCAACGCCTTCAGCCATCGCGTAAGCCCCGGCGCGTCACGCACCAGACCATCGTGCACCGCCTGCTCAAGCCCACCGGAATAGGAGAACGCCCCGACCGGAAAGGCTGGCGACAACCATGTCACCAGCCGCAGCAGCGCTTTGGTGTCGGCATGATCAGTCATGGGCGTGATGGTGGCCGCCATGACCATGCGAATGTCCACCGGAGCCATGATAGGCACCGCGCATCGGCTGAAACGGTTCCGTCACCTCACTGATCGCAGCGCCCAGACCTTCCAGCATCGCCTTGATCACCGGATCACGCAGAATCAAAATCCGCTCCAGCCGGATTTCTGCGGCAAGGTGCCGATTGCCGAGATGCCAGGCGAGTTCGATCAGGTGGAGGGGATCTCGCGGGCGAATGTCATAGAGCGGCTCATCAATCGCAGCGATGCGGACATACTCCCCGGTGTCCAATACCAGAAGATCGCCATCAGCCAGCATGACGGGCTCCTTCAGGTCAAGCATCACCACATCGTCATTGTCGAGATGCAGCAATTTGCGGCGCAGGTGCCGCTTGTCATGGGCAAGAGCAATCGTATGCAGCGCTGTCTTGTCGGTTGGACCGGGCGACAGGATCTCAGTCGAGCGATAGGGCATTCAACGAGCCTTCAAATTCAATCATATGACTGTAACAACAAAAAAATCCGGCGCCAGACCAAACAGGCCCGGCGCCGGATTTGACGAAAATCACCCTTGCCTGAAATCAGGCAGCGATCTTTTCCGACTGCAGCGCGCCGAGGATGTTCTGCGGCGACGAGACGCCATACGGGTCGTTGTCGGCATTGTCGCAATAGCCTTCTTCCTCGAACCACTGTTCGACGACACCGTCATTGATGACGGCGGCATAACGCCAGGAACGCATACCGAAGCCGAGATTGTCCTTGGAAACGAGCATGCCCATCTTGCGGGTAAACTCGCCGGAGCCATCAGGAATGAGCTTGACGTTTTCGAGGTTCTGCGACTTGCCCCAGGCATTCATCACGAAGGCGTCGTTGACGGAGATGCAGTAGATTTCATCAATGCCCTCGGCACGGAAATCAGCCGTCAGCTTTTCGAAGTCGGGAAGCTGAAAGGTCGAGCAGGTCGGCGTAAACGCGCCCGGCAGCGAAAACAGGATGACGCGCTTGCCGGCGAAATAATCGGCCGACGAAACATCCTGCCAGCGGAATGGATTGGCACCGCCAACGGCTTCGTCGCGAATACGCGTGCGGAAGGTAACGGACGGAACTTTTCTGCCAATGATCATGATGGATACTCCTTGAAAGATAAACGTCCCGCGCGGCAGGTCTTGGGAGGAACCCGGCGCAGGAAGTGACCCTTTTTCTATAGCAATGGCTGCTGCGATGCAGCACAAAGGCGACGAAAAACACTCGCCGCATGGCTGACCTGCACTCAGCGCATGCCTGTGCCTGCGACAAAAAGTCAATTATTTCAATTATACAGCGCCAGCGATGCCGACAGGGAAATCGGTAATGGATTCCACCAGCCGGTTCGCAACCCTGCCTCGCGAAGCGCCTTGGCCGTCCAGGTATTGCAGCCAAGGACAGCAGTGAACCAGCCGTTGGCCTCGAAAAAACGGTCATTGGCGCCGTAGGCAACATCCGGAATCGCCTCGATTCGGCCGCCTGCTGACATAAAGCTCGCTTCGATGAAGGATAGCAGCCGTTCGTATTCATCCGGCCCGATCTCAAAACCCGCAACATGATCCGCGGGCTCGAGAATCTCGCCCGCGACATCGGCATGGATGACCGAGCGATCAAGCGTCAGCCCCTTGAACAATGGCACCGGTTTCAACTCCGACCATGTGGGCGTCTCGATATAAAACGCCCGGCCACCCCAGCCGAAAACCAGCCAGCGTGCGTCCGGATGCGCAACCGGCATGCCGCTTTCCGCGAGAAACGGAAAACGGCCCAGCGTTTCGGCAGTGACTGGAATGGCAATGTCCGTATGGATCGGGTTGGACAGCACAAGAATCCGATGCGTCTCCCTCGTTTCCGCATCGGCTTTCGCGGTATGCCACAAAGGCCGAGGCACGAATGTCCCGGCAACAATCGCCAAGACCGCGGTAAACACAGCGGCCGCCAGCCAGCGCACGGGCCGTCTCCAGGACATCAGCATTCTTTCTCGATCAACAACCGCGCTAGAACATGAAGTAGCGCTGCGCCATCGGTAGCACCGTTGCGGGTTCGCAGGTCAAGAGCTCGCCATCGGCCCGAACCTCGTAGGTTTCGGGGTCCACCTCAACATGCGGCGTCAGGCTATTGTGGATCATCGAGGCCTTGCCGATGCCACCACGGGTGTTCTTCACCGCAACGAGCTGCTTGGCAACACCGAGCCGCGCCTGCAGCCCACCATCGAGCGATGCCTGCGATACGAAGGTGACGGACGAATTGGTTCGTGCCTTGCCAAAGGCGCCAAACATCGGCCGGTAATGCACCGGCTGTGGCGTCGGGATCGAGGCGTTCGGATCCCCCATCGGGGCAGCCGCGATCATGCCGCCAAGAAGCACCATATCGGGCTTCACCCCGAAGAACGCCGGATTCCACATCACCAGATCGGCACGCTTGCCGACTTCGATCGAGCCGATCTCATGCGAAAGGCCCTGCGCGATCGCGGGGTTGATCGTGTATTTGGCGATATAGCGCCGGACGCGAAAGTTGTCGTTCTCGCCGGTCTCCTGCGGCAGCCGGCCCCGTTGCCGTTTCATCTTGTCGGCCGTCTGCCAGGTGCGGATCGCCACCTCGCCAACGCGGCCCATGGCCTGACTGTCGGACGAAATGATCGAGAACGCGCCGATATCATGCAGGATGTCTTCGGCTGCGATCGTCTCCTTGCGGATACGGCTTTCGGCAAAGGCAATGTCTTCCGGGATCGACGGCGACAGGTGATGGCAGACCATCAGCATGTCGAGATGCTCGGCAAGTGTATTGACCGTGTAGGGCCGGGTCGGGTTCGTTGAGGACGGGATGACGTTCGGCTGGCCGCAGATCTTGATGATATCAGGGGCATGGCCGCCGCCCGCGCCTTCGGTGTGAAAGGCATGGATCGTGCGCCCCTTGATGGCCCCGATCGTATCTTCGACGAAACCGCTTTCGTTCAGCGTATCGGTGTGGATCATCACCTGCACGTCAAAGGCATCGGCAACCGACAGGCAATTGTCGATGGCGGCTGGCGTCGTGCCCCAGTCCTCGTGCAGCTTCAAGCTGGAGGCCCCGGCAAGGATCATCTCCTCGATCGGCGCCGGAAGCGAGGCGTTGCCCTTGCCAGCCAGCGCGAGATTCATTGGAAAGGCATCAAAGCTCTCGATCATCCGCTCGATATGCCACGCGCCGGTGCACGTGGTTGCCAGCGTGCCATGCGCCGGGCCGGAGCCGCCGCCAAGCATCGTGGTGATCCCCGACATCAGGGCTTCCTCGATCTGCTGCGGGCAAATGTAATGGATATGGGCATCCATGCCACCTGCCGTAATGATTTTGCCTTCGCTGGCAATCACCTCCGTCGACGGACCGACAATGATGGTCACCCCCGGCTGGGTGTCCGGGTTACCAGCCTTGCCGATCGCAGCGATCCGGCCGTTCTTCAAGCCGATATCGGCCTTGACGATGCCGGTATGATCAACAATCAGCGCATTGGTGATGACGGTATCGACCGCCCCTTGCGCCCGCGTGGCCTGGCTCTGGCCCATGCCGTCGCGAATGACCTTGCCACCGCCAAACTTCACCTCGTCGCCATAGGTGGTGAAATCCTTTTCCACCTCGATGAACAGCTCGGTATCGGCCAGCCGAACCTTGTCGCCGGTGGTGGGGCCGAACATGCTGGCATAGGCCGCGCGCGACATTTTGTAGGACATGGCTTTCAGGCTCCCTGAGCAAAGGCGGGTAAACTGGTCGGATCGAGGCGCAACAGCTGCCCCTTGGAAATCAGGTCATCGACATAACGGCGCTCGGCAGAAAAAGGATGCCACTCCCAGCCCGCATGGCCAAAACCGGCAAGAACCACGCGATTCGTCGGGCGGCGCCAATGAGCCAGCACTTCGGCAATCGCAATCAAACCGCTGCTCGGCACGACATATTCGCCGGGGTCGAATGGCTTCAGCCCCGCATCGACACGCTCATGCGTAGACGCCGGGATCGTATGAAAGGCGCGGCCGGTCGCCTGGGCAAAGGTGCGAAAACCATCGGTATAATCGTCGCAGAGATCATCAAGATCCGGATGCGTCAAAGCCAGCTGCGGCCGCAACGCCTGAAACTTGTCTCCATCACGAACGCACCAGATCGCGCTTGCCCGCCGCACCGCCGCTTTCGTCTTCCACATCCCGCCCCCCAGCATGGCCAGCGCCGGACGTCCGGTGTTGCAGACGGCAACGATATCCGTCTTCTCCCCACCCGCTCCGCAGGAACGGCAATCGTTGAAGCGGATCACCAGATCAGCCGCATCGATGATGGCGGCCGCACCATCCGGCACCGGACCATTGCCAACGATCATGATGGTCCGGCTCGCGGTCACGGACACCTCAGTTTCCAGCACCTTCCGTCAGGCCCTTCAGTTCCTCGGTTCGCTTCTTGGTCAGGTCCGCCAGGCAACCGGAGACCAGCATCGGCTCCATCGAACCGCCCCGCGCCTCGAAACCGGCCAGTTCGCATTGGCCGTCGCGATAATCAATCCAGGCGCGCTGGGCCTTCTTCAGAGCTTCGACGGCACCGACATAGCTGGGGGCGATACCGGCCATTTCCTTGTCGGTATCCTTCATCGCCGCCATGGCCTTCTTGTAGACCGCGTTCAGCTCCGTATCGGCCGCCTCATAATCCTTGTTGGCGCAAATGTTCATATCCGCCTGGGTCATTGCATTGGCGCAATCGACCTGCGGATCCTCTTGCGCCTGTGCAAGGAGAACGCCTTGAAACAACGTGACCGCAAGCGAAACTGACGTGAGGAGGAAACGCCTCATAGCTTGCCCATGACCTTCTGGCGGAAGCCGTAAACCTCGCGCTTGCCGGTAAAAGGAATGAGCGTGACGCTACGCGTCTGTCCCGGCTCAAAGCGCACCGCGGTTCCGGCTGGAATATCCAGGCGCCTGCCATGTGCCACGGCCCGGTCAAACAGCAAGGCGGCATTGGTTTCGGCAAAATGATAGTGGCTGCCGACCTGGACGGGACGGTCACCGCTATTGGAAACCTCCAGCGATACCGTGTCCAGCCCGGCATTCAGCTCGATCTCGCCCTCTGCCGCAAGGATTTCACCGGGGATCATCGTATCGTCTCTCCTCTTCAGGCAGCCTTGATCGGCGCGCAGCCTTCGGCTTTCAGAACGCGCTCGGTGGAGGCCGGAAACTTGCCGAGCTTGGCTGCTGGACGAACCGGGCGGCGCACGAGTTCGCCACTACAGTTCGGGCATTGCCCATCGAGAACATCGGTGACGCACTGCGTGCAGAAGGTGCATTCGAAGCTGCAGATCATGGCTTCGCGGCTGCCAGGCGGCAGATCCTTGTTGCAGCATTCGCAATTGGGTCTCAGTTGCAGCATGGTCTTTCCTCAGCGAATGGGTTCATGGACGGTGACAAGCTTTGTCCCATCCGGAAACGTCGCCTCAATCTGGATATCGTGGATCATCTCGGGAATGCCTTCCATCACCTGAGCGCGGGTGATCACATGAGCGCCCGCCTCCATCAGGTCAGGCACCGAGCGGCCATCGCGCGCACCCTCGACGACAAAATCGGTGATCAGGGCGATTGCTTCGGGATGGTTGAGCTTGACGCCGCGCTCCAGCCGCCGGCGGGCGACCATGGCTGCCATCGAAATCAGCAATTTGTCTTTTTCACGAGGTGTCAGGTTCATGCGTGGTCACCGGGATTATGGGTCAATTACAGGTTCCAGACTTTCGGCACAGAGGCGCCCTTGCGCAAGTGCGAAATGACCGGGATGAGGATTTTTCTCAAGGCAAAACCATCGGCGGCAACGAGGCGGGCAATCAGCTTGTCTTCGCCTCCCACCCGATAGCAGCTCACGCCGCCCGCAATGCCGCCGATCAGACCGCGCAGCTTGTCGAGATGCAACTCGCAATCAGCGCCGGTGTAAAACACGGTCGCGAAAGCCACCTGCCCGCCGAGCACCGCGCGTTCCTGCGTCAAACCGGAGATATCGCCGGAAAGCCGCAGATTTTCGGCATGCAGCAGCGCGCCATTCTTGCGAATGCGCCAGCGATCCTGAAACAGGCCTTCCCGCATCGCCTCGCCCATCGCCTTGCGCCCCAGAAGCACGGCCTCGACCGCCAGAAATTCCGCCCCATCAGCAAGATCGACCTCCAGCTTTCGCGATATCGAGGCCCGGTCAAACAGGATGGTTTCCTGCGGCAGCCAATGCACTGTGGCTCCCTGCCCCAGCGAAATCCGCGCACTCACCGCGGCCGTCCCGGCGCTGGCTTTATAGATTTTCTCGCAGGCCTGGGTGGTCAATGTCAGGTGGGTGCCGTCACCGGCTGCAAACGACCATTCTATATGATCGCCCCCCGTCAGACCGCCGGAACTGTTGATCAGCACCGCTTCCATCGTGGTGTCGAATGTGTCCGGCAACCGGATCTTGGCGCAGCCTTCCTGATAGAATTCGGCAAGCCGGGTACGCCCCGCAAACGGCTTTGCCACCAGCCGCCCTTTGCCCCACGCCCTTTGCGGAGCGATCCCTGCTGCTACTTCAGCCATCTGCCGTCAAACCGTCAGGTGGCGGCGCGCTTCCGGCGTATCCAGCGTCTCGGCCGGGCCTTCATGCACGATCTCGCCACGGTCCATGATGTAAACATGGTCTGCAAGCTCCCGGCAGAAGTCAAGATATTGTTCCACAAGCAGAATCGCCATCCCGGTGGAATCGCGCAGATACTGGATCGCCCGGCCGATATCCTTGATGATCGATGGCTGGATACCCTCCGTCGGCTCATCGAGGACGAGGATTTTGGGCCGGGTGACCAGCGCCCGGCCAATCGCCAGCTGCTGCTGCTGCCCGCCCGACAGATCGCCGCCGCGGCGGCCGAGCATCGAGCGCAGGATGGGGAAGAGGTTGAAGATATCCTCCGGAATGAACCGGTCCTTGCGCGCCACCGGCGCATAGCCCGATTCCAGGTTTTCCTTGACCGTCAGCAGCGGAAAGACCTCGCGCCCCTGCGGCACGAAACCAATGCCGTGCTTGGCCCGATTGTAGGGCGCCATGCCGTTCAGCACCGTATCGTTGAAGGTAATCGTGCCGGCGCTTGGCCCATGCTGGCCGGTAATCGCCCGAAGCAGGCTGGTCTTGCCGACGCCGTTGCGGCCGAGAACGCAGGTGATCTTGCCCATGGGCGCTGTAATGGAAACGCCACGGAGGGCTTGAGCCGCACCGTAATGGAGATTGATGTTGTCGACGGTCAGCATAGTTGATCACCTTCAGAAGTTGTGGCTTCACCCCCCTCTGTCGGCGGCGTCGACATCTCCCCCACAAGGGGGGAGATTGCCATTGGCATCAGCGCAATCGAGGAAAGAGAATGATCTCCCCCCTTGTGGGGGAGATGTCGCAAAGCGACAGAGGGGGGTGAAACCGGCATCCACCGGCCGCAGAACATCGAAACGTTATAATGCATCTCACCGCCCCAGATAATTCTCGATCACTTTCGGATCGTTGCTGACGAAATCGATCGAGCCTTCGGCCAGCACCGAGCCTTCCGCCAGGCACGTCACCTTGACGCCGAGATCGCGGATGAAGCCCATGTCGTGTTCGACGACGACGACCGAGCGGGTCTTGGCGATTTCCTTGAGCAGGATGGCGGTTTCGGCGGTTTCCGCATCGGTCATGCCGGCGACGGGCTCATCGACCAGAAGCAGTTTCGGCTCCTGCGCGAGCAGCATGCCGATCTCCAGCCACTGTTTCTGCCCGTGCGAGAGATTGGCGGCCAGATCGTCCTTGCGCGCGGTCATGCGCACCGTTTCGAGGATTTCCTCGATACGCACCTTGTCCTCCGCCGTCAGCCGGTAAAACAGGGTCGAGAAAACGCCGCGTTTCCGGTTGAGCGCCAGCTCGATATTGTCCCAGACGGTATGGCTTTCGAACACCGTCGGCTTCTGAAACTTCCGGCCGATGCCGAGCTGGGCGATGTCGGCCTCGTCCTTCTTGGTCAGATCGATATCGCCGTTGAAAAACACCTGGCCGCTATCCGGCCGGGTCTTGCCGGTGATGATATCCATCATCGTCGTCTTGCCTGCCCCGTTCGGGCCGATGATAGCCCTGAGTTCACCGGGCTCAACCACGAAGGACAGCGAATTCAGCGCCTTGAACCCGTCGAACGATACCGAGACGCCATCGAGATAAAGCAGGCTGCGTGAGGTCTTTGCATCCATCGATCTTACTCCGCAGCCAGGGGTTCAAGCGTGGCCAGCCGGCTTTCGGCCCTGGCCGCAGCCTTGTCCTGATAGACTTTTTCAGCGGCATCTGCTTGTTTCTGTTCCTTGCGCCGGGCGAGGAACTGCTGGACCGTGCCGACCACGCCCTTTGGCAGGAACAAGGTCGTGGCGACGAACAGGGCGCCGAGTGCAAACAGCCAGAATTCCGGGAAGGCCGCGGTAAACACGCTTTTGCCGAAATTGACGAGGATGGCGCCGATGATCGGGCCGATCAGCGTGCCGCGCCCGCCAACCGCCGTCCAGATCACCACTTCGATCGAGTTTGCCGGGGCGAACTCTCCCGGGTTGATGATGCCGACCTGCGGCACATAGAGCGCACCGGCCACGCCCGCCATCATCGCCGAGACGGTGAAGATAAACAGCTTCATATTCTCGACCCGGTAGCCCAAAAACCGGGTCCGGCTTTCCGCATCGCGCACGCCGACCAGCACCTTGCCGTATTTTGAGCGGACAATGGCGGAACTCAGAACCAGAGCCAACGCCAGCGCGATGGCGGTTGCCGCAAAAAGTGCGGCGCGCGTACCACCGGCCTGAACGTTGAAGCCGAGAATTTCCTTGAAATCGGTCAGGCCATTGTTACCACCAAAACCCATCTCGTTGCGGAAGAAGGCTAGTAACAGAGCATAGGTCATCGCCTGGGTGATGATCGACAGATAGACGCCGGTAACGCGCGAGCGGAAGGCAAACCAGCCGAAGCCGAAGGCCAGCAATCCGGGCACCAAAAGCACCATCAGCGCTGCAAAGGCGAAATGGTTGAAGCCATACCAGTACCACGGCAGTTCCTGCCAGTTGAGGAACACCATGAAATCCGGCAGCAGCGGATTAGCATAGACGCCGCGATCGCCGATCTGGCGCATCAGATACATGCCCATGGCATATCCGCCGAGTGCGAAGAACGCGCCATGACCGAGCGAAAGAATGCCGCAATAGCCCCAGACGAGATCAAGCGCCAAGGCCAGAAGCGCATAGCAAAGATACTTGCCAAGCAGCGGCACCAGATAGCCAGGGACATGAAAGACACTGTCTTCCGGGATCAGAAGATTGGCGAGCGGTACGAGGATTGCGGCAAGCAGGATGAGGCAAACGGCCCAGACCGTCTTCTTTTCGTGCTGGCTGAAAAGCATTTGCGTGATCATTGTTCGACCGCCCTTCCCTTGAGCGCGAACAGGCCGCGTGGCCGCCGCTGGATGAAAAGAATGATGAAGATGAGAATGAGGATCTTGCCGAGCACCGCACCGGCATAGGGCTCCAGAAACTTGTTGGCGATGCCAAGTGTCAGCGCGCCCACCAGCGTCCCCCAGAGATTGCCGACACCGCCGAAGACCACGACCATGAAACTGTCGATAATGTAGTTCTGGCCGAGATTGGGCGAGACATTGTCGATCTGGCTGAGCGCCACCCCCGCCATGCCGGCAATGCCGGATCCGAGCCCGAATGTGAGCGCATCGACCCAGGGGGTACGGATACCCATCGACGAAGCCATCCGCCGGTTCTGGGTGACCGCGCGCATCTGCAAGCCGAACTTGGAGCGTTTGAGCAGCAGCAGCAAGGCGACGAAGACACCCAGCGAAAAGACGATGATCCACATGCGATTGTAGGTGATCGCAAGCCCGCCGATCTCGAACGCACCCGACATCCAGCTTGGATTGTCGACCTGACGGTTGGTCGGGCCGAAGATGGTGCGGATCGCCTGCTGCAGGATCAGCGAGATGCCCCAGGTGGCCAGCAGCGTTTCGAGCGGACGGCCATAAAGCCAGCGGATGACGCTGCGTTCGATGCCGACGCCAACCAGGCCGGTGAAGAGAAAGGCCGCAGGAACCGCAAACGCCAGCGAAAAATCGGCCATTCCCGGCGCGACCGCAGCGATCGTCTGCTGCACCACGTAGGTCGTGTAGGCCCCGAGCATGACCATCTCGCCATGGGCCATGTTGATAATGCCCATGACCCCGAAGGTGATGGCAAGGCCGATGGCCGCGAGAAGCAGGACGGAACCGAGCGACAGGCCATACCAAACGTTTTGGGCGATATCCCAGACGGCAAGGCTTCGCTCGATCGCATTGACATGGGTCTGGATCACCGGCTTCAGGTCATCAGGCGCATTGGCCATCGCTGCCGTCAGAATCGTCAGGGCGTCGCGGTTTCCGCGCGCGGCAATCGTGTCGATAGCGGCTTTCTTGTCTTCGGCTGTGGCGTCGGTCTTGAGCAGGATAACGGCACGCGCCGCTTCCATGGTCGATTTGATCTCGGCATCCTTTTCCTCAACCAGTGCCGAATTCAAAAGGGTCAGATTGTCCGGATTGGCGTCCTTGAGCAGGTCCTGCGCCGCCGCAAGGCGGGCGGAACGATCCGGACTCAGAAGCGTCAACTGGCTGAGCGCCGTGCCGATCGCCCCGCGCAGGCCATTGTTCAACCGGATTTTCGCAAGGTTTCCGGGAGCATCAGAGACCGCGGCCCCTGTCAGCACATCAAGATAGGTACCGTCGGCCGAACCTTCGAGATAGACCGCACCGCCGGTCTTCGGCGCATAAAGCTTGCCGTCGCTGAGGTTCTTCAGGATGTCACCGACCTTAGGATCACCCGATGCGGCCAACGCTTTGACGGCCTCGATCTTCTGCGGGAAAGCCGTAGCGCCCAGCGCATCGACCAGCGGCCGGATGTTCTCCTCAGCGCGCAGGCCCGTTGCCAGGCAGCTGATCAGCAGGCAGAGAGCAACAAGGAAGGTTTGGATGGCGCGATACATGAGCTCTTCTTGTTCCGTTGGCTCGGGCGCCGTGCATTGACGAAACACACGTTATGCCGGCGCTGTTGCTTAAGTTTTCCGCACTCCGCTCGCTCGACGAGCACATCGATGGGGACCGGCATCCAGGAGCCGCGTCCCAACTGAGCCAAGCAGAAAACATGCCAGATGTCGGGATGCAGGTCCCTCCGCCCAGACAGGGTCTGGACGGAGGGTATTGGCATTTCAATCAAGACGTCATGAGAATGATTTCTGGGAAATGGCCGTCAGGCCGTTGCCGGAATATGCTGAGCTTGATGAAATCAGCGGGTAATCGTTGACATCAGGAGCCTTTGCCGCCGCACTTGCCCGTTGCAACGTTGAAGTTGCCGCAGGACATCGGCTTGCGCCAATCGGAGATCAGATCCTTCGAGTCCGGCAGGAAGTCCGACCATTCGTCGCCAACGACCTGTGGGGTCTGCTGGACGATTTCGAACTGGCCGTCGGCCTGGATTTCACCGATCAGCACCGGCTTGGTGATGTGGTGGTTCGGCATCACGGTGGAGTAGCCGCCCGAAAGGTTCGGTACGCTGGTGCCGATGATCGTGTCGAGAACGGCATCGGTTTCGGTGGTTCCAGCAGCCTCGACGGCCTTTACCCAGGCACTAAAGCCGATATAGGCGGCTTCCATCGGATCGTTGGTGACGCGCTTGTCATTCTTGGTGAAGGCATGCCACTGCTTGATGAATTCAGCATTGGCAGGCGCATCGACGGACTGGAAGTAGTTCCACGCGGCGAGGTGACCAACCAGCGGCTTGGTATCGAGACCGGCCAGCTCTTCTTCGCCGACGGAGAAGGCGACGACCGGGATATCGGTTGCCTTGATGCCCTTGTTGCCGAGCTCCTTGTAGAACGGCACGTTGGCATCGCCGTTGATGGTCGAAACGACGGCCGTCTTCTTGCCGGCCGAACCGAATTCCTTGATCTTCGTCACTTCCGTCTGCCAGTCGGAGAAGCCGAATGGCGTGTAGTTGATCATGATATCCTCTTTTGGGATACCCTTGGCGATCAGATAGGCTTCGAGGATCTTGTTGGTGGTGCGCGGATAGACGTAGTCGGTGCCTTCCAGCACGAAACGTTCGACGCCCTCGGTGTTCATCAGATAGTCGACGGCCGGGATGGCCTGCTGGTTTGGAGCGGCACCGGTGTAGAAGATGTTGCGCGAGGATTCCTCACCCTCGTACTGGACCGGGTAGAACAGGATCGAATTCAGCTCTTCGAAAACCGGCAGGACCGATTTGCGCGACGACGACGTCCAGCAACCAAAGACAGCAGCGACCTTATCGACGGAAATCAGCTCGCGGGCTTTTTCAGCAAACAGCGGCCAGTCAGAGGCCGGATCGACAACGACGGCCTCGAGTTTCTTGCCGAGAAGGCCGCCCTTCTTGTTCTGCTCTTCGATGAGCATCAGCATGGCATCCTTGAGCGTCGTCTCGGAGATTGCCATGGTGCCGGAGAGCGAATGCAACACGCCGACCTTGATGGTGTCTTCAGCGGCATGAACGCTGGAAAATGCTGTTGTGGCGAGCGCGCCAGCCAGAAACGCGCCCAGAATCTGGGATTTGAATTTCATGATGTGAACCCCTCTCGTTCTTTTGACGACGGCGCTTGGGAGACCTTTGCCGTTCGTAGGCAAACTATCCGCCCGGGTTTCCGGATTCTGTATACGTCAATTAACGTAGTCGCCGGGGCGAAGTGTGCACTGCAATACAGCTGGGACGACATTCACCGGACGCCCGTGGCAAGCGGTTCCGCGTTCGCCGTCCCTGCGGTGAAAACAAATCCCCATCCCCAAATCAATCGGCATCTCGCACTTGCAAAAAATCGTAGACCGGAGGACATTGCCCAATCATTGATCACATAAAGAACGGGAATATAAATTAGGCATGACCGCACGCCAGCGCATCATCCCGGTCCGCCGCGAATACAATCGCTGGGTCGCCAACCAGACGCTGGAAGACTACGCGCTGCGGTTCACCGCCAAGAGCGCCCGGCAATTCTCCTCGCAGCGCATTTCGCAGACGGCGATCGGGGCGATCTCGTTTCTGGCGCTGGAGGCGATCGGCGGCGCCATCACGCTGTCCTACGGCACCACCAATGCCATCATCGCCATTCTCGTCGCCAGCCTCGTCATGCTCGGCGTCGGCCTGCCGATCAGCCGCTATGCCATCCGCCACGGCGTCGATATCGACCTTTTGACGCGCGGCGCCAGCTTTGGTTATATCGGCTCGACGATCACGTCGCTGATCTACGCCTCGTTCACCTTCATGCTGTTTGCCATCGAAGCCTCGATCATGTCGGCGGCGCTGGAGCTGGCACTCGGCATCCCCGTCTGGATCGGCTATATCATCAGCGCCGTTATGGTCATCCCGCTGGTGACCCATGGTGTCCGGCTGATCAGCAAGTTTCAGCTTTTGACCCAGCCGTTCTGGATCATCCTCAATATCGCACCCTTTACCTTCATCGCGCTGGCCGACTGGAGCAAGTTCGACCTCTGGCTTGCCTTTCCCGGCACCAGCAAGCCATTCGGCGAACCCGGTACGCTCGCACCGTTCTCGCTGCTGGAATTTGGCGCAGCCTCCGCCGTTATCCTCGCCCTGATGGCGCAGATCGGCGAGCAGGTGGATTTCCTCCGCTTCCTGCCGCCGGAAGGCCAGCGCAAGCTGCATCACCGGCTTGCCGTATTCCTGGCCGGCGCCGGCTGGGTAATCGTCGGCGCGCCGAAGCTGCTGGCGGGTTCGTTCCTGGTCGTCCTCTGTCTCAGCGCCGGCGTTCCGGTCGAGGATGCCGCCGACCCCGCGCATATGTACCTGACAGCGTTCGGCTACATGATCCCGTGGCACAATGCGGCGCTGTTGCTGATGGCCGCCTTCGTCGTCGTGTCGCAGCTGAAGATCAACGTCATGAACGCCTATGCAGGCTCGCTCGCCTGGTCGAATTTCTTCTCCCGCCTCACCCATAGCCATCCCGGCCGCGTCGTCTGGCTGATGTTCAATGTGGCCATCGCGCTGCTGTTGATGGAACTCGGCATCTACAAGCTCTTGGAAGAAACGCTCGGCATCTTCTCGATCATCGCCATGGCCTGGCTATGCACGATCTCCGCCGATCTGTTCATCAACAAGCCGCTGGGGCTGGCACCACCCAACATCGAGTTCAAGCGCGCCCATCTCTACGATATCAACCCAGTCGGCACTGGTGCCATGACGGCATCGGCGCTGATCGCGTTGACGGCGCATTTCGGCGTGTTTGGCGCCATGGCCGCGTCGCTTGCGCCCTATATCGCGCTGATCACCGCCTTCCTCGTCTCGCCCACCATCGCCTGGGTGACAAAGGGCAAATATTACCTGGCCCGCAAGCCGCGCCAGAGCTGGAAGACGCTATCGACCGTTACCTGTTCGATCTGCGAACACCCGTTCGAGCCGGAGGACATGGCCTGGTGCCCTGCCTATTCCGCGCCGATCTGCTCGCTGTGCTGCTCGCTCGACAGCCGCTGCCACGACATGTGCAAACCGCATGCGCGCTTCAACGCGCAGACAGCGGTGGCGGCCAAGGCCTTGCTGCCGCAAAAGGTGATGGAAACGCTGTCCACCCGGCTCGGCCGATATGGCATCGCCGTCGTTCTGTCGGTTGCCGGTATCGGTATCATTCTGGCGATGATCGCCCATCAGACCGGCACGGCCTCGCCGGAGACAGCCTCGGTGATCAACCGCACCGTCGGCGTGGTCTTTTTCGTTTTTGCCGTGGTGACCGGGGTCGTCTGCTGGTTTTACGTGCTGGCGCATGACAGCCGCCTGGTGGCCGAGGAAGAATCCTCGCGCCAAAATACCCTGCTGCTCAAGGAAATCGCCGCCCACAAGAAGACCGACGCCGCCCTGCAATATGCCAAGGAGACGGCGGAGGCCGCCAACCGGGCCAAGAGCCGTTATGTGGTTGGCCTCAGCCATGAGCTGCGCACGCCGCTCAACGCCGTGCTCGGCTATGCCCAAATTCTCGAGCGCGACGAAACGATACCCGCCCCACGCCAGTCGGCGATCAAGGTCATCAAGCGCAGCGCCGATCATCTCTCCGGCCTCATCGACGGCCTGCTGGATATTTCCAAGATCGAGGCGGGGCGCCTGCAGGTCTATTCCAACGAGATCAATATCCAGGATTTCCTCGACCAGATCACCGATATGTTCCGCCCGCAAGCGCAGGCCAAAGGGCTGTTTTTCGAGCACGAACGCGCAAGCGCCCTGCCGCAATATGTCCGCACCGACGAGAAGCGCCTGCGCCAGATTCTCGTCAACCTGCTCTCCAATGCCATAAAATTTACCGATACCGGCACCATCCGTTTCGACGTCGCCTATCGCAGCCAGGTGGCGGCCTTCACGGTCTCCGACACCGGCCGCGGCATATCACAGGCCGACCTGCCGCGGATCTTCGAACCCTTCCAGCGCGGCGAGGCCGAGCATATCCGGCCGATGCCCGGCCTTGGCCTCGGCCTGACAATCACCCGGCTTTTGACCCAGACACTCGGCGGCGAGATCGTCGTCGATAGCGAGCGCGACAAGGGGTCGACCTTCCGGGTGCGGCTAATGCTGTCGGCGATCAATCGCCCGGCCGCCACCCTTCCCTCGGTCCGCAAGATCGCCGGCTACGCCGGACCACGCCGCACCATCGTCGTGGTCGATGACAACGAGGATCATCGCGACCTGATGCGCGAAGTGCTGATGCCGCTCGATTTCGTCGTGCTGACGGCTGCCGGTGGCATGGAATGCCTGACCTTGATCGAGGGGATCAAACCTGACCTTTTCCTCATCGACATCTCGATGCCCGGTATGAACGGCTGGCAATTGGTCACACGGCTGCGCGATCATGAACAAACGGCGCCGGTCATCATGGTGTCGGCCAATATCGGCGACGGCACGGCCGCCGACACCCATACGGGCCACAACGATACGTTGGCCAAACCCTTCGATATCCGCCAGTTGCAGGACAAGCTGGCGGTGCATCTGACCCTAGAATGGATCTATCGCGACACGGTGCAACCGGCGTTCAAGGCCAAGCCCAAACGCACCATGACGAACCCCGGCGCTGCCCATGTCGAGGAACTGATCCGGCTCGGTGAAATCGGCTATGTCCGGGGTATCGAGGCCAAACTCGCCGATCTCGCCCGGCAGGAGGAAAACCAGCCGTTTACCGATGCGGTCAAGACCTATGTCCAAGCTTTCGACCTTGCCGGCTATGCCGACTTCCTGCAGAACATCAACAAACAGGGGGGATCGGCCGGTGAATGAAGCAGTGCATCCGCGCGATATCGTGCTCATCGTCGACGATTCCCCGGAAACACTGGGTTTTCTCACCGACGCACTGGAGCAATCCGGCTTCTCCGTGCTGATCGCCACCTCTGGAAATGCGGCCATCAATGTCGTCGACCGCATCACGCCGGACGTCATCCTGATGGATGCCGTCATGCCCGGCATGAACGGCTTTGAAACCTGCCGGACACTGAAGACCAATCCGTCCGTGGCGCAGGTGCCAGTGATTTTCATGACCGGGCTGACCGAAACCGAACACATCGTCCACGCACTCGAATCCGGCGGCGTCGATTACCTCTCCAAGCCGATCAATATCGACGAACTGCGCGCCCGTATCCGCGTTCATCTCGCCAATGCGCGCTCGGCACAAAGCGCCCGGGTGGCGCTGGACGCGGCAGGGCGGCATCTGCTTGCCGTGCGCAGCAATGGCACCATCCAGTGGTCGACACCGCAGGCGACCCGCCTTGTCAATGCTGCAACAGGCCGCGACGACGGCCTGGATACGCTGGCGGTGCATATTTGCGGCTGGTTGCAGGAACGTGAAAAACACGGGGTATCCAAGGATGGCCCGCTGATGATCCATCAGAACGGACAGCCGGTATTGCAACTCGCCTATCTCGGAGCAATCGGCGGTGACGAATTCCTGTTCCGGCTGACCGGCGTCAGCCAAACCAGCGACGACGAAATCCTTCGACAGAATTTCTTACTGACGGTGCGCGAGGGGCAGGTCCTGCTCTGGATCGCCAAGGGCAAATCCAATCGCGATATCGGCGAGATTCTTGGCCTGAGCGCCCGCACCGTCAACAAGCATCTGGAACAGATCTATGTGAAGCTCGGCGTTGAAAATCGGGCGTCTGCGGCTGTGAAGGCCGCAAACGCGTTGCGCCAGGAATAGTCGATCAAGCAACCTTGTCGGGCGGCTCCCGGCCTTCGAAGAACGCGGTGATATTCTCCACCACTTTCATGCCCATGGCCGTGCGCGTTTCTTCGGTCGCACTGCCAAGATGCGGCAGGAGAACGACGTTCTCCAACGCCCGTAGGCGCTCCGGAACATTCGGTTCCGCCTCGAAGACATCCAGCCCTGCGCCCCGAATCGTGCCGGTTTCCAGCGCCGTAACCAACGCAGTCTCATCCACCACATCGCCGCGTGCCGTGTTGATCAGATAGGCGCCCGGCTTCATCACTGCCAGCCGCTGCGCATTGATCAAATAACGGTTTTCGCCGCCGCCCGGGCAGTGCAGCGACACAAAATCGGCAGCCGCCAACACGTCCTCCACGGTATCCAATTGCCGTGCGCCATAGCGTGCGGCTTCCACCGGATCGATCTTCGATCTGTTGTAAAAAACCACGTCCATATCGAACCCGAAATGGCAGCGCTTGGCCATCGCCTTGCCGATCCGCCCGAAGCCGATGATGCCCAGCGTCTTTCCAGTTACCTTAGTCCCGATCATGTGCGTTGGCCGCCAGCCGGTCCATTGTCCGGCACGAACCTCCCGCTCACCTTCCCCCGCCCGGCGCGCCACCGAAAGCAGCAGCGACATGGCGATATCGGCCGTGCAATCGGTCAGTACCCCCGGCGTGTTGGTGACGGTTATCCCGTAATGTTCTGCCGCCGCGATAGCGATGTGATTGTAACCGACACCAAAATTCCCCAGGATTCGGGTGCGCAGATCGCCCTCTTCAAACAGCGACGCTGGCAGACGGTCGGACACCGTCGGCAACACGGCATCAAACGATTGAAGCGCCTCGGCAAGAGCTTTGGCATCCATAGCAACATCCGAGGTGTTGAATGATGCGTCGAACCGTTCGGCAAGCACACGCTCGACGGCATCCGGCCAGCGCCGGGTCACAAGAATGCGTGGTTTTCCGTTCATGGTCTGCTCCGATTCAAAACTTCAAATCAGACATCTAACACAGGACGGCCCGCGATCCAGCCGCTGGTTTGTTGAAACAGACTTGCCAAAAACGGCAACCGGCGATGACGCATGCCGAATGCAAAAAGGCCCGGCAATGCCGAGCCTTTCGCAGTCCAGAAGGACTATCAGTGCTCACCTGAGAACGATTATTTGTCGTTTTCGAAGTAGCTGTACTTGCCGTCGTCACCCTTCTTCCAGGTGTACATGACGTAGTCCGGACGGGTGATGTCGCCCTTTTCGTCATAGCCGAACTCGCCGATAACGGTCTTGAACGGACCCTTGCCCTTGATGTTCTCGGCAACAGCCTGCGGATCGTTGCCGCCGGTGGTCTTGGCAGCTTCAGCGATAACCTGCAGAGCGGAGTAGGAGTAGAGCGTGTAGGCTTCCGGCTCAAAACCGTTGGCACGGAACTTCTCAACGAGCTCCTTTGCAGCCGGGTTCTTGCGCGGATCCGGAGCGAACGTCATCAGCGTGCCGTTGACTGCGTCACCAGCGATCGAAGCAAGTTCGTTCGAGACGATGCCGTCGCCGGACATCAGGGTTGCCTTCAGGCCCTGGTCAGCCATCTGGCGCATGATCAGGCCAGCTTCCGTGTGCAGACCGCCGTAGTAAACCAGCGATACACCGGCTTCCTTCATCTTGGCGATCAGAGCCGAGAAGTCCTTGTCGCCAGCGGTGATGCCTTCGTAGACGGCTTCCTTGACGCCGGCTTCGTTCATCGCAGCCTTGGTCAGGTCAGCAAGGCCCTGGCCGTAAGGCGTCTTGTCGTGAACGACGGCAACCTTGGCGTCCTTGAAGTTTGCAGCGATGTAAGCACCGGCAACAGCACCCTGCTGGTCGTCACGGCCGCAGGTACGGAAGGTGTTCCACAGGCCGCGTTCGGTGAAGACCGGGTTGGTGGATGCAGGAGTGATCTGCAAGATGCCGTTTTCAGCATAGACTTCCGAAGCCGGGATCGAGACGCCGGAGTTGAAGTGGCCGATTACGAATTTGACGCCGTCAGCAACAAACTTGTTGGCAACGGAAACGCCCTGCTTCGGATCGGAAACGTCGTCGCCGAGCACGATCTTGATCTGTTCGCCATTGATACCACCGGCAGCATTGATGTCTGCTGCGGCCTGCTCAGCACCCTTCTGGAGCTGTGCGCCGAAGGCTGCGTTCGGACCCGTCAGCGGGCCAGCAACACCAACCAGCAGGTCAGCCCATGCAGTGCCGCTGAAAGCGACCATTGCAGTCAGCGCAACAGCTGACAAAAGTGACTTTTTCATCTTGTTACTCCCAAAAAAATTGAGCGGGTGCCTTTTTAAACCAGTCACGATACCCACCATAATCGCGCCGGTATTCTTATCTCCGTGCCAGTATCAAAGGCTCTGACGCGGGGTTCCCTCTGTCATTTTGACTTCCACGAGAAAGGCGACACCTTCTCGTAAAGCCAGTAGTAATTGTTGGTCATCTGCTGCGTACGGTAGTAACGATAACCAGCCGTAGCAAACAGCAAAAGAATGATCGTGTCCACGACATAGTACTGTAAAGTCAACATGCTGCCGTTGAAAAGCGCATGATGGATGAACCGGATCGCCACACCCAGAAGTAGCGTATAGAATACCAGGACCCGGTAGCCGCTCCAGCCTTCGGCCGCACTCTTTCCGGTGCGCCACGCCGTCCATCCACCCATCACGATGGTGATCAGCGCGAAGTACAGAACCGAGGGTTCTTCGTAGAGAATGCCTTGCATTCCGTTTCTCCCCTTCAAAGCGCCGTGCGATTTTCAAACCGCATGCGAACGCTCCAATATATCGGATAGGCAAACCGGCCCGGCTCCAAGGAAACCTCTGACGCGGGCCGGAATGCCATCAATGATGACCGCCTTCGAGATAGGCGGCGCGCACTTCCGGATTGGCCAGCAACTCCTTGCCGCCGCCGCTCATCGTCACCTTGCCGTTGACCATGACGTAACCACGGTGCGACAGCTTCAGGGCGGCAAAGGCATTCTGCTCGACGAGGAATACCGTCAGGCCTTCCTCTTCATTGAGCTTCTTGATCGCGGCAAAGATGCCCTTGACGATCAGCGGCGCCAGACCAAGCGAAGGCTCGTCGAGAAGCAGCAGTTTCGGACGTGCCATCAGCGCGCGGCCGATCGACAGCATCTGCTGCTCGCCGCCCGAAAGCGTTCCACCGCGCTGCGCCTGGCGCTCCTTGAGGCGCGGAAACAGCGTGAAGATCTTTTCCACGTCCTCGTTGAAATATTTCAGATTGTCGAGGCTGGCGCCCATCTGAAGATTTTCATAAACCGTCATGCGCGGAAATATCCGCCGTCCTTCCGGCGACTGGGCGATCCGCAGCCGCGCGATCTCATGCGTCGGCATCCGGGTGATGTCCTGCCCGTCAAAAATAACCGAGCCGGTTTTGGCCTGCGGGCTGCCGCAGATCGTCATCATCAGTGTCGACTTGCCGGCACCGTTGGCGCCGATCATGCAGACGATTTCGCCACGCTTGACTTCCACCTCGACGCCCGCAAGCGCTCTGATGTTGCCGTAATAAGTCTCGACGTCTTTTACATGCAGAAGGTTACCGCTCATTTGTGCGTATCTCCCGGCGCAACTTCGGCGATTTCCTCGATCTGTTCGATCACCTCTTCGACCTCATCATCTTCAACGCCGAGATAGGCCGCAATAACCTTCGGATCGTTCTTCACATGGTCCGGATTGCCATCCGAAATCTTCTGACCGTATTCCAGGACGACGACATGGTCGGAAATTTCCATGACCACGGACATGTCGTGCTCGATCAGCAGGATTGAGGTTCCGGTATCCTTGCGGATTGAGCGCAACAACTCGTTGAGCGCCAGCGATTCGCGCGGATTGAGTCCAGCTGCCGGTTCGTCGAGGCAGAGGAATTCGGGCCCGGTGCACATCGCGCGGGCAATTTCCAGACGGCGCTGGGCGCCGTAAGGCAGATCGCCCGCCGGATCGTCGGCCCGGTCAATCAGGTTTGCCTTGTCGAGCCAATATTTTGCCTGTTCGATCGACTGCGCCGCCGCCCGCTTGTAGGCAGGAAATCCAAGAAGGCCGAGAACCGTGTAGCCCGATGCCAGCATCAGCTTGTTATGCTGCGCAACCAGGAGGTTTTCCAGAACCGTCAGGCCCGAGAAAAGCCGGATATTCTGGAACGTACGAGCCACCTTGGCGTCGCGGTTGACCTCGAAATCCGACATGCGCTCGAGCAGGTATTCCTTGCCCGCCTTCTGCCGCATCGTGATCATGCCCATCGTCGGCTTGTAGAAGCCGGTGATGCAGTTGAACACCGTGGTCTTGCCGGCCCCGTTCGGGCCGATCAGTGCAGTGATGTCGCCACGATAGGCTTCGAACGACAGGTCGTTGATGGCCATCAGGCCGCCGAAGCGCATCGACAAATGGTCGACTTTGAGGATTGGATCTTTCGTCATCGTATTCGTTCCGGCCATGATCAACCGTGACCTTCCTTGGTGAAGCTGCCGGAGACATTCTTGCGCTCTCGCAGGAATGCCGTGGGTTCGCGCGAGCCGACAAAGCCGCGTGGTTTCCACACCATGACAATGATCATGGCCAGGCCGAAGATCAGCATGCGATAGAGTTCCGGGGTAAAATCAGGCCCGAAGATATGTTTCAGGAATTCCATTTCACGCAGCAACTCGGTGCCACCGATCATCAGCGTCGCCGCAACAGCGATACCGATCAGCGAGCCCATGCCGCCCAGAACCACGATGGCAAGAATGATAGCCGATTCCAGGAAGACGAAGCTTTCCGGCGAGACGAAGCCCTGGCGAACGGCGAAGAAGGAGCCGGCAAAGCCACCGAACATGGCACCCGTTGCGAATGCCGTGAGCTTGGTCGTCACCGTATTGATGCCGAGCGAGCGGCAGGCGATCTCGTCTTCGCGCAATGCTTCCCAGGCACGGCCGATCGGCATGCGGCGCAGACGGATCGTCACGAAGGCTGTCAGCAGGCAGAGCGCCAGGATCAGGTAGAACAGGAAGATTTTGTAGTATGCCGACGACATCGGCAACCCGAATACCTTGGCGAAATTGTTCGATGCACTGACATCGAACGACCAGATACCGAAAACCGAGGCCTTGGCGATACCGGAGATACCGAAGGTACCCTTGGTAACGGCGGTCCAGTTGATCAGAACCAGCCGGATGATTTCGCCGAAGGCGAGCGTCACGATCGCCAGGTAATCGCCCTTCAGACGCAGAACCGGGAAACCGAGGATCATGCCCCAGAGAGCCGCAAAAATGCCGGCCATCGGCAACAGGACCCAGAACGACAGACCGAAGTAAGACGACAGCAATGCGTAGGAATATGCACCGACAGCATAGAAGGCGACATAACCGAGATCAAGAAGGCCCGCGAGGCCAACAACGATGTTCAAGCCCCAGGCCAGCATCACGTAGATCAGAATCTGGATGCCGAAATTATCGACCCATTTCAACGAGCCCTGGAAGCCGAAAATGGCGACCATGATCGGCGGATAGACAAGCAGGACCGCGACCGCGATCATGCTGAAGTTGCGCGTCACGAAGCCGGGTTCCTTCACGCCTGCACTGGCCTTTGAAGCCTTGCGCTCAGCGAGATAGGGACGGATGAAGGCCACCGACAGGAAGCGTCCAACCGCGGCGATGGCGACGAAAACCGCCAGCAATCCCCAGCGTTGAACGAGGACCAACTCGTTCAGGATGTTCTGGTCGGTCTTCAGGCCGACGAACAGAACGAACAGGCCAAGGGCGACGAGGCCCGCATAAAACGCCTCGCGCAGAGCCCGCGCCATCAGATTGCTGCCGGCGCTCTCAGGTGTGTTGGTAATGTTTGCCATTGAATTATACCTTCTCGACTTCCGGCCGACCCAGAATACCAGACGGCTTGAAAATCAGCACGATGGCGAGGATCGAGAATGTCGCGACATCCTTGTAGTCGATGGTGAAATAGGCAGACCACAGAGACTCGATGAGCCCGATCATCAGACCGCCCAGCACAGCTCCCGGCAGTGAGCCGATGCCACCCAGAACCGCGGCCGTGAAGGCCTTGACGCCCGGCGTGAAGCCATCCGTGAAGACGATGACACCATAATACATCAGGTACATGGTTCCGGCGACAGCAGCCAGCGCCGCGCCCATGACGAAGGTGATCGAGATGGTTTTGTCGACGTCGATGCCCAGCAATGCCGCCATCTTGCGGTCCTGCTCGGTGGCGCGCTGCGCACGGCCAAGCGGCGTGTGGTTGACGATATACCAGAAGATCGTCAGCAGAACCGCAGTCACCACAACAATGATGATCTGTTTCAACGAGATCGAGATGCCGAAAACATTGTAAACCGACGACACCAGCGGCGGGATCGGCTTGTTGCGCGGGCCTTGCGTCACCTGAATGAAGTTCGACAGAGCGATGGACATGCCGATCGCGGTAATCAGTGGCGCGAGGCGAAACGAACCGCGTAGCGGGCGGTAAGCCATCTTCTCAATGACCCAGTTCCACAACCCGGTCATCAGCATCGCCACGATGATCATGACGAAAAGGGCAAGTGCGATCGGAACACCGCCGAACAAACCCACAAGAACCAGGTAAACAATAAGTGCTGCGAAACCGCCAAGCATGAAGATATCGCCGTGAGCGAAGTTCACCATGCCGATAATGCCGTAAACCATTGTATAACCAATGGCAATCAAACCGTAAATAGAGCCAAGAGTCAGCCCGTTGACGAGCTGCTGGACAAAATACTCCATCAATATCCCCCGGGTCTGATCCTAGTAGGTCAGACCTCTTCTTTTCGTGGCTCTTTCTGAGCCTTTTCGATAGAGGATTCCATAATGCTTTCAGACCAAAAGTGAAGCTTAAAATGATGCTTTCCTGAATTTCTTTCCCATTTTAGTGATATTGACGCTTAAACAGTCGAAAAATCAAAAATAGTGCAGTTTACGCCCTGTTTTTGGGCATAAGACCGTGAATTATACGGTTAAACATGGCCTCGCCCCGGCGAGCGCGTTCAACGCCAGCCGGGTCTATGAAATGCCGCGACTGCAATCGAACGGTCAGGATCGCATGCGCGAACCGTTGGCATCGAAAAGCGGCTGCATCTGCAGGCGGGCGGGCAGCATCTCGCCCAGCAATTCAACTTGCCACCCCTCGACCTCATCCGCAACCTCCTTTGGAACATAGCCTATCGCCACCGAAACACCGGACGCATGGGCATAGCCGCCCGATGTCACCCAGCCACAGACCTTGCCGTTCAGCGAGATCGGCTCGTCGCCGATCACATCAGCGTCCCTGGCCTCGATGATGAAAGTGCGTAGCCGCAAGGTGCCGCCTTCGGCCTTTTCCCTGGCCGCCGCCTGCTTGCCGATGAAGTCAGCATCCTTCTTCAGGGCAACGAATCGCCCGAGCCCGGCTTCGAATGGCCCGTAAAGCGGGCGGTATTCGCGCGACCAGCTGCCGAAGGATTTTTCGACTCGCAGCGCGTTAAGCGCCCGCAGCCCAAACGGCCTGATATCAAATTCTGCACCAGCCCCCATGATCAGGTCGTAGAGATAGCGCTGATATTCCGGCTTCATCCAGATTTCATAACCGAGATCGCCGGTGTAGCTGACACGGCCGACGATTGCAGGCGCCATGCCGAGATCCATCCGGCGGATATCCATGAAGGCAAAGGCCTCGTCGGACATATCGAGATGCGTCAGCTTGGAAATCAGCGCACGGGAATTGGGGCCGGCAATCGACAGCCCGACCAACTGCAGGTTCAACGCTTTCAGCGTCACCGAGCCGCCCTTCGGCAGATGGCTCTCGAACCAGCGCATATGGTAATCTTCCGCAATGCCTGAGCCGATCAGCAGGAAATCCCCTTCCCCGAGCTTTGCCAGCGTGAAGTCGCCGATCAGCTTGCCGTCGTCCTTCAGCATCGGCGCCAGCGACATCCGGCCAATAGCCGGGATGCGGCAGGTCAGCATGTGGTCGAGCCAGGCTTCCGCGCCCTTGCCGGTGATCGTGTATTTGGCAAAGCCGGAGGTCTCCATCACACCAACGCTGTTCCGCACAGCCTTGGCTTCGGCACCCACAACGTCGAAATCGTTGGAGCGGCGCCAGGAGAATTTGTCCTCCTCGCCCTTCGGCGCGAACCACAGCGGCGCTTCCAGCCCATAGGAGGCCCCGAAGACGGCACCTGCGTCCTTCAGCTTGTCGTAGATCGGCGTGGTCAGGAACGGACGCGCACCCGGCAATTCTTCGTTCGGATAGCGGATCGAGAAGCGGCGGGAATAGTTTTCGCGCACCTTGGCATTGGTGAAGCCGAGCGTGGCGAAATCGCCGTAACGCGAGACGTCCATGGCAAACACGTCAAAGCCCGGGTCGCCATAGATAATCCAGTTGGCCAGCGCCAGACCGACGCCACCGCCCTGGCTAAACCCGGCCATGACGGCGCAGGCCGACCAGTAGTTGGTGAGGCCACGCACCGGGCCGACGAGCGGGTTGCCGTCCGGCGAGAAGGTGAAGGGGCCGTTGATGATCTTCTTGATGCCGGCATTGTTGAAGGCCGGGAAGTGGCGGAAACCGACTTCGAGTTCAGGCGTGATACGCTCGATATCCTCGGCCAGCAATTCATGGCCGAAGTCCCATGACGTGGTGATCGGCGACCACGGGCGGCAGGCCTTTTCATAGGTACCCATCAGCATGCCATTGCGTTCCTGGCGCAGGTAAATCTCGCCATCGAAATCGACGCAATGCATCAGTTCCTTGCCGCGCGTCTGGTTGAATTCGATGACTTCCGGCATGTCCTCGGTGATGAGATACATGTGCTCCATGGCCAGCACCGGCAGTTCCAGCCCCGTCATGCGGCCAACCTCGCGTGCCCACAGACCAGCGGCGTTGACGACATGCTCGGCGATGATCTCACCCTTGTTGGTGATCACCCGCCATGAGCCGTCCTCCAGCTGGACAAGATCCTCCACCTTGGTGTGCAGGTAGATATCAGCGCCGTTCTTCTTGGCGGATTTGGCATAGGCATGGGTGGTGCCATAGGGATCGAGATGGCCCTCGACCGGATCGAACACGGCGCCAACGAACTGCGTGGGATCAAGCAGCGGCATCAGCTCATGCGCTTCCTTCGGCGTCAAAAGCTCGGCTTCCAGCCCCATATATCGGCCCTTGGCAAGGATCGACTTCATCCAGTCGAACCGCTCCTTGGTTGCCGCCAGCATCATGCCGGACGTCATGTGGAGGCCGATGTCCTGGCCGGAATACTCCTGGATTTCCTTGTAGAGTTCGACCGTATATTTCTGCAGCTTGGCGACGTTCGGATCGCCATTAATCGTGTGCATGCCGCCGGCCGCATGCCAAGTGGAACCGGAGGTGAGTTCCGAGCGCTCCAGAAGTACCACATCGGTCCAGCCGAACTTCGTCAGATGATAAAGGATCGAGCAACCGACGACGCCGCCGCCGATAACGACGACCCTGGCATGGCTTTTCATGGATATTCTCCGGTTTCGGGATTGCTTGCGAAAAGCATCCCGCTCAGTTAAGCGAAATCTTGGCTGTCGAAACCGTACCGGCAAAGCCGCCGCTGTGAAAGATATCCCTGCGAACAGGTCTTGCCCATTCCCGCCATCGGCTACTTCAGGAGCGCCGTAAAAACGTCATGCGATGCCGCTTTTATCCCCGGACGGAGAAACCGGCGGAGAGATCGAATTCCCGGCCCATCACTTTCAGATCATCGAAGAGCGCGACGGCGAAGCTGCGCATGACGATCAGCTCGAATTCGTTCTCACCGGTGCGGGCCAGATTGACGCTGATATGGCCGCAAAGCACATTGACGGATGTCCCGGTCTCGAAGATCGCCGGATGCAGATCGGTGGCAATGCCCTTGGCAAGGATCCGCCGGACATTGGGGCCGGACAGCCTGAAAACGACGCGGCCATCGCTCTGATCGACAATGTAGGCCGTCTCTGCCAAAAGCAGGGACAAATTGCGATGCAGGCTTTCCGCCGTTTGCGGCTGCGACACAGCCAGCCACTCGCCGGGTCCCGAAAAGCGGGCTGACGCATCGCCCGAAGCAGCCAATCCAGCAGCCACAGAAGCCTCCTCGCCGTCCATAGCCATAACCGAAACGATTGCGACAACGCGCGGAATATCCAGATGGTCAACCGCGCGAATGCCCGGTTCCAGCGGCAGCAGATCATCCAGGGGATGGCGGGAAATATAGGTTCTGCTCATGTCCGCATCCGCCTCAGGAGTTCAGTTTCGTGTTGCCGGGATCGACGAAGACAGGATTGCAGATTTCCGCCACCGTCTCGGCGCCTGCCAGCTTGTCCCAGACGACGACCCGTTCGCCATAGCGCTCGCGGCCCGATTTGAGGAAGGCCAGCGCGATATCGTGTCCAAGCGTCGGCGAGAAGCAGGCGGAGCTGACATACCCCTGATCGTTCAGTGTCGATGGCTTTGCACCCTCGCGCAACAGATGCGCTCCGGCGCGGATATGCTGGTCCGTTTCCACCGGCTTCAATCCAACCATCTGCATGCGGTCGGCGGCCGTCAGACCGTAACGGGTCGAAAGCCGCTTGCCGATGAAGTCCTGTTTCTGCGCCGAGACCATACGGCCGAAGCCTGCATCGTCAGGCGTTACCCGGCCATCGAATTCGGCATGCGTGACGTGTCCCTTTTCGATGCGCAGAACGTTCAGGGCCTCCAGCCCGTAAGCACAAATCCCATGCGCCCTGCCCTCTTCCATGATGGCATCGGCAACGGCCTCACCAAGCCCCGCAGGCACCGCAAGCTCATAGGCCAATTCACCCGAAAACGAGATCCGGAACAACCGCGCCTTCAGTCCGCCCCTCAGGGTGACGGTACCGGCGGCAAGGAACGGAAAGGCCGCGTCGGAAATATCATCCTCGACCAGCGTTTGCAGGACCAGGCGCGCCTTCGGCCCAGCAATCGCCATCTGCGCCCATTGATCGGTCGAGGAGCAGAAGCGCACCTTGAGATCCGGCCAATGCACCTGCGCGCAATATTCCATATGGGACATGACGCCGCCGGCCAGCGCCGTGGTGGTAGTCATGACAAAATGCTCGTGCGACAACCGGCTGGTCGTGCCATCGTCATAGACCATGCCATCCTCGCGCAACATCAAGCCGTACCGTGCCTTGCCGACCGGCAGCTTCAAAAACGGATTGCAGTAAAGCCGATTGAGAAATTCCGCAGCGTCCGGCCCGAAGATCTCGATCTTGCCGAGCGTCGAGACATCGCAGAGACCCACATTTTCTCTGATAGTGAGGACTTCCCGGTCGGTGCTTTCGCGCCAGGTCTTTTCGCCACCGCGCGAAAAATAGGCGGGGCGGAACCACAGGCCGGAATCGACGAACACGGCACCGTTTCGCTGTGCCCAACCATGCAACGGCGATTTGCGCACCGGCGCGGCATGCTCGTCGCGCGATGTTCCCGCCAATGCGCCGAAGGCGACCGGCGTGTAGAACGGCCGGAACGTGGTCGTGCCGACATCGGCCGGACTGATGCCCTGCATCGCGGCCAGAAGGCCAGTGGCATTGATGCCGGAGAGCTTGCCCTGATCGGTCGCCATGCCGTTTGTCGTGTAACGCTTGGCATGCTCGACATGGCCAAAGCCCTCTCGCAGGGCAAGCCCGATATCCCTGACGTGGACATCGTTCTGGAAATCGACAAAGGCCTTTGCCTTGGCGCCCGGCGAATACCACAGCGCCGTAAACGAGGGATCGATTTCGCCTTCGACGGCAGGCGCCGTGTGGGAAACGGCCGAAAATCCGAGATCGGCAGCGAGAACCGCCGCTTTGTCCGCACCGTCCTTCAGACAGCCAGCCAAAGTGTAGCGCCCCGCCGCGGCCCCGGCGACAACAAGCCCATTGCCAACGTCCGGCGCCAGAAACGTCTTCAAATCCTCGGACCAGACGGCCTTGGCTCCGCGCTGGCAGGCAAGATGGATAATCGGGTTCCAGCCGCCGGACATGCCGATCGCATCGCAGGCAATCGTCTGCTCGAAGCCCGAGCGCTCTACCACGACACCGGCTACGCGCTGACGCCCCTTGGTGTCGATGACCGACGCCGATCGAATGACCCGAACGCCGTCCGGCGCACGATCAGAACCATCAGCGCGGCTGTCGATGATCGCAGCAATGTCGACACCATGCGCCGTAAGATCAGCGGCTGTGCGGTAACCGGCGCTGCCATTGGTGAAAATTGCCACCGATTTTCCGGCCGCCACACCGAAGCGGTTGGCATAGGTGCGCATGGCGCCGGCCATCATCACACCCGGCTTGTCATTGCCGCCGAAGACCAGCGGCCGTTCCTCGGCACCTGTCGCCAGCAACGCCCGCTTTGCGATGATCCGCCAAAGCCGTTCGACCGGCAGTTTCGCCTGCGGCAGCGCCACATGCTTCTGCACCCGCTCGACCGCGCCAAACACATTGTCATCGTACCAACCGAAAACAGTGGTGCGCGGCATCATCGTCACATTTGGCAAGGAACGGAGTTCCGCGAGGACCCTCTCGGCAAAATCCTGCGCAGAAGCGTCGCCGATCCGCGCAGTCTCGCCAAGCAGCGAACCGCCCAGCCTGAAATCCTCGTCCGCCAAAATGACCCGCAAGCCCGCGCGGCCAGCGGCAAGCGCCGCCATCAACCCCGTGGGGCCAGAGCCGACAACCAGCAGGTCGCAATGCGCCCAGCATTTTTCATAGGCCTGCGGATCGCGTTCAAGCACTGCGCGTCCAAGCCCTGCCGCCTTGCGGATGATGGGCTCATAGATCTTCTCCCAGAAGGCCGCCGGCCACATGAACGTCTTGTAGTAGAAACCTGCTCCAAGAAACGGCGACAACAGGCCGTTGACGGCGCCGATATCGTATTTCAGCGATGGGAACCGGTTCTGGCTGCGGGCGTCCAGACCGGAATAAAGTTCGGCAACCGTTGCCTTGGTGTTCGGGTCACTATCCGCGCCCTTGCCGACGGTGACGAGCGCATTCGGTTCGGACGGCCCGGCGGTGACGATGCCGCGTGGCCGGTGATATTTGAAGCTGCGGCCGACCAGAAGCTGATCATTGGCAAGCAACGCAGAGGCGAGCGTATCGCCCGAAAATCCGGTCAGGTTCCGGTTATCGAACCGGAAATCGAGAGGCGCACTGCGATCGACCAGACCGCTGGAGGCAAGGCGATACGCTGTCATCGGCCAGCCTCCCGCGCAACAGTGGCAGCGGCAGCATCCGTGACGGAAAACACCTCATGGGTGAATGTATCGCGCTCGACCACCAGCCAGCGGCGGCAACCGGCAACATGCTGCCAATGCTCGCGGTAGCGGCCGCGCGGATTGCTGCGGATATGGACGTAATCGTTCCAGGCCTCGTCGGACGCTTCCGGATCGGGGCGGACCAGCGACGCGTCGCCGCGGATCGAAAACTCTTCCTTCGGCCGGACGCCGCAATGCGGGCAGTGAATGAGGCTCGCCATGCTTTTCAGATCTCAATGCAGGTTGGGCTGTGGACCAGCGCCGTGTTCATCGATGGGATAGCCGCGTTCGAAGCGATCGAGGCGCAGAAAGCGGGCGACGGGATGGGTTTCGTTCTTGGCGATCAGATGCGCAAAACACCATCCGGATGCCGGCGTCGCCTTGAAGCCGCCGTAGCACCAGCCACAGTTCAGATAGAGATTGTCGATGGGCGTGTGGCTGATGATCGGCGAGCCGTCCATGCTCATGTCCATGACGCCGCTCCAGGAGCGGAGCACACGCACCCGCGACAGGCCGGGGATCATCGTCACCCCTTCTTCCATCACGTGCTCGACCGTCGCCAGATTGCCGCGCTGGGCATAGGAATTATAACCGTCGATCTCGGCGCCGAAAACAAGGCCGCCCTTGTCCGACTGGGAAATGTAGAAATGCCCGGCGCCATAGGTGATAACATGATTGATAGCAGGTTTCAGTCCTTCAGTAACAAAGGCCTGAAGGACGTGGCTTTCGATCGGCAGCTTCAGGTCGGCCATCTCTCCGACGCGCGAGGTGTTGCCGGCTGCCGCCAGCCCGAGCTTGCCGCAACCGATGAAACCTCTGGATGTCTCGACGCCGGTGACGACGCCGTTGTCGCGGCGGATGCCAGTGACTTCGCAATTCTGGATGAGATCGACACCAAGACGATCGGCGGCGCGGGCATAACCCCAGGCCACGGCATCATGACGCGCCGTGCCGCCGCGCTTCTGTAACAGACCACCCATGATCGGAAAGCGGGCATGATCGAAATTCAGGAAGGGCAACATTTTCTTCAAGGCGGCGCGGTCGAGCAACTCGGCCGGAACACCCTCCATCCACATGGCATTGCCGCGGCGGATATAGGCATCGCGCTGGCCGTCATTGTGGTAGAGGTTGATGATGCCGCGCTGTGACAGCATGGCGTTGTAGTTGAGGTCCTGCTCCATACCTTCCCAGAGCTTCATCGAAAACTCGTAGAACGGCTCGTTGCCGGGCAGCATGTAGTTGGAGCGCACGATGGTGGTGTTGCGGCCGACATTGCCAGAGCCGAGATAACCCTTTTCCAGCACCGCGATGTTCTTGAGGCCGAATTCTTTCGCGAGATAATAGGCTGTCGCCAGCCCATGGCCGCCACCGCCAACGATGATCACGTCATAGTATGGCTTCGGTTCCGGCTGGCGCCAGGCCGGCTTCCAGTTGACGTTGCCCGTCAGCGCGTTCTTAACGATGGAGAATGCCGAATAACGCATGCCAGTCCCAGTTCCACCCATCCTGTTGCAGTGCAATCGCAGCTCTACCGCACCAGCGCAAAAGACACAGTGCCAAATGCGGCACAGTCGGCAAAATTTCACGCGCGAATCTTGAAAAGACCGGTAAGGAATGCGGATGTATGATGCGCGTTCCGGACGTTGAAATTCAACGTCCGTGAAAAACTCGGAGACGATAGCCGTGGATGGCTGCAAGGCACAGGAAGCACAGATGCTCGACATTCTGGAAGGAGCGGCGGTGGCTGCGGGGAAAGCGATCCTCGACGTCTATCACGCCGGACCGGAAGTCAGCTACAAGGCCGACAGTTCCCCCGTCACCGATGCCGACGAGAGCGCCGAAAAGATCATCCTCGACATTTTGGCAGCCGCCTTCCCCGATATCCCCGTCGTGGCCGAGGAGGCCGTCGCTGCGGGCCACGTCCCCGATATCGAAGGAAAATCCTTCTTCCTGGTTGATCCACTCGACGGCACCAAGGAATTTGTCTGCCGCAATGACGATTTCACCGTCAACATCGCCCTGATCGAAAAAGGCGAACCGGTTGCCGGTGTCGTCTATGCACCCGCGCTCGGCATTCTCTATGCAGCCAACCGCAACAAGGCTAAAAAGGCCGTCGTTACCGGCCAAAACGATATCGGTCCGCCAACGATCATTGGCTGCCGCAGCCGTGGTGACCGGCTGGTGGCACTGGCAAGCAAGCATCACAATAGCCAGGAAACCGTCTCCTACCTGACCGAGCATGGCATCACCGATTATGAAGCGATCGGCTCTTCGCTGAAATTCTGTCTTCTCGCCGAAGGACTGGCCGATATCTATCCGCGGCTGAGCCGGACGATGGAATGGGATACCGCTGCAGGTGACGCCGTCCTGCGCGCCGCCGGCGGCGAAACCGTGACCATGGATGGCAATCCGCTCACCTACGGCAAACGCAACCAAGCATCCGACGCCGATTTCGCCAATCCGCATTTTGTCTCGCGCGGCAAGGACTGACTCCTGCCAGCGGCCCCTGTGGGGAATTGGCGGGCATACGCGGCCTTAATCTCCCTTTTAAAACAACGATACGGCAGCCTCCGCATCCCCTGCATTCCATCAGCGGCTACCCTTCTCCTCACCGCAAAGGAGAACGGACCCGATGAGCGAAACAACCGTCAACCTGGAACTGCCCTATATCCTGCCGTCGCAGGCTCAAAAGCACGTCACCCATAATGAAGCCCTGCAGCGCCTCGATGCGCTGACACAACTGACGATCATCGCTTCGCTCTCGACCCCGCCCTCGGATCCGCAGGAGGGAACGTGTTTCAATGTCACGGCATCACCCACGGCAGCGTGGGCCGGAAAGAGCGGCAAGCTTGCCTTCCGCCAGGATGGCGACTGGATTTTCATCACGCCGAAGGATGGCTGGCGCGGCTGGTTTACGGCCGAAGACAAGCTGAAGATTCACAACGGCACCGACTGGGCAACCTTCGACGCGATCGGCACGCCCGCGTTTCTCGGCATCAACACCGCCGCCGACAGCACCAACCGGCTCGCTGTCGCAGCCGCTGCCACACTGCTGACCCATAACGGCAACGGACATCAGGTGAAGGTCAACAAGGCGGCGGCGTTCGACACGGCAAGCCTGCTGTTCCAGTCGGGCTGGTCCGGCCGGGCGGAAATGGGGCTTGCCGGATCGGACGAGTTTGCCATCAAAGTCAGTCCTGATGGATCCACCTGGAAATCGGCGCTGGTGATCACCGGTCACGGACAGGTCAGCATGCCGCAGCGGCCATTGGCGCGTGCCACGCTCGGCGGCGGTCTGCAGATGCCGGCTTCCGGTTCGCAAACCGGCTTTTCCATCCTGAACATCAATCAGGGCGGCTTCACCCTCGGCGCCGCCGCCACGGGTAGCGGCAATCGGCTCGTCGTGCCTGTTTCAGGCCCCTATCTCATTTGCCTCGGCGTCGAGGCCAATCCGGCGGGCACCTTTTCCGTAACCGTTAAGGTCAACGGCACGACGGTTGTCGCCAGCATCAACGACAACGATGCGGCTGCCTCATCCTACGGCAACTGCGCCATCGGTATGGCGATCCTCAACGCCGGCGACTGGCTGGTGCTGGAACATACGGGAACCACACCGCTCGATTTTGCCTATGACAAGACCGAGCTGACGGTGGTGATGCTGTAAAACGCCTAGACCGGAACAGCATCATCCGTGGTCGCGACCGCCGATCCTTCCAGCGTGACTTCCTCGGTCTTTTCCGGCGGCTTGATGCGGAACCAGGCGAGGTAGAGCGCTGGCAGGAACAGCAGTGTCAGAACGGTACCGACGATGATGCCGCCCATCATGGCGTAAGCCATCGGCCCCCAGAAGATTTCCCGGGCAATCGGGATCAGCGCCAGGCTGGCGGCAGCCGCCGTCAGCATGATCGGCCGCATCCGGTGCTCGGTCGCCTCCTGCACCGCCTGCCAGGGCACAACGCCCTCGGTGCGCAGATGTTCGATCTGTACCACAAGAATGACCGAGTTTCGTATGAGGATGCCGATTAGCGCCAGAATGCCGAGAATGGCGACGAAACCCATCGGCGAATTGCTGGATAGCAGGGCGGCGACGACCCCGATCAGCGCCAGCGGCGCCACGGCGAAGACCAGGAATAGCCGTGAAAAACTCTGCAACTGGATCATCAGGATCGTCGCCATGACGAACAGCATCAAGGGCACGACGGCGGCAATCGGCGCCTGGCTCTTGCCGCTCTCCTCGACGCTGCCGCCGACATCGATCTTGTATCCGGGCGGCAGTTTTTCCGCGAACGCGTTCACCTCCTTGGAGAGTTGCGCGACGATCGTCGCCGGCTGTGTCGCATCGAGAATACCCGCCTTGACGGTGAGCGTCGGCAGACGCGAGCGGCGCCAGACGACTGGTTGCTCCATCTCGTAGCGGAAGCTTGCAACGGCGGCGAGCGGCACGGAGTTGCCACTCGCACCGGGAAGCTGCAGGTCGCGCAGCAGCTCGATCGATTGCCGCTCGGACGCCTTGGCGCGGGCAACGACATTGATCAGGTAGATATCGTCACGGACCTGCGTCACGGTCGTTCCGCCGACGATGCCGTTGAGTGCTGAGGCGATATCCTGCGAGGTGACGCCCAGTTGGCGCGCCTTGTCCTGCAAGACATCCACCTTGATGACACGTGCCGGTTCGTTCCAGTCATAGACGACATCGCCAAGCAGCGGATTGCGGCCGAGAACGCTGCCGAGTTCAAGTGCATGCTCGCGCACCTTGCCGATATCCGGGCCGCTCAACCGGTACTGTACCGGGCGGCCAACCGGCGGCCCGATATCCAGCAGTTTCACGTAGGCATCCGTGCCGACGAAGGTTTCCTTCAGGTACTTCTGCAGGTCGGCACGCAGCTTGTCACGAACCTCAAGGCTCTTCGTCACGATGATCGTCTGGCCAAACGACGTATCCGGCGGCTGGACATCGAAGGACAGAACGAAGCGCACGGCGCCCTGCCCGACATAGGTGGACCAGCGCTCGACATCGGGATTGCCGACCAGCTTGTCCTGCTCGAACTTCGCCATCTGTGCATTGGTATCGGTAATCGACGCATTCTGTGGCAATGACCAGTCGACGATGAGCTCAAGCCGGTCCGACGACGGAAAGAACTGCTGCTGGACCTTGGTCATGCCGAACAGCGACAGGCCGAAGACGGCTATCGTCAGCGCAATCGTCGTCCATTTCCAGCGCATGCACCAGCCAAGAACGCTGGAAAAAAGCCGCGCCAGACGGCCCTTTTGCTCATGGTGCTGTTTCATGGTTTTCGGCAGGATGGTGACGCCAAGCAGCGGCGCAAATACCACCGCGACGATCCAGGACACCACCAGCGAAACAGCGATGACGACGAACAGCGTGAAGGTGAATTCGCCGGCGGCGCTGTTGTTGAGGCCAACCGGAATGAAGCTGGCAACGGTGACCAGCGTGCCGGTCAGCATCGGAAACGCCGTCGACGTATAGACATAGGTCGCCGCCTTGCGCAGCGAGTCGCCCTCCTCCAGCCGCGCCACCATCATCTCCACGGCAATCATCGCGTCATCGACGAGGAGACCGAGCGCGATAATCAGGGCGCCGAGCGAAATCCGCTGCAGCGAAATGTCGAAATAGGACATAACGACGAAGGTAATGGCCAGCGTCAGCGGGATCGACAAGGCAACCACCAGCCCAGCACGGACCCCGAGGCTGACGAAGCTGACGAGAAGAACGATGATGACGGCCTCCGCCAGACCGCGGGTAAAACCGGAGACGGCCTCCTCGACGATCAGCGGCTGATCGGAAACCAGGTGAACACCAACGCCGACCGGCAGCTCCGCCTCGACCTGCTTTATCTTTTCCTCGACGTGATCGCCGAATTCCAGAAGATTGGCGCCCTGCTTCATGCCGATGGCAAGGCCGATCGCCGACTGGCCGTTGTAGCGGAACAGCGCCGATGGCGGATCGGTATAGCCCCTTGTGACGGTAGCAATATCGGTGAGGCGGAAGAAACGGTTGTTGACCTGCAGATTGACGGCGCGCAGGCTGTCTTCTGAGGAGAACTGACCGTTGACGCGAACGCTGACGCGCTCACCCTTCGCCTGTACGACGCCTGAAGGCGCAATCGCGTTCTGGGCCTGCAGCGTGGCAACGACATCATTCTGGTTGATGCCGAGTGCTGCCAGTTGCCGTGTCGAGAATTCGAGATAGATCACCTCGTCCTGCGCCCCGACGATATCGACTTTGCCGATATTCGGAACCGTCAGGATTTCGCGGCGCGCAGTCTCGACATAATCGCGCAATTGCCGCTGGGTCAGCCCGTCTGAGGTAAACGCGTAGATGTTGCCAAACACGTCGCCGAAGCGGTCGTTGAAGGAAGGCCCGACAACGCCGGACGGGAACTGGCCGTGAATATCGCCGATCATGTTGCGGACCGTCACCCAGATCGACGCAACATCCCGGGCCTTCGTCGTGTCCTTCAAATTGACAAAGACGAGTGTTTGCCCCGGCGTGGTGATGCTGCGCGTGTAGTCCAGCGATTCCAGTTCCTCGAGCTTGCGCTCGATCCGTTCCGTCACCTGGCGGGTGGTTTCCTCGACCGAAGCGCCCGGCCATTGCGCCGAGATCGTCATGGTCTTGATGGTAAAGGATGGATCTTCCTCGCGGCCAAGGCTCAGGTAGGAGAAGAAACCAAGCAAGCCGAAGACGATCATGAAATACCAGACCATCGATGCGTGATCGAGCGCCCAGTCGGACAGGTTGAATTTCTTCATGACTGCGCCTCGTCTTCAATCTTGATCTTCTGGCCGTCCTCCAGGCTATGGACCCCTGCCGTTACCACACGCATGCCGGCATCGATGCCGGAGGTGATGACGACCACATTGCCCGTCTGCGGCCCGGTGACCACTTCGCGGGTCTCGACCGTTACGCCGCCCTCATCGACCACCCAGACATAGGATTTTCCGTCACGCACGAGGATGGCGGTTGCTGGCAGCACCAGTTGCTCGACAATAGCTTCTTTGAGCGTGGCGGTGATCGTGGTGCCAAGCCGGAAAGCTGCCGGTGGATTTTCAAGCGCGATCTTGACGCGGCGCGTGCGTGTTGCCGGATCTGCTGCCGGTGCGACCTCACGGACAAGGCCGCTAACCGTTATCGCTGGATCGATCTGCAGGGAAACAAGGAATGGCGTCCCCACATGCAAAAGCGCATTGCCGTCTGGAACGTCCACCACCGCATCCCGGGCATCCGGCCGGGCAACAGTCACGACTGCCGCACCGGCGGCGACCACTTGGCCCACCTCCGCCCCGGTCTCGGTCACCACGCCGTCGAAGGCGGCCTTCACCTGTGCATAGGAGAGTTGCTCCTCAGCTTTCAGCAGCGCCGCACGCGACTGGACAACCGACGCTTCCGCCGCGGCACTCGCCTGTTCGGTACTTTCCACCGACGCTTGGGTTTCCGTACCGATCTTGAACAGCGCCCTCGTGCGCCGCTCGACCGAAACGGCATTGGCAAGCGTCGCTTCCGCATTTGCCAGATCGGCACGGGCCGACCCGACGGCAAGCTCAAGCGCTGTTGGATCGAGCGCGGCCAGAAGCTGGCCCTGCGTCACGGTATCACCGGTATCGACATCCCGGGCAACCAGCAGGCCCGTCACGCGAGGGCCGAAGTTGGTCTGGACCTTTGGCTGCACGGTGCCCGCGAAGCTGGGAGCAGGCAGCCGTTGCAGCACAACGATTTGCGAAAGCACCGGGCGGATTGCCGGTTCAGCCTGCTCTTCCTTTTCCTGGCAACCGGCAAGTATTAGAAATGCGCATGGCGCAACGAGCAGGCCGAGGGATATCCGGTTCATTTCGCCCGCTCCTTGATCACATAGACGGTCTGGCCGGGGCGCAGCATCTTTCCGCCTTCGGTCACCACGGCCTCCCCGTTGGACAGGCCTTCCGCAACAAGCACGCGGCCTGTCTCGTAAGATGCCACCTTCACAGGCTTGCGGCTAACCGTGTTGTCCTTGTCATTGACCACCCAGACGGCCGGTTTTCCATCCAGCGAGGACAGCGATGTCCATGGCAGCACGACCAGCTTTGACGGCTTGGAGCTGGCAAATCCGGTCACCGGCGCGCCGAGCGTCATGCGATCAGGCGTCGTGTCCATGGCAATCTTGACGCGAACGGTTCCCGTTGCCGTATCGATCGTCGGCGAGATCTCACTGATCGTTCCCTCAGTTTTGACGGAAGGATCACTGACGAGCGCCAGCTGGATTTTCGGCTCCGCGGGCTTTTCGAACAGCAGCGATTCATAAACGTCGAATATTGCATCGCGGGGACCATCCCTTGCGACGGAAAACATCGTTTGCGCGGCCTGAACCACCTGACCCGTCTCGGCATTGCGTGCCGTGACGATCCCATCCGCATCAGCCTTCAGTTCGGTATAGGAGAGCGCGTCCCGGGACGTGCCGAGCAGCGCTTTCGAAGATTCAAGCGATCCTTGCGCCGTCTGCAAAGCGGTCTGTGCCTGATCAAAGGCTTCCTGCGTGGTGGAATTCTTCGCCAGCAGCGATTTTTGCCGTTCAAACGCAGCGGAAGCCTGCCGAACCTGCGCTTCGGCAGCCCTCACAGCAGCCTCCGCGGCCTCGACATCGGCCTTCTGTTCGCTCGGATCGATGCGCGCCAAAACCTCGCCGGCGGAGACATGCGAGCCGACATCCGCGAGCCATTCCGTTATCTGGCCACTGACGCGGAACGAAAGATTGGTCTGGACATGAGCGACAACCTCGCCGGTCAGCGTCACTGTCTGCCGGTGATCGGCAAATTCGGCAGTCTGCACCCGGACAGTGATTTTTGCCGCTTCCGGCTGTTTCGTTTCGCCCTCGCAGGATGTCAGGGCCAAGGCTGCGAACGATGCCAACCACCATCCGGATCGGCGGAGTTTTCGTTTCTCACTCATCTGCGCCCGCTCATTCCGATATTCAAGCTGAACCATTTATTGTGGCCCCTCAATATACGCGACCCACCCCAATGACAAGCGGATGGGATCGACGGAAATCATTCGTTACAAGATGAGCAAGCATGCTCCTCGCTGCATTGACGGCAGTAGGGAGGCTATGCGGATTTTTTACATAAGCATAGCGAAAACCGCAGGTTGAGACCCAAGGGGAATGGCTATGCGGGAAAATGCTTGCCGGGGGGAAAGGTCTAGCGCCGGTTGGCCAGTCCCGCGCCGAGAAGACCAGCCACGGAGCTCTCGTTGAAAGGCTTGGTAATGCGGGATATGTCGCGCAGTTCGGGGGGAAAGACGAAGTCGTCGCCGTAACCGCTGACAAAACCGAAGTCTATGGCCCGCTCGATGAGGATCGTGGCGAAGTCGAAGCTTGTTTGAGTACCCAGATTGACGTCGAGAAGCGCAAAATCGAAAGACTTCTCCTCGATCAGCGCCTGCGCCTCGGCAACATTTCCAGCAATGTCGACATGCTCAATGCCGATCGACTTTAAAACATCCTCGGCGTCCATGGCGATAATGAAGTTGTCTTCGAGCACCAATACACGCTTGATCGAGACTGGAATTTCCGTGAGCGTCACCGATAAGTCCCTGTCCGCGAATCGCCTGCACCATTCGAGCGCAAGCCCTGAAACCAACACGTATGACAACGAAGCGGTCACGGCATTTAAATAAGACACGTACCGACGCAATTGGGCAACACCCCACTCAGATAAACGGGCGGTGCTGCTCACGATACCCCTCCCAGCCCGAAATCTTCATCAGCCCGTCGTCGTCCAGAATATCACAGCCGCGGTCGGCCCAGCGGATGAGCTTGCGCTCGCCGAGCTTCTTCAGCGTCTTGTTGGTGTGAACGATGGAAAGCCCGAGTGTATCGGCCACATGCTGCTGCGTGATCGGAATGGAAACACGTTCGCCCTTGAACAGGTTGCTTGCCTTGGCGCGTTGATAGAGGAAGGCCAGCAAATAGGCGGCCCGTTCGAGCGCTGACCGCCGGCCGATGCTCAGCAGATTTTCGTCGAGGATTCGTTCTTCCTGCGCAGCAATCCAGGTCAGGTCGTAGGCAAGATCCGGATAGTTGCGGTAGAGTGCACCAAGCTTGTCACGCTCGAAAACGCACAGAGTGACTGGCGAAAGCGCCTCGACCGAATGCTGCATTTCGCCCATCAGGCTACCCTGCAGGCCGATCAGGTCTCCCGGCATCATATAGTTGAGGATCTGGCGGCGGCCATCATCGAGCATCTTGTAGCGAAAACCCCAACCGGACAGAACCGTAAACAGATGAGCGCTATGCGACCCTTCCACCAGGATGGTGGTTCCCGCGTCGACCGCCAGTTCTCCAGTCTTGAAGTTGGAAACGAATTCCAGTTCATCCGGCTTGAATTCGCGGAAATGCGGAAGCGCCCGCAAAGGACATTGTTCGCAAGGCGTCTGCCGGCTGTTCCGGGTCTTCGATGTGGCCATTGGGTTCCTCTGCGCAACGCCCGGACGGAAAATCAGGGCAGTGAATTCCTGTAAAAATTAGGGCCGCCTGTCCTTCCGGCAAGAGGACGGCCCACGGCAATGGTGGACTTATCCCGCCAGCTTGCCTAGTTTTCCATCCATGACCATACCCTCGAAAACGAGATGGAAGCGATGAATCATCCAGCCTTTGCCAATCACCATGTTGCCGTCGTGACCGGAGCGGCGTCCGGGATCGGCCTGGCGGCTGCCAGGCGCTTTGCCGGACTTGGCATGAACGTTGTTCTCGCTGATCTACCGGGTGAGCGTCTGGACAAGGCCGCCCGGGAAGCAGCAGCCCTTTCCCCGCATGGGGCCGGAAGTGTCATTGCGATCGCGACGGACGTATCGAGCATCGACTCTCTCAAGGCGCTGGAAGCCGGAGCCATTGAACGCTTCGGCCGTGTACATGTGCTGATGAACAATGCAGGCATCCAACCCGGCAGCGCAATTTTGGGTGCACAGGATGCGTGGGAAAAGGTCTTCGCGGTCAATCTCTGGGGCGTTATCAACGGCTCGCGCGTCTTTGCTCCCGCCATGATCGCCCACGGCCAGACGGGCCTGATCATCAATACCGGCTCCAAGCAGGGCATCACCACTCCGCCTGGCGACCCCGCCTACAATGTTGCGAAAGCCGGCGTCAAAGCCTTCACCGAAGCGCTCCAGCACGATCTGCGCAACACGCCCGAGTGCCACATCACTGCCCATCTGCTGATCCCCGGCTTCGTCTATACCGGACTGACCGCAAACGGCCGCACCGAAAAGCCGGACGCAGCTTGGACGTCCCAGGAGACGGTCGACTTCATGATGCAAAGCCTTGAGGGCGGCGATTTCTACATTCTCTGCCCGGACAATGACGTGGCGCGCCCCACCGATGAAAAACGCATTCTCTGGGCGGCCGGGGATATCATCGAAAACCGCCCTCCACTATCGCGTTGGCATCCGGACTATGCTGACGCCTTCAAGGCCTTCCTTGTAAAGGACAGACCTGGAATCAGCTAAGACGGCTGCGATAGGTGCCCTTTTGGACGCCCATTCGGTGGACAATGTGTTTACGCAGAAGCGCTGGCACCGCACTCTGTTTGCTGCTTTTGTGCAGCCAAAGCAATGGATTGGAAGATATGACAAGCGGCATCCACCACATCACCCTGATCACGCGCAAAGTACAGCCGAATGTCGATTTTTATGCAGGATTCCTTGGCCTTCGCCTCGTCAAGCGCACAGCCGGGTTTGAGGACGCAGCACAACTTCATCTGCTTTACGGTGACGAGACTGGTTCGCCGGGATCGCTGGTCACATTTCTCGTCTGGGAGGACGGCGCACCCGGCCGCGTCGGCTATGGCCAGCCGAGCGAGATCGCCTTTGTCATTGCGCCGGAAAGCCTCGGCTTCTGGCTGACACGGGCGCTTCGGTACAATGTGGCGGCAACTGGCCCGACACATGAATTCGGCGAACCGGTCATCCGGCTGAAGGATCCCGACGGCGTCATCGTCAAGCTCGTCGGCAGCGATGCCGTGACCAGCCCCTCTCCGCATGTAACGGCCGATATTCCGCAGGAAGACGCGATCCGGCGGCTGCGCGGCGCAACCATCCTGACAGCCACGCCCGATGGCACAGCCGCTTTCGTGACGCGGCATTTCGGCTATGCCGAAGCGGACCGAACGGACGCGATCCAACGCCTTGTCTCCGATTCCGGCGATATCATCGATGTCCGCGATGCCGGCGGCTTCTGGACGGCGGCCCCCGGCACCGGCACCATCGACCATATCGCCTTCCGCGCCTCAAGCGTGGCGGCTGTCAAGGAGCTGCGCATGCAGCTTGAGGCGGAAGATGCGGGCGAAATCAACGCCCATAACCGCAAGTATTTCTATTCGCTCTATGTCCGCGAACCTGGCGGCACGCTGTTCGAATTTGCCACCGACACGCCAGGCATGACGGTGGATGAAAGTCTTGAGACCTTGGGAACGAAACTGTTCGTGCCCGAGCATTTTGGCGGAAATCTGCAGGACAACCTCGTCATGCTGCCGCAATTCGGCCTGCCCGGCGAGGAACGTTTCACGGAACGCGACCTGCCGTTCATTCACCGCCTGCACCAGGCGGATGATCCCGATGGCACGACATTGGTGCTCTTGCACGGCAGCGGCGCCAACGAAACCAGCCTTCTGCCGCTCGGCCGCCAGATCGCGCCGAACGCGCTGCTTCTCAGCCTGCGCGGCCGCAGCACCGAGGAAGGACACCCCCGGTTCTTCCGCCGGATCACGCCCTTCACCTTTGATCAGAAGGACATCGCCTCGGAAGCCGAAGCCTTCGTGGCGATGATCGAAGGGGCTGTTTCGGGCTACGGCCTTGATCGCGACAAGATGGTTTTCGTCGGCTATTCTAACGGCGCCAACATGCTGATCGCTACCATGCTGTTGCACCCCGGACTGATCCGCAAAGCGGCGCTGCTGCGCATGATGAACCCGTTGGAAACAGTACCGGAAGTGAATCTATCCGGCACTGAGATCCTGCTGGTAACGGGAAAGACCGATGGCTATTCCCGCTATGCCACACCGCTGGAGGGCGTGTTGCGCGACGCGGGCGCAACACTTGCAACCGTCACCCTGGATGCCGGCCACGAGATTGGTCCGATGGACGCAGACGCGGTTCGCGATTGGCTGAAAACGATCGGGGGCTGACGCCCCCGCACGGCCTTACTTCGATTTTTCTGCAACATAGCTGGCGAAGGCCTCAACAAAAGCCTTCAGCCTCGCCTTCGCCTCATCATCGGTCAGATGGCCTTCCTTGTCGAACAGCGACGCCGCCTTCGGCAGTATCAATCGCTTGCCGGACCAGAGATCCGCACCAAGTGTGCGCAACACGGACAGCCACGCGTTCTGGCTGAGCAGCGTCCCAAAAGGTCCAGGTGACGTCCCGGCAATGGCAAAAGCGCGTCCGGCAAACACATTCGGCGCACCGGTCATCGACGAACTGACCCAGTCGATGGCGTTCTTGAACACGCCGGGCATCGAATTGTTGTATTCCGGCGTGAACAGGATGACACCATCTGAAGCGGCGATCTGATCCTTCAGCAATTGCACGGCCTCCGGCACGCCTTCACGCTCGACATCGGCATTGTAGAGCGGAATGCCTTCGATGGTGCCGGATGTAAACGCCACACCATCAGGCGCAAGCGTCAGAGCCGATTTCAAGAGAGCAGTGTTGAACGACGCCTTTCTCAGGCTTCCGGAAATGCCGATCAGTTTTGTCATGCGGGAGAATCCTTCCATACTTTGCCGGAAGAATGCTGCGAAATGCAGAAAAGTACAGACAAAAAAGCCGGGAGTTTTGCTCCCGGCTTTTGTTGTCGTTAGACCAGCGGCTTCAGCCGGGCCTCGATCTGGACACGCTTGTGCTCCAGGAACGGCGGTAGCGACAGGCCTTCGCCCAATGTTTCCATCGGCTCGTCCACGGCGAAGCCGGGGCCGTCGGTGGCGATCTCGAACAGGATGCCGTTCGGCTCGCGGAAATAGAGCGAGCGGAAGTAGAACCGTTCGACCTCGCCGCTCGACGGAAGGCGGAAGCCCTCGAGACGTTCGGTCCATGCGTGCAGCGCAGCCTCGTCCGGTGCGCGGAACGCGACGTGGTGAACGGCACCGGCTCCCTGGCGGGCCGTCGGCAGGCCGGGCTGAACAGCAACATGCAGTTCGGCGGCCGGGCCGCCTTCGCCCATCGAAAACACATGCACCTCGCCATTGCCATCCGGCGACGGGTACTGGCGCTGCTTCGTCATGTTCATCACCTGCTCCAGCACCAGTTGCGTATTGGTGATATCCGGAACGCTCATGGTGATTGGGCCAAGACCCTTGATCTGGTGTTCGGCTGGAACCGGGCTGCGATCCCAGGGATGCGACGGCGCAAGCCCACCATCGTCGATCAGGCGGAACCGCTGGCCCTCGCCGTCTTCAAAATCAAGCGACAGGCGGCCGTCGATCTCGATGACATCGCCGGACGCGACGCTCAGTTCGCCGAAGCGGGCCTTCCACCATTCGATGCTCTCCGGGCTGCCGACACGAAGACCGGTGCGCGAAACACTGTGAGTACCGCGGGTTTCGCGATTGACGGGCCAATCGAAGAACGTCAGGTCGGTACCCGGCGTTGCCTCACCATCGGCATAGAACAGATGATAGGCGGTGGTATCGTCCTGGTTCACGGTCTTCTTGACCAGACGCATGCCGAGGACATGCGTATAGAAACGCACGTTTTCCTTGACGTTCGCAGTGATCGCGGTGAGGTGATGAATTCCTGTCAGTTGCAAGCTCATGGCTGCCTCCATTCGTTATGTCTGGAGCGAATATCGGCTGCATGAGCTGTTTTATAAAGATGCCCTGCGCGGACAGAACGTTCACAATATGTGAACGATGATTTGGGCCTTGCTGCATCAAGCCGGTTTGGACAGGTGTCAGGCTTTTAACCCTGAGCCAAAACATCAGTCGCCGGATCAGGCGCGATGCGTGAGGTCGGTGAGATAGGTATTTTCGGTTTTCGAGACCTGAAAATCGGCAGGGTTGATGCTCGTGAGCATCAAGGCCTCGCCGTGTGGAAGTGCCTTTGCCAGCAGACTGCCATCGGGTGCTGCGATCCGCGACGATCCGGCGAATGTAAATCGGTCATCCGCACCGTGATGATTGATGTAGGCGACGAAAACCTGATTTTCGAAGGCGCGTGTCTGGATCATGTGATCGGCAATGAAGGTACCGGAGTAACCGGCCGGCAACGCCGTCGGCACCAGCACCGCATCCGCCCCCGCCAAGGCAAGACGGCGGACATTTTCCGGGAACTCGACATCGTAGCAGATCAGCATGCCGCATTTGACACCACGGTGATCGAACAGGACGGTGCCCGGTTCGGGAGCCGCAAACAGCCCCCGCTCGTAATCACCATAAAGATTGGACTTGCGATAGATGACGGGGGCCGCCGGACCATCCACATAAACGGCACTGTTGAAGACCGTGCCCTCTGCCCTCTCGGCGAAACCTGCAATGATCGCGATGCCAAGCTCCGTCGAGATCGACTGCAACCGCCGTACCAGAGGTCCGTCCACCGGCTCCGCCAGTTCGCGAATTATATCACCGGCGCCGTAGCCGGTAAGCCCGAGTTCGGGCGTGATCAGCAGGCTTGCACCTTTGGCCGCCGCGTCCCGCGCCGCCTGTTCGATGCGGGTGAGATTGGCGGCGATATCGCCGCTTTCCGATTTCATCTGCAAAGCGGCGATGGTGATCATGTGTCGTCCGATGACATGGCGCCGAGCAGTTTTGGCAGATCGCCGAACCGCGCGACAAGGGAGAAGATGATGGCGGCGGTCGCCACGAACAGGATCGTCACGGATGCCATGGTCGGCGTGTAGCCATAGCGCAGGGCATTAAAGATCTTGATCGGCAGCGTTTCCATGGTGAAGCCGACGGTCATGTAGGCAACGATATATTCGTTGAGCGACAGCACGAAGGCAAAGGCATAACCCGACACGATATAGGGCAGGATCAGCGGCAGCACGACCGTGCGGAAGATCGTCTTGTCATCGGCGCCCATGGTTGCGGCGGCCTCGACCAGCGAGCGGTCGATCGCGGTAAAACCGAGCGACAAGGTCACCAGCGGCAGCGTCACGAAGAAGATCGCGTGGCTGACGACGGCCGTCCACGGCTGGCCGTAAAAACCGGTCGTCGCCCAGAACGTCAAAAGGCCAAGGGCTGTGATCACAGGCGGCAGCGTAAACGGCGCGATGCCAAGAAGCTGAAAGATGTTCGCCCAAGGCGCGATCCGCCGCCAGAGAAACCAGGCGAGCGGCAAGGCGATCGCAACGGCCAGAGCCGCCGACAGGATGGCGAGCGTCAGCGAGGCAAACAGGGCGTTGCGCCACTCCGGATTGAGGAAGATTTCGCCGTACCAGGACAACGAAAACCCCTTCGGCGGGAAGGCCAGCGTCTGCTTGGCGTTCACCGACACACCGGCAACGACGATCATCGGCAAGGCCAGAAACAGGCCGATCAGGAAGAAATAGACTTTGCTGAGCGCACCGGTCATGCGGCTTCTCCCTTGCGTCCGGCAAGAACCGTTAACGCAACAAGGCCGAGCGTCACCAGCACCAGGAACACCGCCATTGCTGCCGCAAAGGGCATGTTCGACTGGTAGATCGCCTGATCGGTGATCAGCACCGACAGCGTCCAGTGCTGCGGCCGGCCGAGAAGCTGCGGCAGGAGGTAAGACCCGAGCGCGAAGATGAAGACCATGATCAGTGTTGCGGTAATGGTGTTGCGCAGCGCCGGAACGACGACCGTGAAGAACGCCTTGATTGGCGAAGCGCCCAGCGTGCGGGCCGCTTCGGTCAGGGTCGGGTCAAGCCGCACGAGGGCCGGATACAGCACCAGGACGGTGTAGGGAAAGGCCTGATAGACCATGCCGGTCAACACCGCTCCGAAACTCGGCAAAAGAGCTTTCGCCTCGCTCATGATACCCGCCATGACGAGCAGGTTGGTAATCCCGGCAGTCCGCGAAAACAGCGTCGACCACGCAAAGCCGATGATGACTTCCGACAGCGACAGAACCGAGAGCAAAGCCACCAGCCAGACGATCTGCACTTTCCGCGTCATGCGGGTCAGAAGATAGGTGAAGGGAACGGCAAGCAAGACGCAGCAGATCGCCACCGTCACCGCCAGCATCAGCGAGAAGCCGAGCACGTTGGCAAAGAACAGGCTGAGAAAGCGCTCATAATTGGCGAACTGGAAGGCAGGTACATAGAAGCCGCCCTGCTGGCGCTGGAAGAACGAGACGGCAATCATCGTCGCGAACGGCACGACGAAAAAAACGATCAGCATCATCGCCGGGAAGAACAACGGGCCGTAATCGCTAAGTTTTTGCGGGGCTTCGCGTCTCATTTGGCCAGCACCACGCAGACGTCCGGCAAAAGCACCACGCCGACCGGCTGACCGACGGTGACATCGGGGCGGGCGCGCGGCGTCGAGACTGCAACGAGCTGACGGCCGGCAATATCCACAAAGGTTTCGATCGTGCCGCCGAGATCGCGCACGAAGGTGACGGTGCCGGACAGCGCGCCATTGCCGGGTGCCGTCAGATGCACGTCTTCCGGCCGGATCGACAGCGTCGCTTTGCGGACACCTCCCCCGAGAGAAACGCCGGACACCGGCTGGCCAAGAACGGTGACGCCACCAGTGCTGTCGGCTTCCGCCTCGAGAAGATTGGTCGAGCCGATGAAGTCGGCAACGAACGTGTCGGCCGGACGGCGATAGATCTCGATGGGCGAAGCGGCCTGGCGGATTTCGCCGCCCTTCATGACGACCACCGTATCGGCCATGGTCATCGCTTCGCGCTGGTCATGGGTGACGACGATGGTGGTGATGCCGAGCTTCTGCTGCAGCTGGCGCAATTCTACCTGCATCGCTTCGCGCAGCTTAGCGTCGAGCGCCGACAGCGGCTCGTCGAGCAGGAAGAGTTTGGGCGAGATCGACAGTGCCCGGGCGATCGCGACGCGCTGGCGCTGGCCACCGGAGAGTTTTGCTACCGGCCGGTCGGCATAGCCGGAAAGGTGGATCATCGACAGAAGCTCATCGACACGCTTCTTCTGATCTTCCTTCGGCACGCCGCGAATGCGCAAGGGGTAAGCGATGTTCTCGCCGACGGTCAGGTGCGGAAACAACGCCAGCGACTGGAACACCATGCCGAGATTGCGCTTGTGCGTTGGAACATGGGTGATGTCTTCGCCGTCAAGCCGGATCGCGCCGCCGGTCGGCAGGTCGAGGCCGGCGATCATCCTGAGCAGCGTGGTCTTGCCGCACCCGGACGGTCCGAGCATGCAGACGAACGTGCCATGCGGCACCGTCAACTCGACATTGTTGACCGCGGTGAAAGTCCCGAATTCCTTCGTGACATTGTTGAGGGCGAGGCCTGACATTGTTTTTGCTTCTCAAACATGGTGGTTAGAAAAGCCCCTCACCTAACCCTCTCCCCGCAGGCGGGGAGAGGGGATGACGGAGCACTCCGCATATCCCTTCTCCCCGTAAACGGGGAGAAGGTGGCCGAAGGCCGGATAAGGGGCTTTCCCCCTTCAACCGACGATCAGTTCGGTCCATTTCTGGTTCAGCCAATCCGACTTCGTCTGGTAGAGATCGTAGCGCGGAATGATCGGCTCGATGTCGGACGAAACGGCTGCGAATTCCGCATCCGTCAGGTCCATCAGCTCGCGCTTCACCGTCGGCGACGTGCCGACCTTGCGCGACAGCAATGCCTGGATCGATGGCTGGCTCATGTAATCGATGAAGACATGTGCTTCCTCGACCTTCGTCGATGCGCGCGACAGCGCCCAGCAACCCGAGTCCTGAATGCCGCCTTCCTTCGGGAAGGTCGAGCGGACAGGATTGCCATCGGCAGCGGCAAGGCCGGTGACGTCATGGTAATACTGGCCCATCGGGATTTCGCCCGATTTCAGCGCCTGCTCGAACTGGGCTTCATCACGATACCAGAGGCGAACGTTCGGCTTGACCTCGGCCAGCTTGTCGAACGCCTTCTGCACGCCTTCTTCGGTATCGAGCGCATTGGTGCCGCCGAAGAACGTCTTCGCCGTCACTTCGAGCAGGAACGAGTTGGACACGAGCGCAAGAAGGCCGAGCTTGTCGGCGTTTGCCGGGTCCCAGAATGCCTGCCAGGATGTCGGGGCTTCCTTGTAGACGTCGGTATTGGTGACAAGCGTGATGTACCAGGAAACGGCACCGATACCGGCAACACGGCCGTCTGGATACTTGTTGACAAAGCGGTCGATCAGGTTGGAGCCGTTCTTGATCTTGGCCATGTCGAGCGGCGCCCAGAGATCGGTCGCCTGGCCCTTCAACATCGCCACCTGCGACATCATCGAGACGTCGGCCGGAGCCTGACCCGCCTTGGCGGCCTGGTCCAGCTGAACCAGCCAGGCTTCACCGGTCGGCTCGGCAATCGCTTCAACGGCAATGCCGGTTGCCTTGGTGAAGTCCGGGAAGATGTTCTTGTCGAACGAATCCTTGAAATAACCGCCGTAGACGCCGACCTTCAGCGACTTGTCCTGCGCACGCAGGATCGACGGCATCGCCAGCATCGATGCACCGGCAAGACCGGCGCCGAGTACGGCACGCCGGCCGATGGGCTGCTTGAGAAAATCTGTCATCATGGTTCTCCTGTTTATGCCGGTGCCGCTTTTGTGGCTTCCGGTCTGTTCCCAAGTTTTGGTCCGGCTTGCAAGCCCCGGACCATGGTTTGATCAGTGTTTTAAAGCACGAAGTTCGAGCATCTTTGCGTAACGCGTCAGCGGAAAGCACAATGCGAAATAGATCAGCGCCACAAAGCCATAAACCTTGAACGGTTCGAAGGTCGCATTGTTGATCGCATTCGACGTTCTGACCAGCTCCTCAAAGCCGATAATCGATGTCAGCGCGGTGCTCTTGATCAGCTGCACCAAAAAACCGACCGTCGGCGCCCGCGTCATCGCAAAGGCCTGCGGCAGGATGATCAGCCGCAATTGCTTCAGATAATGCAGGCCAAGGCTGCCTCCGGCATCCCATTGCCCGACCGGCACCGCCTGCACACCCCCACGCCAGATTTCCGCCAGGAACGCGCTTGCGCAGAGTGTCAGGCCCAGCACCGCCGCCGTCCAGGGTTCGATACGCAAGCCCAGCAGCGGCAGGCCAAAAAACAGCAGGAACAGCTGCATCAGAAGCGGCGTGCCTTGAAACAGGCCGATGTAATATTCGGCAAACCGCTGCACCCAGAGCCGCTTGGAAATGCGCATGAACAGGATCAGCAAGCCGACGATGGTGCCGCCTGCGAAGGCAACGGCGGACAACAGGATCGTCCAGCGCGCCGCCAGCAGAAGATTGCGGATGATGTCCCAGAGGGTGAATTCAATCACGACACGCCTCCGGAGAGGAAGCGGTTACCGCCGGCGACAAGCAGGCGGCGAAGGCCGATACTCATGGCGAGATAAACCAGCGTGATGACGAAATAGGTCTCGAACGCGCGGAATGTCCGGGCTTGCAGCAGATCCGCCTCATAGGTCAGTTCGCGCACGGCGATCTGCGAGACCACGGCCGATTCCAGCATCATGATGACGATCTGGCTGGTCAGCGCCGGATAGATCACCTTCAGCGCCTGCGGCAGCACGATCTTGATGAACACCAGGCGCGGCCGCAGACCGAGCGCAAGTGCCGCCTCGCGCTGCCCTTTCGGTACCGCGTCAAGACCGGCACCGACGATCTCCGTCGTATAGGCCGTCATGTTCAAGGTCATCGCAAGAATGGCGGCGGCTACCGGATCAAGGCGAATGCCAAGACTGGGCAGCCCGAAGAAGATGAAGAACAATTGCACCAGAAACGGCGTGTTGCGGATGAGCTCGACATAACCGGCGATCGCGCGGCGCAGCCACGCATGACGGCTGCGACGTCCTGCGGCACCCAAAACGCTGAGCACGATGCCGGCAACAGCCGACACCGCGATCAGGAAAAGCGTCATGGCCGCGCCGCTGGCGATCAGCGAAACCGCATCGCCCAGCCAGCCAAAATCGAGCACATAGCCCAAAGGATCAATCCTTCAGGTTTTCAGGATTGAGCGGCACTTTCAGCCATGCTTCCGAACTTGCATTCAGCTTGCCGTCGGCCAGCATCTTGGCAACCGCATCGTTGATCGCCGTCTTCAGGCGGTCTTCGCCCTTGTTCAGCGCCAGATGCGAGGGCGAGGTCAGAAGCTGAAACTTCTGTTCCGGCTTCAGGGCTTCCTGACGGGCCAAAACCTGGGCACCGACGTCATTGCCGACCACCATCAGTTCGGTCTGGCCGGAGATGAAGGCCTGGATCACCGAGTTATAGTTGTCGAAACGCTTGATATCGGCATCCTTGGGGGCTGCTTCCGTCAGCGAGGTGTCTTCCAGCGTGCCGCGGTTGACCGCGATGCTCTTGCCGGCAAGATCTTCCTTGCCTTTCACTTCCGTTGCAGCCGGGCCGATCACGGCGATGTAGTATGGCGCATAGGCGGCTGCGAAATCGATGACTTCGGCGCGTTCCTTGCTGAAGCCGACGCTGACCAGCATATCGACGCGCTTTTCGGTGAGGTACGGAATGCGGTTCTGACCGGTGACCGGCACCGGATTGAGCTTCACTTTCAGGCTGTCGGCGATGTATTGCGCGACGTCGATATCATAGCCCTTGAGGCTCATATCGGCGCTGGCCGAGGAAAAAGGCGGGAAATCGGCGAAGACACCGACGTTGAGCACGCCAGCTTTGGTGATGTCGTCGATGGCATCGGCATTGGCAGCCGATGCGAAGCCGAGAACAGCGCCGCTGAGCATCAGGGCGGCGGTCAGGCCGGATTTGAAAGTCGAGAGTTTGGCCATTGTATTCCCCTTTGTGATTTTTGTTTGCAATAGGCACGGCTGAGTGTGTGGCGTCTGCCCCTCACCCCATAATCGGGACGAGGGAAATGTTGGTTGCTGCCTCTTCTCCCCAGCGGGGAGAAGTGCCGAGCGTATGCGAGGCGATGAGGGGCCGCGCATCGAGTATCGAGCGGGCCGCCCCCTCATCCGGCCCTTTGGGCCACCTTCTCCCCGCAGGGGAGAAGGGAAACGTCTCTAATCCCGCGTGCCGTTGACGAACGGGCTGAACACCATCAGGCTCAGGATCTCGAACAGGACCTGCGAGCCAACATGCGCGGTATTGGTGGTCGAATCGTATTGCGGCGCCACCTCGACGACATCGCCGCCGACCAGATTGAGACCCTTCAAGCCACGGATCAGCTCCAGCACTTCGCGGGTGGTGAGACCACCGATCTCCGGCGTACCGGTGCCCGGCGCAAAACTCGGATCGACGCTGTCGATGTCGAAGGAGAGATAAGTCGGACCATCGCCGACGATCTTCTTCGCCTTCTCGATGATCGCCGGAATGCCCATGCCGGTCACTTCCTCGGCATGAACAACGGTCATGCCGGACTCGTAGGAGAACTCCCACAGATATTCCGAGGAACCACGGATACCGATCTGGATCGTCCGGGTCGGATCGAGCACTCCGTCGAGCACTGCGTTGCGGAACGGCCCACCATGGTGGAACTTGGTCAGATCGTAGGCGCCGCCGGTGTCGCAATGAGCGTCGATATGAATCATGCCGACCGGGCGCTTCTTGCCGACGGCCTTCAGGATCGGATGACTGACCGAATGGTCGCCGCCGACAGAAAGAGGAACCACACCGGCATCGACGATCTGGTTGATGCGCTTTTCGATGTCGTCATGGCTGAGTTCCAGCCGGTAGCGGCTCTGGAACGGCACGTCGCCAATATCGGCGACGCGCAGGTCATGCACCGGCGCGCAGCCGAGAACGTGGTTGTAAGGACCGATGCGCTCGATCGTGCGCATGGCGCGCGGCCCGAAACGCGAACCCGGACGATTGGTGACACCGAGATCCATCGGCACGCCGACGATGGCGACCTGAAGATTGCCGAAATCCGGCTCATTGGCATCAACAGGCATATGCGGCGCCATCAGGAAGGTCGGAACGCCCGAGTAAGGCGCAAGACGGGTGCCGTTCTTGGAGAAGATCTTGTCGGCCACCTTGCGGAAGGTCGGATCGAACATCTCGCCGCCATGGGCTTCGCCGTACTTCGCCTTCAGTTCGTTGAGCTTGCTGTCATCCCACGCCATGTCCGCTTGACCTTCTGTTGGGCCTGGAAGACGTGCGATTTTTGGGCGAGTTGGCGAGCGTAAAATGAGACTGCTCGTGGCGCCTAAAGCCGGAAAACCGCCGTTGTTTGCCAGCGATGGTACCGGATGCATGTTCCCCAGGCTTTTGCCTTTGTTGATCTCATTAGGAAACAAATTGATTGGAAAATCAATTGACATTGTTATAGCTTTTGATGTGAGAAAAACTAACATCGATTTCGATGCCGTGGAGCGCATTTTTGTCCAGCCGCCTGCCCCCGTTGAACCCCTTGCGCGCTTTTGAAGCGACTGCCCGGCGTGGTTCGGTTTCGGCAGCAGCCCGCGAGCTCAACGTTACGCATGGTGCGATCAGCCATCAGATAAGAGCGCTGGAACTGTCCTTCAACGCCGCTTTGTTCGAGCGCGGCGGCAAGCGGTTGAAACTGACCTCGCAAGGTGCGCTGCTTTTGCCCGCCGTCACCCATGCCTTCGAGGGCATTGCCGCCGCCACCGCCGCGATGACCCGGCCGACCACCAGCGGCGAGCTGCGCATCGTCTGCGTGCCCGCACTTTTGTCCTTCTGGATGATCCCGCGCCTGCACCAGTTCACCGAACAGTTTCCGGACGTGCAGCTGACGCTGATCGCCTCCAATGACGCCGCTAATCTGTTCTCCGCCGATGTCGATATCTGCCTGCTCTATGGCGACGGCAACTGGCCGGACTGCTGGGCGCGGCTGTGGAGCCGGCTGGAACTGTTTCCAGTGGTCAGCCCCACGCTTCTCAACATGCGGCCGTTGCGGTCGCTACGCGACCTGCGCGATCACGTCATCCTGCACGGTGACGACGGGCGCGAATGGAACACCTGGCTTGCAGCAGCCGACGGCATCGATATCCAGCGTGGCCGCCAGCATTTCATGAGCGACGCCCGGCTTTCGACCGAGGCCGCCCTGCATAATCAAGGCGTAGCGCTCGGCGATACGATTACCGCCGGCAGCCTGATTGCCAAGGGTGAACTGATCGCCCCGTTCGATCTCACCGTTCCGGCCAACGATGCCTTCTATGTCGCCTGCCGCAACGAGGTGCGCGCGGCCCCGATCGTCAAGGTCTTCATCGACTGGTTGTTTTCCGCTCTTGAAAACGACCCGATGCCGGAGTTACAGACCTCGGCACGCACCATCATCCGCGCCCGCACCCACAAGGTCAGTGCGCCGGAACGACAATCCGCCAAGGACAGCTTTCAGCCGGTATCCTCTCCCGCCCGCAACAGGCGTCCGGAACCCGCGCCGAAACGCCGCGCCAAATCTTAAGAATAGCCAAGCCTTATAACCACAGGACAAGCCGATGCCGCATTTCAACCCGCTGATCGCCAAGCTCTCGCCGCCACCGGTGCCATCCGTGCTTGCCTGGGCCAAGGAATATGATGGGTCGCGCGGACCGCTGATCGATCTCAGCCAAGCCGTTCCCGGTTATCCCGCTCATCCGGACATGTTGAACTGGCTGGGTGAAGCCGCCGCCTCCCCCGCATTCACCGGCTATGGCGCGATCGAAGGCGAACAGGTTTTGCGCAGCGCCTATGCGGAACATGTTTCCGGCCTCTACAATGCCAAAGTCAGCGCTGGTAACATCCACATCACCTCCGGCTGCAACCAGGCCTTCATCTGCACGGCCATGGCGATTGCCGGTGCGGGCGATACGATCCTGATGACCAACCCCTTCTATTTCAACCAGCAGACGACGCTGGCGATGCTCGGCATCGGTATTGAACTGGTGCCTTGCGACGCAGGCAGCGGTTTCCTGCCAGATGTCGATGCCATTGCCGCAGCGTTGAAGCCTGGCATTCGCGCGCTGGCGCTGGTGACGCCAAACAACCCGACCGGCGCCGTCTATCCACCCGCGCTGCTGCGCCGAATCTATGACCTTTGCCGCGCCAACCGCACATGGCTGATCCTCGACGAGACCTATCGCGACTTCCTGCCGGAAGGCAGCGATGCACCGCACGATCTTCTGTCTGTCAAGGGGTGGCAAAACAGTCTCGTCTGCCTCTACAGCTTCTCCAAATCATTCTGCATCCCCGGCCATCGGCTTGGCGCCATCACTGCCGGACCGGCCATGGTCGAGCAGGTTGCCAAGATCATGGACAATCTACAGATCTGCGCTCCGCGCTCGGCCCAGGCAGCCGTTGCCAAGGCCATTCCCGCACTTGGCGAATGGAGAGCGGGCAACCGCGCCGAGATCGCCACCCGCGCCGATGCGCTGAAAGAGGTGATGAGCAAGCTCAAAGGCTGGAAGCTGCAGGCGATCGGCGCCTATTTCGCTTACATCCGCCATCCCTATCCGGATATCCGTTCGGAATTCGTCGCCGAAAAACTGGCGAAGATCGCTGGCGTCGTCTGCTTGCCGGGTGATTATTTCGGCGAAGGCCAGGAAGGCTATCTGCGCTTCGCCTTCGCCAATGCCGATGCGCCGACCATCCTGAAACTCGAGGAACGGCTGTCGGGCTTCAACCTGCCGGGAATCTGATCAGCGGAAAATCAGCCCCGGCGGGCGATGAGGATACCGGCAAGCACCACCGCTCCGCCGATGGCCTGCATCAGCCCGACCGGCTCGCTGAGCAACAGCCACGCGAGTATTGCCGCCACGACCGGCTGTAACAGCAGCGTCAGCGATGAAAACGCCGGCGGCAGGAAGGCCAGCGCATAGATGATCAGCCCCTGCCCGCCCGCATGGCTGATGAAGGCAAGGCCAAACAGGATCGCCCAGCCGAACAATGCGGTCGGCATGAAACTCGCCTCGAAGAAGAACGCGATCGGAAGCATGCAGACGGCGGCCGATCCCGTGCTCCAGATCATGATCCGGTTGGTGGAGAAGCGGCTGCGCAGACGGCCGATCGACAGGATATAGCCGGCATAGAAGACCGCAGCCAATGCCGCCGTCGCATCACCCGCCAGTTGGCCGTCACCGAGCGCTGCCGGCCCGCCCTTCAAGATGACGACACCCGCGAGCGCTGTCGCAAGACCCGCAATGAACACACCACTGACATGGGCGCGAAACAAAAGCCATGAGCCGAGCGTGACAAAGATCGGGGCCAGATTGGCAAGCAACGTCGCATTGGCAACCGATGTCATGTGCAGCGCCAGATGCCAGGCGGCGAGATCGACAGCGAGAAAGACACCCGGCAACACAAGCAGAGCGTAATCCGCCAGTCCGGCGGGACGTTGATCGGTCACCGTATTCCCGGCCGTCCTCGACCAGATCACAAGCGGCAGAAGCGCCAGCGCCACTCGCCAGAACGCCGTCGCCATCGGCCCGACTTCCGAAAGGCGCACGAAGATGGGCGAACCGCCGATCGCAGCGCCACCGATCAGAAGGGCAATCAGTGCAAGCCGGTTGGCAGATGGCGAGGCCGTGGAGGATACGGGAAGTGCGGTGTCTGACACGAAAGCTGTCCAATAAAACGGGCGCAGCACGTGCCACACCATAGGGCCCCGAAACTATCAGAACGGTTCGCGGGGAAACAGCAACTTCCATACATGGAATGATCAGAAACGGTGAACTTAGGCCCGCAGACGCTGCGTCTGCGGGCATCGGCTCAAATCAGACGAACGGTCTCAGGCCGCATCCGGCCGGTGAACCGTCTTCACCTCGAGGAAATCCTCCAGCCCGAACATGCCACCTTCGCGGCCATTACCGGATTGCTTGTAGCCGCCGAACGGGCTGCCATAGCGATGCGGCCCACCGTTGATATGGACCATGCCTGCGCGAAGCCGCGAGGCGACGCGCTCGGCACGCTTGGGGTCACCCGTCTGGACATAGGCGGCAAGACCGTAATTGGTATCGTTGGCAATCTCGATCGCTTCTTCTTCTGTCTCGAACGGCATGATGGCCAGCACCGGACCAAACACCTCTTCGCGGGCGATGCGCATGCCATTGTTGACATCGGCAAAGATCGTCGGCTTGACGAAATAGCCGGTCTCAAAACCTTCCGGCTTTCCGGCACCGCCGACGAGAACGCGCGCGCCTTCGGCGATGCCCGCCTCGATCAGCGCCTGCACCCGGCCGAACTGAACGTCGCTGACCAGCGGCCCGATATGGCTGCCTTCCTTGGTCGGATCGCCGACTTTGGCTTCTTTACCCACCCGCGTGGCGATTTCGACAGCCTTGTCATAGACCGACTTCTGGACGAGCAGGCGGGTCGGCGCATCGCAGGACTGGCCGGAATTGTTGAAGCATTCCAGCACGCTGCCTGCAACGCGGTCTTCGAGATCGGCGTCTTCGAAAACGATGTTCGGCGACTTGCCGCCCAGCTCCAGCGTCACGCGCTTGACCGTTTCGGCCGCATCCTTACTGACGGCGATGCCGGCGCGGGTCGAGCCCGTGAACGACATCATGTCGACGTCCTTGTGCTTGGAAAGGGCCGCACCGACATTCAGGCCATCGCCATTGACGAGATTGAAGCTACCGGCCGGGAAGCCAGCCTCATGCACCATCTCGGCATAGAGCATCGCGTTCAGCGGCGTGAATTCGGACGGTTTCAACACGCAGGTCGAGCCGGTCGCAAGGGCGGGAACGACCTTCAGCGCAATCTGGTTGATCGGCCAGTTCCATGGTGTGATCAGCCCGCAAACGCCGATCGGCTCGCGCAGCATGACGTCGCCGTTCGGCAGCACTTCGCGCGTATGCAGACGCTTCAGGGCATCGATGAAGCCCTGGAGATGGCCAACGCCAACATCGGCCTGCTGCTCGGTGCTCATGGTGATCGGCGCGCCGAGTTCCATGGTGATGGTCTGCGCCATCTCTTCATAGCGGCGCTTGTAGATGGCCAGCAGCTTTTCCAGAAGTACCAGCCGCTCTTCCGTCGTCGTCCGGCTATAGGTGGCAAACGCCTTCTTGGCGGCGGCTACAGCGCGATCGATATCGCCTGCCGTTCCCATGGAAATAACCGCAACCGGCTTTTCGGTTGCAGGGTTCAGAACCTCGAGATCATTGGCAACCAGCGGAGCGACCCATTCGCCGTTGATGTAGAACTTGCGTTTATCGAGCATGCTTCTTGTCCTTCCCGTCAGATCGTCTTCTGTTTTTCGTTGAGCCAATCGCTGATCAATTGGCGGTAGCGTTCACCGCTGAAGCTTGGAAAATGACCGCCATGCACAATGCGGACGGGGATTTTCAACAGGCGCTCCATCGAGGAGAGATAGTCTCCGGCGTCGGAATGATAGGTATCCTCGATCAACGGGCCGTCGTAGAGAATATCGCCGGAGAACAGAATTTCGGTCGCCTTCTCGTAAAGCGCAATCCCCCCGGGCGAATGACCGGGCGTATGAATGACCTCGAAAACCCGGTCGCCGAGATCGATCACATCGCCATCTTCAAGGATGCGCGTCGCCGGCGCTTTCTTCACCGCATAGCATTTCGAGCAATACGGCTCCGGCGGCAGCGCATCGAAGATTTCGTCGGTGACATAGGGATCGGCAAGCGTGTTTTCCCGCGTCGGATTGGCGAGCAGCCCGGCCTCGGCCGAGTGCACGGCGCGGCATTCGAACTCGTGATGGCAACCGATATGGTCGAAATGCGTGTGGCTCGCGACAGCGATCAGATCGCGCCCTGTGACCAACGGCACATGTTCCCTGAGCGAGACGACGCCCATGCCGCTATCGACCAGCATGTCGCGGTCCCGGCCGCGCACATGCCAGATGTTACAACGGTAGAATTCCTGGATGAACGGCTCGGAAATGGCGGTGACATCGTCATCGAGACGCTTCACCTGATACCATTTGTCCGCGCTGATGCGTTGCATGTTCAATTCCTGCTCTGGGGCAAGGCTACGATATCGGCGAGACTGACCGCAAGGGGGACGATCTGGCCGTCAGCCACCGCTGCGGATTGCGGCATATGCGCCACGATGGACAGATCCGGAGCCTTCGCCGGTTTCAGATGGCAGCGGTAATGCGTGCCGAAAAAGGCACTGCCGGTGACCTTGGCCTCCCCCAGCGGCACGACCGGATCGTCGGCCTCCCCCGCCCGGCGAAAATGTTCCGGCCGGATACAGAGCACCACCCGCTGGCTGGAAACCAGCACTGAAGCCGTAAAGCTAGTGATCGGCAGCGCTATCGAGCCAACCGCCGTTTCGACGAGAGCAGACGCCGCATCGACGCTTTTCACTTGGCCCGGGATGAAATTCACCTCCCCCATGAAACCTGCGGAAAAGACCGAACGCGGCCGCATGTAGATATCGGCGGGCGGGCCAAAGTCCTCGATCCGGCCCTGGTTCATGACAACGATCCGGTCGGCGATCGCCATCGCCTCTTCCTGATCGTGGGTCACATGCACGAAGGTGGTGCCGACCCGCTTCTGGATCGCCTTCAATTCATCCTGCATCTGCCGGCGCAGTTTCAGATCAAGCGCCCCCAGCGGCTCATCGAGCAGCAGCACATCGGGATCGACGGCAAGTGCGCGGGCTAGGGCGACGCGCTGGCGCTGGCCGCCTGAAAGCTCATGCGGCTTCTTGTCGGCGGATGATTTCAGGCCGACAAGATCGAGAAAGCCGAGCGCCTTTTCGTCCCTCTGCGCCCTTGCCACGCCGCGCATCCTGAGCCCAAAGCCGACATTGTCGCGCAACTTCATGTGTGGAAACAGCGCATAATCCTGAAACATCGTCGTCGTCGGGCGCTTTGCCGGCGGCACGCTGGTCATGTCCTTGCCACCGATCATCACCTTGCCTCTGGTCGGAGACTGGAAGCCACCAAGGATCGACAGCAATGTGGTCTTGCCGCAGCCCGACGGGCCGAGCAGGACAATAAACTCACCGGCCTTGATATCGAGCGAAACGTCATTCAGCGCGGTGAAGGCGCCAAACGTCTTGGTGGCGTTATGAACCGAAACCGCAGCGGTCATGATTTTTTCGTCCTTCCGAACAGGGTCAGTTCCAACACCGCCAGCACCGCGACGGATACAAGGAAGACCAGCGAGCCGATGGCGTTGGTTTTGGGGTTAAGACCGGAGCGTAGCAGGCTCCAGATTTCAACTGGCAGCGTCACGTCGAAGCGCGACAACAGGAACGCGATGATGAACTCATCCCAGCTGAAGGTGACCGACAGGAAGAATGCAGCAAGGATCGACGGCATCAGCATCGGCGCGGTCACCAGCACCATCACCTTGATATCGCTGGCGCTGAGGTCTCGTGCAGCGCGCTCGATGTTGATGTGATGATCGCCCATCGAGGAATAGATGATGGCAAAGCAGAGCGGCAGGTTGATCACCACATGGCCGATCCCGACAGTCCATAGCGACAGTCTGATGCCGAATGTATTGAGCACCGTCAGGAGCCCGAGCGCGATGATCAGATAGCTGACGGTCATCGGCGCTATCAGCAGACCGCGCTGCAACGCCGAACCCGGCAGCTTGTAACGAGCGAGCGCATAGGCCGCGAGAAAACCCAGCAGGCAGGCGATCAGCGACGAGACGATGGCGACAATGAAGGAGTTTCCGAGCGCCGCCATCAGCTTGCGATCGGCAAAGACAGCCTCGTACCATTGCAGCGAAAAGCCGTTGAACGGCGGCACCGGCAGGCGGCCATCCTGAAAGGAGAACAGCACCAGCACCGCAACCGGAAGGAAGATGAAGCCGTAGATCAGGCCAGCATAGGCATATGAGGCGATCCTGGTCATCATATCGCGCATCTCAAGCCCTTTCGATCTTCAGCCAACGGGCGCAGAGCACATAAGCTGCGGTTACGGCCAGCATCAAGATGATCGACAGCGCCGCCGCCATCGGGAAATCCGCCCGGCGGCCAAGCTGCAGCATGACGATCTGCGGCAAGACCAGCTCGTTGTTGCCGCCAAGAATCTGCGGCGTGACATAGTCACCGATGCAAAGGACGAAGGTCAAAAACGCACCGGTCATGATCCCCGGCAATGTCAGCGGCAGGATGACATGCCAGAAGGTCTGCAGCCCATTCGCGCCGAGATCGGCCGCCGCCCGGCGATAGTTCGGCGAGAGCTGGATCAGATTGGCGTAGATCGTCAGCGTCAGCAGCATGACGAAGAAATGCACGAAGCCGATCACCGTTGCCGTCCGGTTGCTGGCGATCTCCAGCGGTTCGGCCACAACACCAAGCGTCATCAGCGTCTGGTTGATCACACCGTTCTTCGACAGCACCAAGAGCCAGGAATAGGACCGCACCACATAGGACGTCCAGAACGGTAAAACCGCCATGATCAGCGCCAAACGTTGAAACCGTTTCGGCACCCGCTCGGCGATGATCCAGGCGAGCGGGTAGGCAAGAAGCACCGACAGCACCGTGACGATCAGGGTGATTTCGAGCGAATTCATAAGTCCCTTGAACAGTGAATCCTTGGCAAAAAAGGCGATGTAGTTGTCGAGATTCCAGGCGCGGACGATCTGTCCGCTCTCCCGCGACCACAGGCTCATCGCCGCCATGAACAGGAACGGCAAGACGAAGAAGGCGATCGTCCACAAGAGTGCCGGCGCGACAAAACCCCAGGCCTTGCGGCGTTCGGTATCTTCGAGGGTGATGGTGGACATGATAATAGCTCCAGTGCCGGAATAGCCCCTCATCCGGCCTGCCGGCCACCTTCTCCCCGTCAACGGGGAGAAGGGAGATGCCGAAATCTCTGTCGTCCCCTCTCCCCGCAAGCGGGGAGAGGGCTAGGGTGAGGGGCAATGCTTGCGCAGTCTTGTTACTGCTGCATCATGTCCGTCCAGGCATCCTGCATCTTCTGGTCAAGCTCGGCGCTCGGGATCGGATAAAGCTGCGTCTTCTTCAGATATTCGGCCTGGTCGTTCCAGCGCAGCGCCGCTTTCTGGGCGTCGGTCAGGTGCTCGCCGGCCTTCATGTTGGCGGGCATTGCCCAGTAGCAGGACGAGGTCGCCAGCCGCGCCTGCCCTTCGGGGCTGACAATATACTGGACGAATTTCAGCGCCAGATCCTGTTTCTTCGATGCCTTCATCACGCCAATCGATTGTGCCCAACGGACCGCGCCCTGATCCGGCACCGTCCAGTCGAGGTTGGGCTTTTCGCCCGAGAGTGCAGCGGTAATCCATTCGCCACCGCCGACGAGAATATCGACCTCACCGGTTGCCAGCGCCGTCTGCGACGAGACGACGTCGCTCACTTGCTTGGAGACTTTCTTCATCTCCGACAGCTTTTCGGTGATAGCCGGCATGTCCGCGTCGGACAGCTCGGCGGTCTTCTTGCCAAGGCCAAGCGCCACAAGGCCGATCATCGGGAGATAATAATCATAGAGCGCGATACGGCCCTTGTACTTGTCTGACCAGATGACCGAGAGGTCCTTCATGTCGGCGGGATCGACCTTGGTCTTGTCAAAGGAGATCGTGTTGTAGCCAAATTTTTCGGTGACGGCGTAGGTCTTGCCGTCCTTCATATTGTTGGCTTCCATCCGCACTTCCGGGAAGATATCGGCCGTCGGCAGCTTGTCGGCGGGAATTTCGGCAAGAAGATCAAGACCGACGGCGCGCTGGACATCGACGCCGTCGATGACGAGCACATCCCAGTCACCTGGCTGCGACTGTTCGAGGATCGACAATGCCGCGCCGGTTCCCTCGTAGTCCTTGAGGTTGACCTTGACATCATTGGCCTTTTCGAACGGCTCGACCAGCGCCGGGTCCGTATGATCGCACCAGACCAGGGCATTCAGTTCTTCGGTCGCAAACGCCGGTGCAGGCGCGGTGACGGTGGAGACGGCAGCGAGCGAGACCGCAGCCACGGAAGAGAAAAATCGACGCGCGAAAGCGCCATTCACGGAAGTGATCATCGCGTTGCCCTCTGGTTTACAGCGCTCATTGCGGCGCCTTCACAAAAAGATTGAATGAATTCAATTTTTAAGTCAATGTCATTTTTGAGGACATTCAAAAAAAGGAAAAAGGCGGCATGACCGGGCTTCGTGCACGACAGAAAGCCGATAGGAACCGGCGCATTTTGCAGGCAGCGACAATCCTTTTTCGGGAAGTTGGTTATGACAGCGCCCGCATCGAAGATATCGCCGAGCGCGCGGAAGTCTCGGTGGGCACGTTCTACAATTACTATCAGAACAAGGGCGATATCCTGGTCGCCGCCGTGTCCATGGAAGTCGAGGAAGTGCTTGCAGCCGGTAAAGCGATCGTTGACAGCCCGCCCGAGACCGTTGGCGAGGCGCTGAAAGTCCTGATTGGTCAATATTACGATCATTCCCTTGTCTATCTCAGCAAGGAAATGTGGCGCACCGCCATGGCGATCTCGATCCAGCAGCCGGAGAGCCCGTTCAGCCGGCGTTATACGGAGCTCGACGGCCGGCTCTGCGACCAGGTCTCGACGCTGATTGCCAAATTGCAGCGGCGTGGCGGTGTCATGCCGGGTATCGACACGGCCGCCACCGGCCAGATGTTCTTCAACAATCTCAACATGATGTTCATCGAATTCGTCAAGGACGAGGCGATGACGCTCGACGCACTGAAAGACATCGTCAGCAGGCAGAACCGGCCGCTGGCAACACTGATCAGTAGTCCGAAACTACAATAACAATCAGGATATCAGGGATGGAACATACAGACACTGCGGTCCTTACAGCTGCCGACAGCCTCGTCGAGGCCTTCTCGAAACATGACCGCGATCGCTATTTCGCGGCCTTTTCAAAGGACGCGACCTTCATCTTCCACAATCTCGATCGCCCGTTGAGAAGCCGCGCGGATTATGAAGCGGAATGGGCGCTCTGGGAACGCGACGGTTTCAAGGTTCTCTCCTGCACCTCCAGTGATCGCAACCTCCAGATGCTCGGGAGCGTAGCGATTTTCACCCATGATGTTGAAACCCGGGCGGAATTCGGCGGTAAAACCATCACAAGTCAGGAACGGGAAACGATCATTTTCGAAAGACAGCCGGACGGCAAATGGCTCGCCGTCCACGAGCACCTTTCCCGCGCCTCCTGAAAATCCAAAGCCCCTGCATCCAGAGGGATCAGGGGCTTGATACAAACATCGATGTTATGCTGTCTGTTAAACTCAGATCGCGCCGCAGACCATTGCGGTCACAAACAGGAAGGCAGCGGCCAATGCAGTGGCCTGCGCTGCCATCGTCCAGGATAAATGCGGCGCAGAATGCGCGCCAAAGCTCACCGGACTTTTCTGCATGACTGGTTTCGAACCTTGCATATTGTCCTCCACGAGAGTGTTGCAGATGTCTGCCGCCATCACGGCCGCAGCGCCATACGTTTTCTCCGTTATTTTACACCAAGTTTATAGATATTATTTTCTGCTTTTGGCGCCCCGCAGGAAAAAACCAACCCAAAGGCCCGTCTCCACCGGATGAAAGCCACCCCGTTCTCAATGTCCCCTCTCAAGCGCCCTCTGCTGGACAAGCCGGGACCAGCGTTCGCTGAACCACGGCGTCAAAAGGGAAACATCCGCCTGACTGTGCGGTTTGGTCAACGCACCGTCCGTCTCGGTGGATGTCCATACCTTGAAGGTCGTCAACTCATGCTTGCCGAATGTCTGGATCAACGGGATATCGGCTGCATCGCGGCCGCGCGCCACGGCAATACGGCCAATACGCGGCACATTGTGGCGGGCATCGAACGTATACCAGCGATCATCGAGAAACACCTCGAACCACGCATTGAAGTCCATCGGTGCCGGATTGTCCGTTGCGCCAATATCGCCCATGTAACCGTTGACGTAACGCGCCGGCATGTTCATGGAGCGGCAGAGCGTCACGGCAAGGTGCGCATAGTCGCGGCACACCCCTGCCCTTTCCTCATGTGCTTCCATCGCGGTGCGTAGCGTTGCCGTGTAGCCGTAACTGAAGGTCAGGCGCTGATGCACGTAGTCGCATATCGCCTGAACACGCGCCCAACCGGGCTCGATTTCACCGAAAAGGCGCCAGGCAAGCGCACCGAAACGGTCGGTTTCGCAATAACGGCTGGCTGACAGGTAGGGCAGGCATTCGGGTGGCAGTTTTTCGACCGGCACAGCCTGAGCCCCTCGGTTCACGGAATCTGGCCACCCGCTATCCTTGATTACTGCATCATAGGTCAAGCGCAGGCCGCCTGCGGGAACAACCATCCGCATACAGACATTTCCGAAGGGGTCGGTAACCTCTCCCATTTTTATCACCGGATCGGAAATCGGCCCGCACTCGCTGACGATATCGTGCCGCCTTGTGCGATCCACAGACAAAAAGGTCATCATAGGGGTCGGTTGACTGCAATTGATGCCTATTTCGTAACCCAACCGAATAAACATGTGCCACCTCCACCACACGGCAGGAACGGACATGCCACCGATTTGTTCCGGTTTCAGATTCGCAAAAATGGCCGGGCGCGCCTCCCGCGCAGGAACACGTCCACACCGTGTCCCATGCCTCCAGACAGGCCGCTAGACGACCAGCATCGCCCGCAGATCATTGACATTGGTGCCAGTCGGGCCGGGCACGAACAGATCACCGCTGGCGCTGAATGCGCTCCAGGCATCGTGGCGGGCGAGATGATCGCGGGGATCGGCGCCCGCCGCCCGTATACGGCTCACAGTTGAACCGTCGGCAAAGGCACCGGCATTGTCCTCCGACCCGTCAATCCCATCGGTATCGGCCGCCAGCGCATGAACACCCTCGACACCGTCGATATCCAGCGCAAGCGAAAGCAGGAACTCACTGTTGCGGCCGCCCTTGCCATAGGCATCGCCCGCAATCGTTACCGTGGTTTCGCCACCGGACAGGATCACCACCGGCTTTGAGAACGGGCGGTTGCGCAGCGCAGTTTCCCGGGCGATGGCGGCATGCATCCGGCCGATATCGCGGGCTTCCCCCTCGATCGCATCCGACAGGATCACCGCCTCGACGCCCAGCGCGCGCGCTTTCGCCGCTGCCGCCTCCAGCGAGACGCTGGCTGATGCGATGACATGGTGCTGTTGATTGCCAAATGCCGGATGATCTGGGGTGGGTGCAGCGGCCTGCTCCGAGCGCAGATGCTGCATCACGGCTTCCGGCAGTGTCATGCCGTAACGGCTGACAATGGCCAAAGCCTCAGCAGGCGTGGACATATCGGGAATCGTCGGGCCGGAGGCAACAAAGGCCGGATTGTCGCCGGGCACGTCGGAGACGATCAGGCTGACGACCCGCGCCGGTGCAGCAGCAAAAGCCAGCCGCCCACCCTTGATGCGAGAGACATGCTTGCGCACCACATTCATCGCCGAGATCGGCGCGCCGGACGCAAGCAGGGCCTTGTTGACGGCAATTTCGTCAGCCAAGGTCAGACCTTGCGGCGGCGCGGGCAACAGCGACGAGCCACCACCGGACACCAACGCCACCACCAGATCGTCCGGTGTGAGCCCCTCGACCAGCCGCAGCAGCTCCGCCGATCCGGCAAGCCCAGCCTCGTCCGGCACCGGATGGGCCGATTGCAGCACGCGGATGCGCTCGCACACGGCGATCGGACCATGACGCGCAACGACAGCGCCCTCCAGTGGCCCATCCCACAGGCTTTCGAACGCCGCTGCCATCTGGCTTGCCGCCTTGCCTGCGCCGACGACGATCGTGCGCCCTTTCGGCTTTTCCGGCAGGTGGGCACGGATGGCGGCAAGCGGATCGGCTGCTTCGACGGCCGCCTCAAACAAGCTCGTCAGGAAGGCACGGGGGTCAGCAATCATCAAATCAGCCTGCAATCTCGAAATCATAAACGAAGACACCATCGACGCCGCCCTCGGTCGCGGCAACGATCCGGCCGCCCGCCTTTTCATGCGCCGGATGGACAAGATAGGCATCGCGCGCCGCCGCATCGGCAAAATCGATGATAAACCCGCTGTTATAGCCCTTGCCCAGGCCTTCCGGACTGACATTGGGACCAGCGGTAAAACTAAGATAGCCGGGAACCAACGCCTGCAGCGCGGCGATATCAGACAGGATCGACTGCCGCTCGGAATCAGCAACGGCTGACTGAAAGCGGATGAAGACACAATGGCGGATCATGGCAGGCTCCTATCGGATATCGGCGCGCGCCCGCGGCCGTTGATCGTTGCGCTCATGGCTGAAGATGGTGGCCGGAAGCGGTTGCCGCTCACGGATAATGTCCGAACCCTTTTCGCCCATCATGATCGTCGGCCCGTTGGTATTGCAAGAGGGAACGCGCGGCATGACCGAACTGTCGCAGACGCGAAGCCCCTCCAGTCCATGCACCCGCAAATCCAGCCCGACGACGGCGTCAGCACCGGTTCCCATCTTGCAGGTCCCGACGGGATGATGATCGGTCTTGGCATTGGCGCAGCCGTATTCGAACAACTCGTCATCGGTCATCACTTGCGGCCCGGGCAGTCGCTCGGCCATGATGTAAGGTTTCAGCGCCTGCTGCTGGAAGATTTCGCGGGCGATTTTCAGGCCTTCCAGCGACATCTTGCGATCATGCGGATCGCTCCAGTAATTCGGATCGATCAGCGGGGCGGCCGCCGGATCGGAAGACGACAGCCGGACGGTACCGCGCGAACGCGGATGCAGATAGGCGGAATTCAGCGTCACGCCGGCATTCTTCAGTTTCTCGACACCGGCCTCGATGCCGGAGCCGAGCCCCAGATGGAACTGGATATCGGGTGAGCGTGCATTCGGATCGGCATACCAGAAGCCGCCGGTCTCAAACAACGATGAGGCGACCGGACCGGAGCGGAACAGCACATATTGTAGACCGGCCCAGACGGTGCGGTGCAGTTTCGCGACGCCGTCATAGGTATGATCGCCGGTGCATTCGGAAATGACAAAGAGGTCGAGATGATCCTGAAGATTGCTGCCGACACCCGGCAGGTCATGTTTCACATCGACGCCGACAGAACGCAGATGATCGGCCGGGCCGATGCCCGATTGCTGCAGCAGTTTCGGCGATCCGATAGCCCCGGAAGAGACCAACACCTCGCGTTCGGCGCGGATGGTTTCCAATCCCTTTGCAGTCGCGACCTCGACGCCAACTGCGCGCATTCCCTCCAGCACAATCCGCGTCACCCGCGCGCCGAGCCGGACGGTCAGGTTCTTGCGATCCCTGATCGGGTTGAGATAGGCGAGCGACGCCGACGAGCGGCGGCGGTTGCGCTGGGTCAGCTGATAGAAGCCGACGCCTGCCTGCTGCTTGCCATTGAAATCGTGATTGTAGGGAATGCCAAGCTCCTGCCCCGCGCGGATATAGGCATCGCAGATCGGCAGGCCTGAGACCGGCATGGAGACGCCGAGCGGTCCGCCATAGGAATGGTAATCGTCGGCAAAACGCTGATTGTCTTCCGAGCGTTTGAAATAGGGCAACACGTTGCGGTAATCCCAGCCGGTGCAGCCGTCCTCGCTGGCCCAGAGATCGTAATCGGCCGCATTGCCGCGCGTATAAAGCTGCGCGTTGATCGACGAGCCGCCGCCGATCACTTTGGCCTGCGTATAGCGCAGAACCCGGTTCTTCATGTGCTTCTGCGGCACGGTCTCCCAGCCCCAGCTGGCGACACCCTTGGTCATCTTGGCAAAGCCAGCCGGCATATGGAACAGAGGATTCCAGTCGCTGCCGCCAGCCTCGAGCAGCAGCACCTTGACATCTGCGTCTTCGGTCAGCCGGTTGGCAAGCACGCAACCGGCCGGTCCGGCACCGGTGATGATGTAGTCATAGGTCATGTCGTCGTCCTTAAAACGTTGTCGCCTTGCGGCGATCTCAAACGGGGCAAGCCGTCTGCTCCCTCTTCTCCCCAGCGGGGAGAAGTGCTGAGCGCAGCGAGGCGATGAGGGGGTGTCGCCGCAAACTCGCGTGTGCTTGGCTCCCCCTCATCCGGCCCTTCGGGCCACCTTCTCCCCGCTGGGGAGAAGAGGATTACGCCCTGCCCTTCCCAGCCAAAATTCACTACAATCGCCCGATCGAAAGCCCACCGTCGGCATTGATCACCGAGCCCGTGGCAAAGCCGAAGCTGCCGTTGGCCAATGCCGCGACCATGCGGCCAATATCATCCGCCTCGCCCCAGCGTTTCATCGGCACCAGCCCGCCATCTATCAACGCGTCGTACTTGGCGGACACGCCGGCGGTCATATCGGAGCGGATAATGCCGGGGCGAACCTCGAACACCGAGATACCGGTATCGGCCAAACGCAGCGTCAGCCCTTGCGAAAACGATGCAAGCCCCGCCTTGCTGATGCAATAGTCCAGACGCTCCGGCGAACTCATCACCGCCGATACGGACGTGATGTTGATTACCGAACGCGGCCCGCGGGCACAGCCCGCCAGCATCGCCTTCACCACCGCCTGAGTGAAAAACACCGTACCACGCAGATTGGTGCCGATGATCGTGTCGAAGTTTTCCGGGGCAAGCTCAAGGAAATCGCCCCGCACCACCGATGCCATGCCGGCATTGTTGACGAGGCAATCGATCCCGCCGAATTCTGCCAGCACCGCATCGACCGTCGCCTGATGACCGGACAACTCGGAGAGATCCCCTTTCAGAAAAATCGCCTTGGCGCCGAGCGCAGCAAGCTCCTCCAGCACACCCGAGACCTGATCGGCATCGCCGATACCGGTGATGGCAATGTCGAAACCGGTTTTCGCCAGTGCCCTGGCGATGCCGAGACCTATTCCGCGGCGGCCGCCGGTGACGATGGCGACAGGGCGTTTGTGATTGCTCATGCCGCCAGATCCTTCGCGATGATGTGATCGGCTACACGCAGCGCCTGTGCGGCAACCGTCAGCGCCGGATTGACGGCGGCCGATGTCGGCAGGCAGCCGCCATCGACAACATAAAGGTTCGAGTGATCAAAGGCCCGGCAGTACGGATCGAGCGGCGCAGACGCCGGGTCGTTGCCCATGCGCACCGTGCCGCATTGGTGCGACGGTGTGCGTTTGTCGAACGGTTGGGACAACACGATCGGATAACCCGCCGCCTTGAAGTGGGCGCGCATCTTCGCCTCAAGCCCGGACAGTGCCTCCATGTTGGAGCGCCGCCACTGCATGATGATGCCCTTGCCATCGACCATGATGCGGCTTTCCGGATTCGGCAGATCCTCTGTCATCATGTACCAATCGATGGCGTGGCCAGCCATGAAATCGAGGGCGAAGCGCGGTGCGTAACGTGGCGCATTGGCCTTGAGGATGTCTCCGTTGATCTTGCCGAGCAGCTGGACATTGCCCAGCGGCAAGCCATCACGCCCACCGGTGAGGTAGTAGTCGTTCAGCATCAGCGTCTTCTGGTAGACGCTGTCGTTGCGCCGGAACGGGTTGATGGCCAGCATGGCGCTGCAATTGTGGTTCATGAAGTTGCGGCCGACCTGATCGGAGCGGTTGGCAATTCCCTTGCCATCGCCGGAGCGCAGCAGGATCGCGGCGGAATTGATCGCGCCGGCCGACAGGATCACCAGCTTCGGGGACAATCGTTTCCTCTCGCCTTTGTGGACGTAGTGGATCGCCTCGATCCGCCCGCCTGGCCCGGCTTCCAGCGTCTCGACATAAGCGGAGGTGATCAGCTCGATATTCGGGTCCTTCAGCGCGACGGCAAGCGGCGCGGTCTCGGCGTCCTTCTTGCCCTTGCCCGTGTTGGGAAAGCCATCCCACGGCGTGCGTCCGCCGGCCAGCCAGGTGTCGATATCGACGCCGAGCGGCAATGTCGCCGGATGCAGTCCCTGCGCCTTCAACTCGGCGCGGGCGCGGGCGATTGCGGGCTCGTCCGGTACCGGGCCGTGAGAATAGGGCGTCGAGTGCGCAGGTTCCGTCGGGTCCTGACCAAGCTCGCCGCGCACCGCAAACAGCCGTTCCGCCTTGCCGTACCATGGTTCCAGTTCCTCGTAGGGAAAGGGCCAGGCCGGCGAGACACCGCCGAGATGCTGCATTTCGGTAAAGTCCTCGGCGCGGTAGCGCAGAAGGACCGCGCCGAAGAGCTTGGAATTGCCTCCGACGAAATAGAAATTCCCTGGATTGAACGCCGTCCCGTCCGGTTCGCGCCACATCTCCTTTGGCCGGAAGTGTCCATCAACGAAGATGGATTTATAGCTGCGCGTTTCCGGCGTGTCGGGAAGGCGCTCGCCGCGCTCGAGGATGGCGATGCGTGCGCCCGACCCGGCAAGCGCCGAAGCGACCGTCGCTCCGCCGATGCCGGAACCGATGATGACGATGTCGGGCTGGTTGACCATGACGGAACTCAGCCGATGCGCTGCTGGTTTTGCGGGTCGAAATACACCGCCTTGTCCAGATTGAAGGCCAGTCTTGTATTCTGGCCGGGCGCGATACGGGCGTCGGCGCGCAGACGCGCCACCACTTCCTTGCCGCCAAGTTTGGTGACTGCGAACGTGTCCGAACCGGCTGGCTCCACCACTTCGATCAAGCAATCGCCTTCCACCAGAGAGCGGGCGTTGCGATCGGCGCCATCGGGATCGGTCAGCGCTTCCGGCCGGATACCGAAAACAACCTGCTTGCCGCTATAGGCGGCAAGGCCAGACACCTGGGCGACCGGCAGATGCAACGGCTCAGCATCTGGTCGAACCAGCGAGACACGCAGATCATTGCCGCCGCCCTCCACCGTTGCGGTCAACAGGTTCATCGCCGGCGAGCCCATGAAATCGGCGACGAACAGGTTGGCCGGATTATTGTAGATTTCGGCAGGCGTGCCGAATTGCTGCAGGATGCCGTCCTTCAGAACGGCGATCTTCGTTGCCAGCGTCATCGCCTCGATCTGGTCATGCGTCACATAGACGATCGTCGTCTTCATGCGCTGGTGCAGGCGCTTGATCTCGGTGCGCATATCGACGCGCAGCTTTGCATCGAGGTTGGACAATGGTTCATCGAACAGGAAGACCTGCGGATTGCGCACCAGCGCTCGGCCCATGGCGACGCGCTGGCGCTGACCACCGGAAAGCTGGCTGGGCTTGCGGTCGAGCAGATGGCCGATCTGCAACATGTCGGCAACCTGCTTGATAGCCTTGTCACGCTCGTCTTTCGGCACGCCACGGATTTCCATGCCGAAGGCGATGTTTCCGGCCACCGTCATGTTCGGATAGAGCGCATAGGACTGGAAGACCATGGCGATGTCGCGCTTGGAGGGATGCAGGCCCGCCACCGACTTGCCGTTGATCGAGATTTCGCCTGACGTGATCGGTTCCAGCCCAGCGATGGTGTTGAGCAAGGTCGACTTGCCACAACCGGACGGGCCGACCAGCACCAGGAAGCCGCCCTCGTCGATTTCCAGATTGATATCTTTCAGGATTTCCAGCGAGCCGTAGGACTTGCGAAGGTTTGTGATTTTCAGAAAGGACATGGCTTTAACCCTTCACGGCGCCGGACATCAGGCCACGGACGAAATAGCGGCCGGAAACGATGTAGACGACAAGCGTTGGCAAGGCGGCAAGGATCGCGCCTGCGAAATGGACGTTGTATTCCTTCACCCCGGTCGAGGAAGAAACGAGATTGTTGAGCGCCACCGTCATCGGCGTCGAATCCGCCCCGGAGAACGATGCCCCGAACAGAAAGTCGTTCCAGATATTGGTGAATTGCCAGATAACCGAGACGACGATGATCGGACCCGACGATGGAAGCAGGATGCGCCGGAAGATCTGGAAGAAGCTGGCGCCATCGATCTGTGCGGCCCGCACCAGTTCGGTCGGAAACGCCTCATAGTAGTTGCGGAAATACAGCGTCGTGAAACCGAGACCATAGATGACGTGCACCATCACCAAGCCAGGGACCGATCCGGCAAGACCGAAGATACCCAGCATGCGCGCCATCGGGATCAGGACGATCTGAAACGGGATGAAGCAGGACAGAAGCAGCATGCCAAAGAAGATGCCGGAGCCCGGAAACCGCCACTTGGTCAAGACATAACCATTGAGCGCACCGATGATCGTCGAGATCGCCACGGCCGGCACGACCATCAGGATCGAATTGATGAAGAAGGGACGCAAGCCTGTCGGCTGCACACCGATCTGCGCCGTCGACCAGGCGGAGCGCCAGGGATCCAGCGTCCAGCTCATCGGCAGGTTCAGCATGCCGCCTTGGCGGATTTCGTCCAGCGGCTTGAAGGAATTGACCAGCATCACATAGAGCGGCAGCAGCGAATAGGCCGCAAACAGGATCAGCACGGTATAGATCAGCGCGCGCGTCAGGCGGCCGGAAGAAATGGCGTTGTCAGGGCTCTGGACACTCATGCGCGCTTCTCCCCTTTGATTTCGGAATAGAGGTAGGGGATGATGATCGAGAAGATCATGGCCAGCATGACGATGGCCGACGAGGCGCCAATGCCCATCGAATTGCGGGTAAAAGTGTAGGAATACATGAAGGTTGCAGGCAGTTCGGTCGCCTGCCCCGGCCCGCCGCCCGTCAGTGCCACGACCAGGTCATAGGCCTTGATGGCGAGATGGGCGAGCACGACGAAGGCCGACAGGAACACCGGACGCATCAGCGGAATGATGATCCGCCGGTAGATCGTCGTGGTCGAAGCGCCATCGATCTGCGCCGCCTTGATGATTTCGTTATCGACGCCGCGAAGACCGGCCAGGAACATCGCCATGATGAAGCCGGTGGATTGCCAGACGGCTGCGATCACCACGCAATAGATCGCGTAGTTGCGATCCTTGATCCAGTTGAAGGTAAAACTTTCCCAGCCCCAGAGATGCATGGTGTTTTCAAGGCCGATGCCCGGATCGAGAAACCATTTCCAGGCCGTGCCGGTGACGATGAAGGACAGCGCCATCGGGTAGAGATAGATCGGCCGCAGCAAACCTTCGGCGCGGATCTTCTGATCGAGAAGAATGGCAAGGCCCAGACCCAGCACTGAGCAGATGAGAATGTAAAGCGACGCGAAGATCGCCAGATTGGAAATTGCCCGCCACCAATGCGGCAGAGCCCAGAGCTTGGAATAGTTGCTCAATCCCACGAAATTGTAGGACGGCAGCATCTTGCTGTCGGTGACCGACAGATAGCCGGTATAGACAATGAAGCCATACACGAAGACAATGACGATCAGAAAGCTTGGGGCAAGTACCAGTTTTGGCACAAGGTCCTGCAGCCGGCTTCGGCTATCCATAGCGAATACCACCGTTGTATGTGAATTGAATAAAGCAAGATGCCCCTCACCCTAGCCCTCTCCCCGCATGCGGGGAGAGGGGATTACAGAGGTCGCCGCCCGGTCCTTCTCCCCGTTACGACGGGAAGAAGATGCCCGAAGGGCGGATGAGTGGCATTATTCGCAGAACGATTACTGCGCAGCAGCAACAGCGGCCGGCAGTTCCTTGACGGCTTCTTCGGGGGTGAGTTCACCGTTGAATTCGCGTGTCACGACGTCGTAGATCGCATTCTTGACAGCAGCCGGATTGGCATGGCCGTGAGCCATGGAACCGAACAGCTTGCCGTTTTTGTCGGCGTCGGCGAGATCGGCGATGGCCTTCTTGCCGCAAGCGTCGAACGCTTCGTTCGATACGTCTGTACGGGCCGGAGCCGAACCCTTGACGACGTTGAAGGCCGACTGGAAGGTCGGGCTTTCGATCGCAGCGGCCATCTGCATCTGGGCCGGAACCTTGTCAGCGGCAACCTTGAACATCGCGAACTGGTCGGAGTTGAAGGTGACGGAACCCTGTGTTTCCGGGTAACGCATGCAGACGAAGTCGGTGCCGGGCACCTTCTTTGCCTTGACGAACTCGCCCTTTGCCCAGTCGCCCATGAACTGCACGCCGGCCTTGCCTTCGATGACCATGGCAGATGCCAGGTTCCAGTCGCGGCCGGAGAAGTTGTCGTCCACATAGGAACGCAGCTTGGTCATGCGCTCGAAGGCGGTCTTCATCTTGTCGCCGCCAAGAGCTGCCGGATCAAGATCGATGAAGGCCTGCTTGTAGAAATCGGTGCCGAGCGAAAGAACGACAGCATCGAACAGGGTCGCATCCTGCCACGGCTGGCCACCGGCTGCGATCGGGGTAATGCCCTGTGCCTTGAAGTTATCAAGCAGAGCGACCAACTCGTCCCAGTTCTGCGGCTCCTTGCCACCTGCCTTGTCGAGGGCTGCCTTGTTGATCCACATCCAGTTGGTGGAGTGGACGTTGACCGGAGCGGCAATCCAGTGACCGTCGTATTTGGAGAATTTCTGCAGGGCGGCCGGAATGACCTTGTCCCAGCCTTCCTTGCCGGCGATTTCGTCGAGATTACCAAGCGCGCCTTCCTTGGCCCAGTCGAGAATGTCGAAGCCGAGCATCTGAACGGCCGTCGGTGCATTGCCCGAGGTGACGCGGGCGCGCAGCACGGTCATGGCTTCCGTACCACCACCACCGGCAACCGGCATGTCGGTCCAGGAAATACCCTTGGTTTCCAGATCCTTCTTCAGGACGTCCAGAGCGGCCGCTTCGCCGCCGGATGTCCACCAATGCAGAACTTCAACGCTTTCAGCAGCCTGCACGGCAGAGCCGCCCATCACCGCGCCACCCGTCATCATCAATGCTGCAATTGCTGTCGTCGTCATAAACTTGCGCATCGTAGTCCTCCCGTTTGCAAGTCGGATAGCGGGAAACTCCTCCCCCGCCGTTGAATGCCATCCCCGCTCAAACAGGGAAGCAATTGGTCTGCGGTCTCCACCGCCGGTTCATTTAAAACGTTATAAATAGGCTCAAGTCAAGCACCGCACACCATAGCCAGACAATTCGAATTAACACTTTGAATTCCAGTGTTTATAAGCCGTGAAATTAATGCCGCACCGCCGCAAATCCTTACTAGCAATGCGCATTTGTAACGTTTGCATAAACACACATTGCGCATGTGTGCGTCTGACGTTACAAAGACGCCTTGTCGTCGCCTCAAGGGAGTATTTCATTGGTTGACACTCCCAAATCCGCCGCTGCCGAAACGAGACCGAAAAGCGGCAAGCCAACGCTGCGCACCCTCGCCGATCTCACCGGCTTTGCCGTGACGACCGTGTCGCGGGCACTCAGCAATGCACCGCAGATTTCGGCCGAAACCCGGCGCCGCGTGCATGAGGTGGCGGCAGAAATCGGCTACCTTCCCGACCGGGCGGCGCAGCGCCTGAAGACCGGCCGAACCAACGTCATCAGCGTTCTTCTCGACCCGCACGAGGAAATCCTCGGCTACGGCACCTCGCTGATGCTCGGCCTTGCCAAGGCGCTGACCGATACGCCCTACCACATCATCGTCACGCCGAATTTCATGAACGACAGCAATCTCGATGCGGTGCGCCACATCGTCCGCAACAGTATGGCTGACGGGCTGATCTTCTCGCGCACCGAACCGTTCGACCCGCGCGTGCGCTTCCTGCTCGAAAACGATTTTCCCTTCGTCTGCCATGGGAGAACGGAGCTTTCCACCCCTCACCCCTATGTCGACTATGACAATTTCTCCTTCGCCTACGAGGCAGCCAAGCGGCTGATTACGCGCGGCCGGCGAAAGCCGACGATCATCCTGCCGCCGAAGCGCATGACCTTCTCGCAGCACCTGATGCACGGTTTCATGACGGCTGTGCGCGAGGCCGGCGTCGCTTACGAAATCCCCGAAGAAATCCATCTCGACAGCCCGATCGACCATATCCGTGACTTCATCAGCCGCCGCGCCGGGCAACCGGACGCGCCCGACGGCTTTGTCTGCGGCGGTGAGGTTTCGGCGCTGGCGACGATCACCGGCATGAGCGATCACGGACTGGCGCTCGGCGTCGAATATGACATCGTCGGCAAACAGACCTCGAAACTGCTGGTCAACATCCAGCCCAAGGTTGAGACGATCTATGAGGATCTGACGGATACCGGTGAACAGATGGGCCGCGTCCTCATGGCTCGGATTGCTGGAACGAACACGGCCGACATGCAAGTCATGCTGAAGCCGACGATCAATTTTCCGGCAACGTGAGACCTTGAGAATGAGGCCAGTGCCCTGTTCCAAACTCGAATTCAGCTCCATGCCCCCTCCCCTCCTCTCATCGCCTCTGCTCAAATCTCCCTTATGAACGCGGCATCCACCAGCCGGTGCGGCCGCCGATATGCATGTTGAGCGTCTTGGTCTCGGTGTAATCTTCCACCGAATGGCGGCCGAGTTCGCGGCCAAGACCGGACTGGCGGTAGCCTCCGAATGGCAGCTCCGAGGCCCCATCCATGAAGGTGTTCATCCAGATCGTTCCGGCCCGCACCTTCCGGCCAACCGTCAGGCAAGTATCGAAATCGCGGCTCCAGACACCGGCCGACAGACCGTAATCGATCGAATTGGCAATCCGGATCGCCTCCGCCGTGGTCTCGAAGGTCAGCACCGAAAGCACCGGACCAAACACTTCTTCCCGCGCCACGGCCATGTCGGGCGTGACGGACGAGAGAATGGTCGGTGACATGAACTGGCCCGAGCCGAGATCAAGTGCGGCGCCGCCATGCGAAACCTTAGCCCCATTGCCGGAGGCGGCCGAAACGTAGCCAACGATCTTGTCCAGATGCTGCGGCGTAATGATCGCCCCGACCTGGGTTTGCGGATCGAGCGGATCGCCGACCTTGACCTTCGCCGAAAGCGCGGCGACACGGGCAATCACGTCCTCAGCGATCTCCTTGTGAACGATCAGCCGCGAACCGGCATTGCAGCATTCGCCGGCATTGAAATAGGCGCCGAACACCGCCGCATCGATGAAATCATCGAGATTGGCATCCGGAAAGACGATCTGCGGGTTCTTGCCGCCGAGTTCCAGCGAAACCTTCTTCAGCGTCTGCGCGGCATTGGTCATCGTCAGCTTGCCGATACCGGTCGAGCCGGTAAAGGAGACCATTTCGACGTCGGGATGCGAGGTCATGATCGCGCCGACATCCGGGCCAGTGCCAGTGATGATGTTGACGACGCCTGCGGGAACACCGGCTGCTTCGAGGATTTCGCCCAGCACCAGCGTCGATCCGGACGTGAGTTCAGACGGCTTGACCACCGTCGTGCAGCCGGCCGCAAGCGCAAACGGCAGTTTCTGGCTGACGATCAGGAAGGGGAAATTCCACGGTGTGATGATCGAGACCACGCCAATGGCTTCGCGCAGGACGACACCGAGCGTGCCATCGCCGAGCGTATTATAGCTTTCGCCGTGCAGATCGCGCGCAAGCGCTGCGGCATAGCGCCAGATATCGGCGGCGCCGCCAAGTTCGGCCTTGGCCTGGCTGATCGGCTTACCGCTCTCGATACAATCGAGATAGGCCAGTTCATCGGCACGCGCCGCGATCATGTCAGCAGCGCGAAGCAGCACAAGCGAACGCTCCGATGCCGTCATGCGCGGCCAAGGACCATCGTCAAATGCCTTGCGGGCTGCAGCGATAGCACGCTCCGCATCCACTTTCGTCGCAGCCGGATAGCGGCTGACGGTGACGCCATGACCGGGCGCCACGCGCTCCAGTGTCCGGCCCTCGGCAGCATTGCCCCATTTGCCGTCAATCAGCATCTGGAAGTCGCGCACCTTCGTGTCAGTCAAAGCCTTGGGCTTCACCAGAACCGTCATTACCATTCTCCCTTGAATTCCGCAGGGCGTTTGCCGCTAAAAGCCGCAACGCCCTCTTTCATGTCACCGGTCTTGGCCGCCAGGATCGATCCCAGCGCTTCCACAGCCGTTCCGTTGTCTTCGCCATTGGCGGACGCGATCATCAGCTTGCAGATTTCCAGTGCCGCCGGACCGCGCTTGGCAATGCGCCCGGCATAGTCCTTCGCCGTATCCCGCACCGTCCCAGTCGCCACGACGGCATCGACCAGCCCCAGTGCCTTCGCCTCATCGGCCGTAAACATCTCGCCGCCCAGCACCATGCGCCGCACCACTTGCGCGCCAAACCGCCGGACCAGACGCTGTGTGCCCGACCAGCCCGGAACCATACCGAGGCTCGTTTCCGGCAGGCCGATCTTCACCTGCTTTTCGGCAATGCGGATATCCGCCGCTGCCGCCAGTTCCAGCCCGCCGCCAAGTGTGTGGCCATTGATCGCGGCAATCACCGGCATGCGCAGGGTCGCCAGCCGCTCGAACACACGGTGGCCGAAACGCACCCAGGCGTGACCGAATTCGTTGGGGCTCATCGCCCCCCAGGCCTTGATATCGCCCCCGGCCGAAAAGGCCTTGCCCTCGCCTGTCAAAATGACGACGCGGATGGTCGCATCGGCCTCGACCGTATCGCAGGCTGCCGAGAGTGCCTTCAGCATGTCGATATCGAAGGCATTCAACTTGTCCGGCCGTGCAACCGTGAGGATGGCGATCGCCCCCTCGGTCTCGATACGGATGCGTTCGTCAGCCATGCGCCGCTCCTTCCAGCGTCCGAACCGGCTTTTGCGGCAACGTCAGCCCGATCGGCGCTTCATGAAACAGCGCCGCATCCATGACCTTCAACTTGTCAGACACGATCAGCGGGAATTCCGACTGGTCGAGAATATGGGTCTGCAGATCGACACCCGGCGCGATTTCGGTGAGCATGATGCCTTCAGGCGTCAGCTTCATCACGCAACGCTCGGTGACATAGGTGATATCCTGCCCCTGCTCAACGGCGCGGCGGCCGGAGAAGGTGACGTGTTCGACCTCGTTGACCAGCTTCTTCAGCTTGCCCTCTTTTTCGATCACCAGCTTGCTGTCGGTCATCGAGAGCTTAGCCCCCGCGTTGAACATGCCGGAGAAGACGATCTTCTTTGCCCGCGCAGTGATATCGACGAACCCGCCCGCCCCTGCGGTCACGTGTGGCCGGAAGGACAGTTTCGAGACGTTGACCGAGCCGGATTTATCGATCTCAAGAAACGACAGAAGCGAGGCATCGAAGCCGCCGCCCTGAAAATAGGTGAACTGGTAAGGCGACGGCATGAAGGCGTCGGCATTCGAGGCGCAGCCGAAGGCGAAATCAAGCAGCGGCACGCCACCGACCGCCCCCTGCTCAATCACCCAGGTGACCGAGCCGTGCAGGCCCTCTTCTAGCAGGATACGCGGCACATTGGCCGAAATGCCGAAGCCGAGATTGACGCAGGATCCACCCTGCAGTTCCTGCGCAACACGGCGGGCAATGACCTTCTGAATATTGAATTCCGGCACCCGAAAACTGTCGAGTGGCCGGAAGATTTCGCCTGAGATCGCCGGATCATAATCCGTCAGCGTCGTCTGCTTCTGGTCGGGATCGACGATGACATAATCGACCAGCATGCCGGGAACCCGCACGTCATGCGGCTTCAGCGAACCGGACTTGGTGATCCGCTTGACCTGCGCAATGACAATACCGCCATTGTTTCGAGCGGCCAGCGCCTGGTCGAGACCGCCGAGATAGGCGCCTTCGTGCTCATAGGTCAGGTTGCCGCGCTCATCGGCGGTGGTTGCCCGGATGATCGCCACCTGTGGCACGATCGCCTTGAAATACAGCCAGTCCTCGCCCTCGAATTCCATCTTCTTGACGACCGGTTCGGCCATGGCCGACGCATTCATGGCACAGCCTTGGCGCGCGGGATCGACGAAAGTGTCGAGACCGGTCTTGGTGAGCACCCCCGGACGCTTTGCGGCCGCTTCCCGGTGCATGTCGAACAGCACGCCGGAGGGGATGTTGTAAGCAGCCACTTCGTTGCTACCAATCATCTGCCAGATCAGCGGCGGCTCGGATGTCGAGGGGCCGGAGGGATAGGAGCCGCCGATGATCTTTTTCAAAAGCCCTTTCTTGGCGATGTAATCGACACCCTTGATGCCGCTCATGTCACCCGCGGCAATCGGGTGCAGTGTCGTCAGATCGCGCGGATGGCCGGTCGCGTCAAAACGCTCTCCGATCGCCTTCAGCATCAGGTCCGGGCAACCGAGCCCACTCGACGACGACACAGAAACGGTCGCGCCATCGGGGATCAAAGCGGCGGCCTCAGCCGGGGTGATATGCTTGCTCATAGACAGAACTCTGTTGAAATCATCATGGTCTTCAGTTGCGGCTGGCCCCCTCTTCTCCCCAGCGGGGAGAAGGTGGCCCGCAGGGCCGGATGAGGGGCGGCTGCCTCGATACTCGATACGCGGCCCCCCTCATCGCCTCGCTCCCGCTCGGCACTTCTCCCCACTGGGGAGAAGTGGGAAGCTGCTATCACCTCCCCCAGGAAAGCATGCAGCCGCTCGACCGTCTCGCCAATCATGGCCTCAAAGCCCCGTTTCGACAGCGACGGCATTTCCGGTCTGCGCCGATTTCATCACCGCCAGCCCCGTCGCCAGCGACCAGATGCCATCCTCGCCGCCACAGAGCGGCTTGCCCTTGCCAGCAATGGCGTTGTCAAAGGCAGTCAGCGTGTTTTCATAGAGATTGCGGTGGTCGAGCGGCAGCTCCGTTTCACCCTCGACATTGCGCAAGGTCACCGTGCCAACCGGCTTCTGGCTCATGCAGTTGCGGGCGATCAGTGATCCGTCCGAGCCATGCACCTCAAAGCCGGTAACTGCATATTTGGTGGTAAAACCATCATGGAACTGAGCAATCAGGCCTGATTTGAACCGCAGGATACCCATCGCCGCATCTTCAAGCCCTGCCTTTGCCATGCCGCCATATTGGCCAAGCGCCACCGCCTCGACCGGATCGTCGCCGAGCACGAAACGCAGCGTATCGGTGTCATGCACGGTAATATCGAGAATGACCCCGCCACCCGCTTCTGGCTTGTCCAAGCGCCAGCCCTGCAGATGCGGCGGCAGGTAACCGGCATGGCAGACGCGGGCCGCCAATGGCTTGCCGATCTTTCCGTCGGCAATCGCATCGCGCATGGCACGATGGGTTGCGGCACCGCGAAGGTGATGATTGGTCGCCATGACGACACCGGCATCCCGTGCCACCTTGACCATGGCATGGGCATCGTCAAGGCTCATCGCCAGCGGCTTTTCGCAGAGAATATGCTTGCCGGCCTTGGCCGCCGCAATCACCTGGTCGCGATGCAGTTCATTCGTGGTGGAAATGTAGACGGCCTGAACATCAGGATCACCAACAAGCTCGTCAACACTGGTCACCGATTTTGCAATGCCGTGGTCTGCGGCATATTTGGCGCCGCGCTCGGCGCTGGTGCTCATCACCGAAACGATCTCGCCACCAACGGCGCGGATCGCGTCGATTACCCATTCATGGGCAATCGTGCTTGCCCCGATCAAACCCCAACGTGTCATAACAAGGATAGCCTTTCCCGCTTGTCGATGGCGGCACCACAGCTTTGGCGTACGACCAGCCGCACCGAACTGACGATCGCTTCCGCATCGGCCCGTCCGGCATTGATCTGTTTCAAAAGAAGCTGCGCCGCCCGGCGCCCCATGCCCTGCGGATCAACCGAAATTGTCGTCAACGCCGGCACCGCCGTCTGCGCCTCGATCACGTCGTCGAAACCGATCACGGCAAAATCCTCACCTGGATCAAGACGATGGGCGCGCAAGCCGTCGCAGACCCCGAAAGCGACCGCATCGTTGAAACACACTGCCGCCGTCGGCCGCTCGCGGAGCAGCAACGCCCGCTCGATGGCAGCGACGCCCCCTGCCCGCGACGGCGCCGAGCTGACCACAAGTTCGTCATGAAGAGCTAGATCCATATCGGACAGCGCGTCGCGATAACCCTGCAGCCGCTCATTGAAAACGGCCGTATCGGGAAAGCCGCCGAGGAACGCGATACGGTGATGGCCAAGCCCGGCCAGATGGCGGACGGCATCGCGCATGCCGGCATGATTGTCGGAGATCAGCGAGGAAACCTTGGCGCCGGTAACCTGCCGGACGACATTGACGACGGGAATACCGCTCGCCACCAGCGGCTTCAGGTCATTGGCATCTGTTCCACGCGCCGGCGACAGGATCAGCCCGGAAATACCGTGCTCACGCATCGAGGATATTACCTCACGCTGGCGGTCGACGCTTTCGGCGGTATTGGCAAGAAACTGCACGTAACCGGCCGACTGCACGACCATATCGACGCCGACAGCAAGCTCGGCGAAGAAACTGTTGGTCAGGTCGTTGACGACGATACCGATGATCTTCGATTTGGAATTGGACTGGCGCAGGTTGGCGGCGCCTCGATTGTAGACATAGCCGAGATCGCGAATGACCGCATTGACCTTGGCGCGGGTGGCCTCATTGACCAGCGGGCTCGCCTGCAGCACGAGCGACACGGTCGACTTCGACACACCGGCGGCGCGCGCAATATCGATCACTGTCACCCGGTCTTTTACCACATCACCCTCCCGGCCAAGGTCTTCCACCTCAGCATGCATGCTCAAAATAATTGGAACGTTCCAATTTTGTCAAGCGGATTTCGCCAAACTCGATCAGGCTCCCCTTTATCCACAGACAGCGAAACCGGATCGAAGAACACAGAAATAGACAAGCCATTGATATTAGCTTGTTAATTTAAAACACGGCGCCTTACATACAACGACAAGAAACTCGACGTCAGTCCAAAAATCTACTCTCTGCGCATTCGAAGCTTCGGTTTGGCACGCAAATTTTCCTTGAAATTTGGAACGATCTAAATTATTCGGCTTTCAATATCCAAGGAGGAGCCCGCATGTCCGCCACCCTGTCGCTGCCACACGCCGATGGCTCGCTTGAGATTTACCGTTTGACGGGAACACCGGTCTCGCGGCCGAAAACGGCCCCCACCTTCAATCGTATCGCCTATGCCGCCGCGCACGTGGTCTCCGATCCATTGCGCGATCTCGATCCATGGGGCCGCCCGGCCATCGACTGGGAGCGGACGATGGCCTTCCGCCATCATCTCTGGGCTCTCGGCTTCAAGATCGCCGAAGCGATGGACACGTCGCAGCGCGGCATGGGGCTGGATTGGGCAGGCGCGCAGGAACTGATCCGCCGATCGCTGGCCGAAGCCCGCACGGTGCCGGGCGCCGATCTCGCCTGCGGTGCCGGAACCGACCACCTTTTACCCACCGATACACGCTCGCTCGACGATGTCATCCGCGCCTATGAAACGCAGATCGGCTTCGTCGAGCAGCAAGGCGGCCGCTCGATCATGATGGCCAGCCGCGCACTCGCCCGCATCGCCACATCGCCGGATGACTACCGCAAGGTCTATGGCCGCATCCTGTCGCAAACCAGGGACAAGGTTGTGCTGCACTGGCTGGGCGACATGTTCGACCCGCAACTGAAGGGCTATTGGGGATCGGAAAACTTCGAAACGGCGCTCGATACGGTCCTGTCGATCATCGAGGAGAACAGGGCGAAGGTCGAGGGCATCAAGATTTCATTGCTCGACAATGCTTACGAGGTCGCCCTGCGTAACCGTCTGCCCGACGATGTGCTCTGCTTCACCGGCGATGATTTCAACTATGCCGAACTGATCGAAGGCGATGGAAAGAAATACAGCCACGCCCTGCTCGGCATCTTCGATGCCGTGGCGCCCTCCGCCTCCAAGGCGCTGGCCTCGCTTGCCGCTGGCGATACCGCCACCTTCCGCGCGGTGATCGAACCGACTGTGCCTTTGTCGCGAAAAATCTTCGAAGCGCCGACGCAATATTACAAGGCCGGCGTGGTTTTTCTCGCCTGGCTCAATGGCCACCAACGACATTTCACCATGCCGGCTGGCATGCAGTCGGCCCGTGGCGTTTTGCACTATGCCAATATCTTCCGTTTGGCCGACAAGGCCAACGTGCTGGATATGCCGGATATGGCTATGGAGCGAATGAAGGCGTTTCTGGTGATGCAAGGGGTTTGAGGGCTTCGGCAATAGCAGACATTCCCCTTCTCCCCAGCGGCGAGTGACGAGCGGCTGCGAGTCGATGAGCGATGTCTTTCCGGAAGTGCTTTGCCATGTCGCCTGATCCCGAATGATGGCATTGAGGATGGGCGGCAGTTTGCGCGTGGTGGTGACGAGGCCATCACGAAAAGCATTGAAATCGGGGGTTTGGACAAGCTTTTCAAAGACGCGTTGTCCTGAGTGGTCGCTGGGCTTCGGGTTCTATCCCATGCCAAAACGCCCGGCATTGCTACCGGGCGCCTGGCCGCGGCGCATCAGGGAGATCAGTTGCGCCGGGAATTGAAGCCCGTATCGATATGCGGCTCCCAGAACTCCACGGATTCGCGGATCATATCGACGACGAGATGATCGGTCGGCTCGCGTTCGCGAAAGGAGAGTTCAAGGCAGATTTCGTTGTCGGTACCACCGCCACGGCGAACCGTGTCGAGCAGCTTTTCAGGCACTATCCGGCCGTCCTTGTTATGGACGGCAATGAACGGCCAGTGCCCTCCCTTGTTCATCGAAGACTGCTTGATGTGGATAATCGGCGATTCCTTCGGAAACGCCTCCGCCCAGGCATAGGGATCGATGTCGTCCGGATTGCTGGAGGTGACGTCACCGTGGTCGATATCGACCATCATCTTCATTGGAATCGGCAGGCCCGACTGCGCCAGCCGCCCGTCGAGCGCGCGGCATTCTGCGATCGTATGGCCGAACTCGCGGCCGACTGACATGGGTTCCCAAAACAGATAGGTGAGACCGGCAACCTTGCCATGCTCGGCCACTTCGGCCCAGCAATCGATGGCGATCCGCATCAGTTCCTCGCGGCGCGCTGGGTCGTCATAGTCCTTGTGGGTGAAGATGGCGAATTGGGTGCCCATGCCGGAAGCACCGAGTTCGGCGGAAATATCGGCAAAGGTCTTGAACCAGTCGATATAATAACGGCGCACATCGATATCGGGATGGCCGAAATGGTTGAGCCGTCCATAAGGCCCAGTCATGCCCGAAGTCACCTTGACGCCGGTTCGCCCGAGCGCCCGCTTGAATTGGCGCAGCTGCTTGACGATCGTTGCAGCCGGCCAGCCCGGATTGACGAACTCGTGGGTCAGCTGGACATAGCCAATGCGGATCTTCTCGGCGATCGTATCGATCAGGTCATCGGCCTCGGCGAAACGGTTGACCAGTGGATTGGTGTTGAGCGACAGCGTGAACGCCATAAGCCTTACCTCTCAGACCAGATGAATGCCGGCAGGATGAAATCGGGAACTGCGCCATGCTCGGCAAACAGCGCCTGGCGATCAGCGTCGGACGCGGTTTCGAGAATACCGGTCGTCACCAGGATCGATGCGAGCCCCGCCCCGGCGGCACCGGCAATATCGTGCTCGATGCTGTCACCGATGCAGCAGATTTTCTCCGCGAAAACGTCCCCCAGAAATTCACGCGCCGTTGTATAGATGTCGGCGAATGGCTTGCCGATCCAGCGCACGGTGCCCCCCAGATCTTCATAGAGTTCAGCAATACGCCCCGCCCCGAAGGCAGTACCGTCCTTCGTCAACATGATCTTGTCCGGGTTGGTGCACAGGCATGGCACACCCCGCGCGGCTGCGGGCGCCAGGAGCGTTTCGTAGAACGTCAGCGGATATGCATCACCTTCGCTTGCCGCCAAGAGGATGAAATCCGCATCCTCGCCGCGATCGGTCCGTGTCAGATCAAGCCCGTCCAGCGGTGAGGTATCGCCATCGCGGCTGATCAACAGACATTTGCGTGCGGTGTTTCCGGCCTCCTGCCGGATTTCGGCCTGAAGGATACGCCAGGCGACCTCGCCGGACGTCAAAAACCAGTCCCAGCTCTGCGGATCAAAACCAAGAGCGGCAAGGCGGCGGTCATTTTCCGCCGAACGTTTTCCCGAGTTCGACAGGATGATGATCATCTTGCCAGCCTGCTTCAGCCGCAGAAGTGTCTCCGCAGCGTGGGGATACGGCCCTTTACCATCCCGCAGCACGCCGAACTGATCGATCAGGAAGGCATCGAAACGCTCTTCGATCTCAGCTAGGCCCGATATTGTCAGTGGCCCGCCCTTCATAGCACGCCCGCCGCTTTCGCGCCGGTCAGGGCAAGTCGCGCCGTTCCCGCAGCCGCCTCTTCCGAAGCCACCGGCAGAAAGGCAATGGATATCTTCCGGTTGCGGATCGCCGTCCAGACCGCGTTCTTCGCACCACCGCCGACTGTGCGGATGGAACCCAAGGCCGGGCTGCCGAGCGACACCAGCCGCTGATAGGCTAAAGCCTCGACGCCCGCGATGCCCTCGAAGATCGCTTTCAGGAATTCGGCATCGCTTTGCGGCCGCGGCGTCATGCGCGGCTTCATCGCCGGGTCGTTGACCGGAAAGCGCTCACCATCCTTGATCAGCGGATAATAATCGAGCCCGGTATCCGTCGCCGGATCGATCTCCGCGGAAAGCGCTGCGATCCTCTCGTTGTCGAAATGGGCGGACAGCACCACGCCGCCGGTATTGGAAGCACCACCAGCCAGCCACATATCGCCGATCCGGTGGCTGTAGAGACCATATTCCGGCGCAAACAGCGGCCGGTCGGACAGCATCTTTACCGTGAGTGTCGTCCCAAGCGCGGAAACGGCATCGCCCGGCTGACCGGCACCGGTTGCCAGAAACGAAGCACAGCCATCCGTCGTCCCGGCGACGATGACGACATCATCCGCAAGGCCGAACGCACTCGCCGCCTCCTGGGAAATCCCGGCGATCGGTGCACCCGCAGGCAGCACGTCCGGGAGCAGATCGAGCCGCGCGCCCGTTGCCGCGATCCAGTCCGGCCAGCGGCGCGATACCGGATCGTAGCCGGTCTTCAGCGCGTTGTTCTCGTCGGAAACATCATAAAGCCCGGTGAAATGCCCGGCTAACCAATCCGCTTGATGAATAATCCGGAAAACGCCGGGAGTGGACTGAAACACCAGCGCTTTCGCCAACCCGGACGTCGCCCCATGCACCGCACTTTCCTTCGGCGCATGGGTGGAGATCCGGGCGAGAATATCCGCATCCTCGACCGGATCATTGTACATCATCGGCGCCGCCAACGGCGCGCCGTTTGGGCCGACTGGCAGCACGGTGCCAGAGGTGCCGTCAATCGCAATTGCCCGGACCCGTGTCCGGTCGATGGCACCAAGTACCTGCCCAAGCGCGGTCTGTACCGCTTGCCACCAAATCACGGGATCGCGATGGTCGGCGGAAAAATCGGCAAGTCTGGATGCCCCGGATGCGGCTATGTCGAAATCCGCATCCATTGCCACAGCGCGGGCGCCGGATGTACCGATATCAATACCGATCACCAAAGGCCTGTTTGCGGCACTGGTCATTGCAGCGTCTTTCCGGCCCGGTTCAGTTCCTGCCGGTATTTTTCCGCGTCCCACCCAAGCAACTCGGCATTCTCGGCATCCGTCAGATAGCGCAACCGCGCGCCTTCGTTGATACGGCCAAGGACGTCCGAGAGGCAACGGGCCATGGCCAGCGCGCCGGCCGTGACCTCCTTGGAGACCAGGACGCCCTTGCCTGGAAACAACAGTGCTGGCGGCACGGACACTCCCTCGCCGCGATGCCGTTCCTCGATCGCGGCGGCCGTTTCGCCGGGCGCTGCAACAAACGATCCGCGGCCGAGGAAGATGACATGGTCCGGATAAAGACTACCACCAGCGGCAATACGGCAGCTTGCCAGATCGGTCGCGGCATCATGGATCAGGCTGTCTTCCGGCAGCGCGAAATTGCTGCCGACGGCAAGCCGCGAGAGGGCCGCAAGGTCGGCGTCCGGCGCCTTGCGCCGTGGCAGGGCCAGCCTGTTTGAGACCTCAGCCAGTAACAATTCCGCCTCTGCAACGGTTTCGGCTGCCACGGCCAGCCCGTGATTGCCGAGGATTAGCACACTGGTATCCGGCCGAATCCGCGTGGCGATCGCCTTTGCCAGCGGCAGGCCGGGTCGTGCATAGGGCACGAACGCATGCGGAATACCCGATAGTTTCGATGCGGCAATGGTTTCGCCGTTGACCTGCACAGCGGTCGCGATCGTTTCGACACAATGCACGTGGATCACGACTTTCTGCGGCATCAGGGCGTGCACCGTCGTTTCGATCGAGGGGCGCAAACCGGATGGATTGCGGTCCGCGATGACGAAATCCTGTGCTTTCTCGGTCGAGGGATCATCACGCTCCAGCGCGTCGAGCAACGCATCGAGCGCCACCGGCACCATCACATCGCGCTGCCTTGCCTGCATCAGCCAAAGGCCCGACGCCTTGATCCACAGCGTGCCGCCCTCCTTGATCGAGGTATTGCCGCCAGCTGCCTGCACCAGCGCCGGATCGGCACCGACCCGGGCCGAGACATCCAGAAGGGCTTCGAATTCAGAACTTCTCACCATTGTCTCCGATATCGTTCAAGCCGCCTGCGACTGCCGCAGACACCAGGCGGCGAAAGCCTCGCGTTCTGCCGGCGTCATGTGCAATCCGTGTTTGGTGCGGCGCTCCAGAATGTCCTGCGGCGTCTGCGCCCATTCGGTTTCGATCAGGAACCGCGCTTCGCGTTCACGCAACAGCTTGCCGAAGGACGTACCGAGATCGTCGAGCGATACCGCGTTGCCGAGCAGGTCATGGGCGCGCGTGCCGTAGAGTCTTGCGTAATGCTTGGCCAAATCGGCCGGAAGCCAGCGATATCGCGCCCGCAGATCGCCGAGAAACTGATCGAAATCCGCCTTTGGCATATCGCCGCCAGGCAGGATACCTTTCGAGGTCCAACCCGGTTTCATCGACGGAAAGAACGGCCTGATCTTCTCCAGCGCATGTTCGGACAATTTGCGGAACGTGGTGATCTTGCCGCCGAACACGGAAAGCAGCGGCGCTTTTCCACTCTCCGCATCAACCTCGAAAATATAGTCCCGCGTTACGGCTGACGGATTTTCGGCATTGTCATCATAGAGCGGCCGCACGCCGGAGAAACTATGGACGATATCGCTTTCGGCGAGCTGCTGCTTGAAATAGCGGTTCACCGATTTGATCAGATAATCGATCTCGTTGGCATCGGCTTTCACATCTTCCGGCCGGCCGTCATAGGGAATATCGGTGGTGCCGATCAGCGCCAGATCATTTTCGTAAGGGTTGATGAAGATCACCCGCTTGTCCGGGTTCTGGACGAGATAGGCCTGCCGACCCTCCCAGAATTTCGGCACGATGATATGGCTGCCCTTGACGAGCCGGACATTGCGGCGGGAATTCAGCCCGGCAATACGGCCGATGACATCGTTGACCCATGGCCCTGCGGTATTGACGACGCATCGCGCCTTCAGTTCGCTCTTGCGGCCCGTGCCGGCCTGAGTCATCTCGATATCCCAGAGATCGCCATTGCGGCGCACCGACGTGCAGGCAGTTCTCGTGTAGACTTTGGCGCCACGCTGCTTGGCATCCAGCGCATTGAGCAGCACCAGCCGGGCATCATCCACCCAGCAATCGGAATATTCGAACGCCTTGCGATAGTCCGTCTTGACCGGCGCGCCCTCCGGCGCCGTGCGCAGGTCAAGCGTGCGCGTACCGGGCAACCGCTTGCGGCCGCCCAGATGATCATAGAGAAACAGACCGAGACGAACGAGCCAGGCCGGGCGGTCGGACGAGCTGTGCGGCAACACGAAGCGCATCGGCCAGATGATATGCGGCGCGGATTCGAGCAGCACCTCGCGCTCGATCAAGGCCTCGCGCACCAGCCGGAACTCGTAATACTCGAGGTAACGCAACCCGCCATGCACAAGCTTTCCGGATCGCGAACTGGTGCCCTGCGCCAGATCATCTTTTTCGCAAAGAACGACGGACATGCCCCGCCCTGCCGCATCGCGGGCAATGCCTGCCCCATTGATACCGCCGCCGATGATAAACAGGTCGATGATGCCGGCTTCAGCACTCACGATCGTTTCTCCTGCAATCCGTAACTCGCAAAGCCCTTCCGGACACCGGCAATTTCCTCTGCCGAAAGCACGACCGGGCCGCCGATCAACAAGGCATGGTAATATTGCTTGGCAATGGTTTCGAGCTCGACCGCCGCCCACATCGCCTTTTCAAGGCTTGCTCCGGTGGCCAGCATGCCGTGATTGGCCATCAGGCAGGCGGTACGGCCCTCCATCGCCTTAAGAATATTGTCCGAAAGCTCCTTGGTCCCATAGCGCGCATAGTCGCAGACTTTCACGTCGTCGCCACCAAAGGCGGCAATCATGTAGTGACAGGCCGGGATCGGCTTGTGGGCGATGGCAAGGATGGTCGAATAGATCGCATGCGTGTGGATGACCGCATGAACCTCTGGCCGGCTCTTCATGATATCGAGATGAAAGCGCCATTCCGTCGAAGGTTTGCGCGGGCCATCCCAGGCGCCGTATTCGCCCTCCAGCGGCAACGAGGCGATCATGTCCGGCGTCATCTCATCATAGGGCGCTGCCGACGGGGTGATCAGCATCCGGTCTTCATAGCGCGCGCTGATGTTGCCGGATGTTCCCTGATTGATGCCAAGCGCATTCATCTTACGGCAATGGTCGATGATCGACTGGCGAACGTAATTCTCTGTCATCGTCCTGCCCTCAGCACGGGTTGACCGGCGGCAGGCCGGCGATATAGCGGCGCACCTCTTCGGCCGCCATCTCGGCGGCATAGGTGACGGTGCGTACCGAAGCCCCGGCAATATGCGGTGTCAGCGTTACGTTCGGCAGTTGCAAGAGCGGCCAGTCCTCCGGCACCGGCTCGACGGCGAACGTTTCGAGCATTGCAGACCCGAGCGGGCCATTCACCAAGGCCTCGTACAGGGCATCATAATCGCAAAGCGGCCCACGCGCCGTATTCACGAAGATCGCTCCCGGCTTCATCTTCGCAAAGCTCTCGGCATTCATCATATGCCGTGTCTCTTCCGACACCCGCGAATGCAGCGTCACGACATCGGAGCGTGACAACAGATCGTCGAAACTGACATGCTCGACACCCGCGTTGCGGTCATCGGCCGAGAGTTGGACATAGGGATCATAGACCACAACCTTGGTTCCAAACGCCCGCAGCAGCCGCACCACCTTGGTGCCGATATTGCCGTAGCCGACGACACCAACCGTCATTTCGGAAAGTTCGCGGCCGGTCTTGTCGGCGCGGTAAAGCTCTCCGCGCCATTCCCCCTTGCGCAGGGACTCGTGACCGGAGCGGATCAGCCGGGTTTCGGCAAGGATGGCGCCGAGTGTAAATTCGGCAACCGCACTGGCATTGCGGCCGGGCGTGTTGACCACCAGAACCTTGGCGTCCCGCGCGGCGCTCATGTCGATATTGACCGGTCCACCGCGCGACACTGCGATGAACTTCAGGCCAGGAAGCTGGGAAAACATGCCGCGGGAAAACGGCGCCAACTGAGTGATGACCATCTCAGCGTCACCAACGAACTCGACGATGTCGTCGGCCTTGCCGACATATTCCTTCAGGCCGTCCATGCCCTCGACGGCATAGCCGTGCTCCATCGGCTCATCCGGCCAGGGCTGTTCGAGAAGCCGGATATCATGCCCGTCGCCACAAGCTTCCACGACTTTGTCGCGAAAGACCGTTGGCAGCATGAACCGGTCTCCAATGATGGCGATTTTCTTCATTTCAGTCTTTCCTGTTCAGTTGCCGGGGCGGTGCCGTGGGAAAGGGCGTGCCAGACCGGACGAAGGGACAGGCGCGATTGCCTGTAGAGTGGAAACGCCGCGTTGAAACGCGCCGCCATGGCTGTGTCGGCCGGTTCCGCCGGCCGCTGATAGGGGGTGACCCATTGCTTGACGCAGTCTTCCATCGAGCCGTAGATGCCGAGCGAAACGGCGGCGATCATCGCCGTGCCGGCAGCGCCCGCCTCTTCGCGCTCGCTGGTCTGCACCGATGAGCCGAGCGCGCCGCCGAGAATGCGCCGCAAGGATGCGCTGCGCGCCGCGCCGCCGGTCAGCCGCACCCGCGACGGCAGCGGTCCCATCTCGACGTAGCAATCACGCGACGCCATCGCGAGACCGTTGAAGACGGCACGGACCATGTCGGCAAAGCCGTGGTTCAGATCGAGCCCGATGAAAGACGCCCGCGCCGAGGCATCGACAAACGGACCGCGCTCGCCTGCCTCGGAAATATAGGGATGGAACAGCAGCGAGGTTTCCTTGGATTCCGACAGCCAGCCTTCGACATGACCGAGCAGTTCGGCCTTGCTCTTGTCGATACCCATGCCCTTGAGCACGCTGCCCGCAAGCGACAGTATCCAGTCGATGTTCAGTGTCGCCGCCATGTTCGACTGCATCTGCGCATAATGGCCCTCAATCGGCAGGCACATCGTGTAACCGGTCAGATCCCTGTTGAGCTGGACATCATCGGCGCTCTTTGCCAGCCGCATATGCATGCCGGTCGAACCGATGATGGAGCAACCGGTATCGGTTCCCGGTTCGTAGAGACCGGCGCCGAGCGACGTGCAGACGACATCGACGTAACCGAGCACGACGGGCGTTCCGGCCAGAAGCCCGGTCAAAGCTGCCGCGGCGTCGCCTAAAGCATGCTGTGTCACCGCACCATCGACGATCTCCGGCAGCAGGTAGCGTTGTTTGCGCAGGTCGAGAAAGTCTATGACATCCTCGGAATACTGCCGGGTACGGAAATCTCCGAAGGTAAAGTTGGCCTCGGAAGGATCGGTCGCGCGCTTTCCGGTCAGCTTGAAATAGAGCCAGTCCTTGCAATGAAACCCTGTTGTCGCGCCATAGATCATCTCCGGTGCGTTTTCCAGAATCCACCGAAGCTGCGAGCCCATCTGGCAGGCGGCAAGACCTGAACCGGTATGGGAAAAGCGGGCGGCATCACCCCTGTCCTGCCGCAGCCGCTCCACCGTATCGCCGGCGCGGGCATCAAGCCAAAGCCAGCCCTTGCCGACAGGGTCGCCGTTCTTGTCGATCAGCCAAGTGCCATCGCCTTGGCCCGTCACCGATATCGCCGCAACCCGGCTGGCAAGATTTTCGACCTTGCCAGCGAGATCGGCAAGCGTCTTTGCAGTATCAGCCCAGGTCCGGTCGAGGTCCTGCACAACGCCCTTACCGCCTTCGCTTTCATAGCTGTTGGCGATGGCGCAAGCCGCGATCTGCTTGCCGCCAAGATCGAAAGCGACGGACTTAATGACGGAGGTTCCCGCATCGATCCCGATCAGGATATCGCGCATCAGGCAAGCTCCTGCCCATGGCTGATCGCCTTGCCGCTATCGCCGTCGAACACATGCAGGCTCGATGGGTCAAGGCGGATACCGACATTCTCGCCGATCGCCAGGTTCGTCCGGTCATGCTCGACCAGCACCATCGTGCCGCCGGCAAAATCAGTGGCGATATGCGTCTGGTCCCCAAGCCACTGGTTGACCGCCACTTTCGCGCCGACCCCGCCCTCACTGCGGCGAACCGCATAGGGCCGGATGCCAAGCACGACCTTGCTGCGCTTCATCAGTTCGGCCCGCACTTCATGGGAAAAGTCAGACGCCTTGTAATCGAGCTTGACACCGTCGTTGAGGCCGAAAGAGACCGTATCGCCAGACCCTGAAATCCCCGCAGAAAATACGTTCATCGGCGGTTCGCCAACGAAAGTGCCGGTAAACAGGTTGGCCGGACGCTCCTTGATCATCTGCGGCGTATCGAATTGCTGGAGTACGCCACCCTCCATGACGGCGATCCGGTCGGCCAGCGCATTGGCTTCCGTCTGGTCGTGGGTGACGAGAATAGCGGTCAGTCCGCGTTCCTTGATGAAATGTTTGATACGGCCGCGCAAAAGTGCGCGCAACTGCGGCTCCAGCTGCCCCATCGGCTCATCGAGCAGATGCAGGTCGGCATCCCGGATCAGCGCCCGGCCGAGCGATGCACGCTGCTGCTGGCCGCCCGAGATCGAGCTTGGATAGCGGCCCATGATATCCTCGATCTCCAGCAACTTGGCGATACTGGCGACCTTCTCATCGACGACACTCTGCGACAGCCTAGAGGCCTTCAGCGCGAAGGCAATGTTTTCACGCACGGTCAGCGGCGGGTAGAGCGAGTAGCCCTCGAACGCCATGGCGACGTTGCGCTTGACGGGAGCGAAGGTCTGAACCTCGCGTCCCTTCATCGAAATCGTGCCGCGCGACACGGCTTCGAAACCAGCGACCATGCGCAATGTCGAGGTCTTTCCACAGCCGGACGAGCCGAGAAGCGCGATGATCTCTCCCTTTTTCACGTCCATGTTCAGCTGTTTGACAGCATGGACGCCATGATCGATCGGGCCATAGAACTTGTCGACGCCCTTGATGAACAGTGCGGTCTCGCTCATGCCGCTTCTCCATTGCGTGTCATCGGGGTTGCGGCGGAACGGATCAGCCCGCCACTCTCCTTGTCGAACAGGAAGGCCGCCCGTCCGTTGACGGCGATATGGGCGGGGCCGGAGACCGGGCCGGGCGTCCCCGCCGGGCGCGACACCAGGATTTCCCGGCCACGTGCGGTCAGGACCAGCGTTACCGTCTTTTCATTGAGCGGCGTTTCGGCTTCCACCGTCACCGGAATAGCCCCCGGCGCACCAGCATCCGTAAAGGCTATGGCTTCGGGCCGAAGGCCGATGACGCAGGCTCTTCCGGCAACGTCCGCCGGCATGCCGGGCAAAACCACCTTCACGTTCGAAAGCTCGACATGGATACCCTCCGGTCCGGCTTTCGGCGTTACATCCAGGAGGTTGATGGTCGGATCGCCGAACAGTCGGGCGATCTCGATATCGGCCGGTGTATTGTAGATATCCTCCGGCGTGCCGATCTGGCGGATACGGCCCTGTGACATGACCGCGATGCGGTCGCCGAGCGCCATGGCCTCCTTGTAATCCTGCGTCACGTAGACAACCGTGGCACCCTGCGCGGCCAGCAGTCGTGGCAATTCCAAACGCATCTCGAAACGCAGCTTGGCGTCGACATTGCGCAAGGGATCATCCAGCAACAGCAGCGGCGGCGAACCTGCCAGCGCGCGGGCCAGCGCCGTGCGCTGTTTCTGTCCATTCGACAGCGCCTTTGGATGATGGGACAGCACGTGGTCGATCTTGAGCAGCTTGGCGACCTTATGCACGCCCGCCGAGATGGCGTCCTTCGTCGAATTCGTCGCCGTCAGCGGGCTGGCAATATTGTCGAAGGCACTCATATGTGGAAACAGCGCGAAATTCTGGAAGGCCATGCCGATGCCGCGATGCTCGGCATCGATATCGGAGACATCCTCGCCGCCGATCAGGATCTGCCCCTCTTCAGGATCGATCACACCGGCAACCAGCCGGAGCAGCACCGTCTTGCCCGCACCCGATGGGCCAAACAGCACCAGCGTTTCGCCATCGGCCACATCCAGCGACAGGTTGTCGAGGACCGTGTTGGTCTTGTAGCGCTTGACGATGTTTTTAAGCTGAAGTGTTGTCATGATTTATCCCTTCACCGCGCCAAGCGACAGGCCTTCGACAAGATAGCGCTGGGCGTAGAGTGCAAGTGCAAGTGTCGGCGTCACCGACAGCACGATGGCCGAGGCAATCTGGCCGTATTGGATGCCGGAAGACGTGACGAAGGCAAGCGCGCCCACGGTCACCGGCTGCTTGTCAGCCGAGGCCAGCACCAGCGCGAAGACAAAATTGTTCCAGGCGAAGATGAAGGCCAACAGACCGGCAGCCGCAATCCCCGGTCCTGCCAGCGGCAGGGCGATCTTGCGAAAGGTGGCAAACCACGAATGCCCTGCGATCCGGTAGGCATATTCGACGTCGGCCGAGATATCCTCGAAATAGCCGCGGACGATCCACAGGATGAGCGGTAGGCAGATCAGCTGGTAAACCCAGATCAGTCCGAAATAGGTGTCCGATAGCCCGAGCCACTGGAAATACTGGGTCAGCGGCAGGAGCACGAGCAGCGGCGGTGCGAACCGGAAGGACAAAAGCGTGAAAGCAATGTCTTCCGAGCCCTTGAACTTGTGGCGGGCAAAGGCATAGGCGGCCGGCACGCCAAGGACGAGCGCCAGGGCGACCGAGGTCACCGAGAGGAAGATCGAGTTGCCGAGATTGCGCATGAAGGCGATGTCGAGCGTGCCGGCTGCCGTCGTCAGCTTGCCGGTGATTAGTGCCGCATAGTTCGACAGCGTCGGCGTGAAGATCACCGATGGCGGGATCGCCAGGATCGTCTCGTTGGTCTGGAACGACATCAGGAAGATCCAGAAGATCGGGAACATGAAGAAGATGACGACGAGCGAGAGCGCGATCAGCCGCAGGGTCTTTTCGAGCGTGGATGTGGTTTCCATGGTTTTCCCCTCACGCTTCGCCGCGGGCGCGTTCGCGCAGCCGCAGCCAGTTCTTGATGAAGATATTGGAGAGCAGGTAGGTGATCGCCCAGAGGATGACCATCAGCGCCGCGGAGCGCCCGACATTGGTCGACTGGAAGAAGTTGAGATAGGCTTCCACCTGGAAAACGGTCAGCGTATTGCCTGGCCCCCCTTGCGTCATCGCGTAGATGATATCGAACTGCTGGATACTGTCGAGCAGACGGAACAACGTGGCCGTCAGGATATAGGGCGTCAGCATCGGTAGCGTAATGCGGAAGAACACGAAGGTCCGTGGCACGCCATCCAGGGCTGCCGCCTCGAACGGCTGGGTCGGCAGCGAGCGCAGGCCCGCCAGCAAAAGGATCATGATGAAGGGTGTATAGACCCAGATATCGACGAGAACGACGGTCAACAGCGCCGTGCTCGGGGAAGATGCCCAGCGGAAATCATGCAGGCCGATCAGGCTGGCGAGGTAGCTGAGGATGCCGAAGCTCGGGTTGGTCATCAGCTTCCACATCAGCGCGGCCAGCGCTGGCGCGATCATCAATGGCAGAAGCAGCATGATCGAGATGAAGTTGTTGACCGTCGAGCGGCGCTGCAGAAGAAGCGCAATACCGAGACCGAGCAACAACTCCAGCGTCACCGTGATCCCGGCATAAAGCAGCGAGACTTTCAGCGTGTTCCAGAAGGCCGGATCGGTAAAAAAGTTGAGATAGTTTTCACCCCAGTTGAACTGCCGCGCCCAGGGCTGGCTGAGCCGGTAGCGCTGGAAGGAATAAATCACGGCCGTGATGAAGGGGATCAGGATGCCGATGCAGACGAGCAGGGCAGGCAGGCTCAGCACATAAGGCAGCATCTTCCGGCTGATGCGGAAACCTGAAGCCGGTTTGCGGAGGGTTGCTGTTGAAGCCATGTCGAGCTCCGTTCTTTGTCTTTGAAGAAAGCGCGCGGCACGCGGTTTGTCCCGCGCCAGTCCATCGGCATCTCACGTTGTCTCAAGGCGGCTGTCAGCCGGTGTGCGGGTGCCCGGCGCTCTATTGAGCGCCGGGCTCTGCTTGGGAGGCAGATCAGCCGAGACCGGCTTCCTTCAGCTGGCGATCGATGCTCTCGACCAGCTGGTCGAGACCTTCGTCGACAGGAACTTCCTTGGCGACCATCTTCTGCAATGTCGCCGCCCATTCGGTGGTGACATCGAAGAACAATGGCTGCGGGGTGAACTTGATCGAAGCGCCGGCCGCCGATGCGTCGAACATGTCGACATAACCCGGATACTTGTTCAGCTTGGTCCGGAAGGCTTCGTCCTTCCAGACCGACTGGCGGACCGGATCGACAAAATCCATCTTGGTGGCGCCGAAGATCGCATGCTCCGGACCGGTCGCCCATTGCAGGAAGTACCAGGTGGCGTCCTTGTCCTTGGAGAAATTGGACATGGCAAGCGACCAGATCCAGATGTTTGGCGTCGAGGCCGTCGCATCCGGGTTGGCGGTGAAGGCGGCATAAGACAGCTGTCCGGCCATCTTGTTGTCGCCGCCGTTCATGAAGTAGCCCAGGCAATCGGCGTCGAAAATCATCGCCGAGGCACCGGCGCCGAGATCGGTACCGACCTGATACCAGGTATAGGTCGACCAATCCTTCGGGCCGCTTTCCTGGATCATCTGCACCCATTTGGCGTGGAAGGCCTTGGAGCCTGCCGTTCCCATCGCTGCCGACAGCTTGCCGTCGGTGACGTTCAGGTCCTTCTCGTTGAAGTTCGAGTAGGCGGACAGGAAGCCCGGATGGATCGTCGCCCAGGAGCGCGAGCCACGCACGCCGATACCGTAGATACCGCCGACATCCTTCTGCAACTTGGCCGCCACGGAAATCATGTCATCGAGGTTCTTCGGCACGGAAACACCGGCCTTGTCGAACATCGACTTGTTATAGGTGATGTTGTTCTGCTCGAACGCCCACGGAATGCACCACTGCTTAGCGTCGTCCGAACCCAGCGCGCCGCCGGGCTGGCCGTTCCAGGCGCAGGAATTCTTCACGCCCGGCAGGAAGTCGTCCCAGGCGTAGTTTGGGTTGGTCTTTTCCGGATCGTTGATCCATTCCTTGAGGTCGGTGATCCAGCCGGCCGGACCATAGGTCCAGGTCATGTAGGCGCCGGTCATGAACGCATCATATTCGGTGGAGCCGGATGACAGGGCAGCGGTCACCTTGTCGAAATAGACGTCTTCCGGAAACACGTCATACTTGACGTCGATGCCGGTCAGGTCCTTGAACGACTGCAGGTTGGCAATCATCGCATCGGCATAGGGATGCTTGTTCAAAAGCAGCTTTACGGTCTTGCCGGAATGTTTCTTCCAGTCGAAATCGGCAGCCATTGCCCTGGTGGACATCATGTTGAGCAGCGTGCCCGCCGCACCAGCCGTAACGCCCATGGCGCCGAGGCCCTTCAGCATTCCGCGGCGGTCCACCTCTCCACGCAGGAATGCACTGATCAGGTCTTTCTCTTTCTCATGCATTGGTCTTCTCCTCCTTCACGGGCAAAACATGCTCAATCCATTGAGCCGTACCGGCTTACCCGACCGGTATTTCCTCCAGATCGCAGCGCGTGCACCCCGCGGCACGGTGCCGGACGGGATGCAGCTGCGAAAGGCTTGAACCGAACCACTCCCCGGATCAGTCGCAAGCCGTCACTCCCTATGCGGGACAGCGCCGTTTCAGGCGGCATCCTCCATCAATGTCTGCGCCGTCTTCTCGTCGGTGATCAGCCCGCTCAGAAACCGGCTTTCCAGCACGGCACGAATGGCGCGCGCCTTCACCTTGCCGCCGGCAACAGCGACCGTACGGCGGTTTTTCAGGTCCTCACGGCTCAGCGTGAATGTGCGGTTCGATAGCGACGTCTCGATCGGCTGGCCCCTGTCGTCGAAGAAATGGCCAAGCAATTCGCCGGCACCACCACCATTCTTGATTTCCTCGATCTCGCTCTTTTCGATCATGCCGGTGGAGACCAGCGATGCTTCGCGCTCGACCGTGCCGATGCCAACCAGCAAAAGGTCGGCGCTGCTGGCAAGATCGAACACTTCGCGCACGCCGCGCTGATTGAACAGAACATCGCGATCCTCGACGGTATTGGCAAAGAACGGCACCGGCATCACATAGGCCTCCGCCCCCGTGCGCTCGGCCAGCCGGTGGATAACGTCATGGGGATTGGCGGAAAACCGGCGGGTCAGGCCACCGAGCAGCGAGACGAAGCGGACGTCGTGATTGGTGGTGCGCGGCAGATATTCGACGCAAGCGGCCAGTGTGCGGCCATGCCCCATGCCGATCAGCACCGGTCCCTCTTTCTCGATCTCCCGCTTGAGGAACTGCGCACCGGAGATACCGAGCGCTTTCAGCGGCAGGTCCTCCGGATCGAAATCAGGAACGACTTCACAATAGTCGAGGCCATAACGCGCCGACAGTTTCTGCTCCAGTTCAACGCATTCGGAGACTTCGCCGTCGATATAGACCTTCACCAGACCTTCCTGGTTGGCCTTGGTGATCAGACGATGGGCTTTCAGCGATGTCAGACCGAGGCGCTTGGCAACTTCGGACTGGGTCAATCCACCGGCATAGTGCAGCCATGCTGCACGCGTCGCCATGCTTGACTCATCGTCCTTGAAGGAGCCACCGCCCTGAACCATACCCCGCCTCCCGTTCCTGCTATTTTTTTCACTAGGTGATATTTTTATCTGTTGATGAAAGAATTTTCACGCAATGAAAAATTTGTCAAGCACGTTCGATGCGGCGGCGCACCAATTCGATATGCACCTGCAGCCTTAAAGAGCGTGACTGTGGACAAACGCAAAGCGCGCCCGGTTGCCCGGACGCGCTGGAAAAAAGAGAGGCGTGGAAGACTAGGCTTACGCCTCGGTCTTTTTCATCAGCCGGGCTTGCAGTACCACAACGACGAGAAGGAAAGAGCCGCGGATAACGGACTGCCAGTAGGCCGAGAGCGAAATCCAGCCGAGACCGTTTTCAAAATTGAGGACGTTGAACACCATGGCGAGCAGCAGTGCCCCCGCCAGCGTCGCGCCGACCGAACCGGAGCCGCCGGTCAGCAACGTACCGCCGACCACGACAGAAGCAATAGCAAACAGTTCCCAGCCCACGCCCTCTGTCGGCTGCCCCGCGCCGAACTGCGAGGCAAGGATAACCCCGGCAAGACCGGCAAGCAGACCGGACAGCGCATAGACGGCAAAAAGCGTTTTTTCGACCTTTAATCCCATCAGATTGGCCGTCGCCTCACCATCACCGATCGCCAGCACATGCCGCCCGGCAGGATGCCGCTCCAGAAAGACCCAGCCGAGCACATAGGCGAGCGCGGCAATCCAGGCAGGAATCGGAAATCCGAGAAAATCGTCCTGCCCGATCATCGTGAATCCGGTGTCATAGGACACCGAAACAGACTGGTTGTTGGCCAGCAGCAACGCTGTCCCGTAGGCAGCCAGCATCATTGCCAGCGTTGCGATAAACGGCTGGATCCGCATCCGGGTGATGATCAGGCCATTGATTGCGCCAGCAATCAGCCCGGCAACCATACCGCCGGCCAATCCCGGAAACCATCCATACGGCGACAGATAGGCGGCAACCACGCTCGCCATCGCCGCCACGCCGCCGACCGAAAGGTCGATGCCGCCGGTGATGATGACAAAGGCCATGCCGAGCGCGATCAGCGCGAACATCGAATTGTAGCGCAGGAAACTCAGGATGTTGAACGGCGAGATGAAATTGTCATAGCGCAGCGCGCCGAACAGGATCAGGCCCGCCAGCGCCAGAAGCACGCCGAGGCGGGCGAAGTCGCCGGAGGATTTGGCCATGAAGGGCCGCGAGAGGGTTTTCAGCATGGAGGTCATATCCGTTATGCCTTGGCACGTTGCTGGATGAAGACGGCGACGACGATCAGGCCTGCCTTGACGATCAATGCCGCCGCATCCGGCACGCCGTTGGCAAGAAGCGTATAGCGCACCAGCTGGATGACGAAGGCGCCCAACACCGTGCCGACGATATTGGCCCGGCCGCCCGTCAGCAGCGAGCCGCCAACGGCAACCGCGGCGATGGCATCAAGCTCCATCCCGAGCCCAACCAGATTGGCGTCGCTCGCCGAATTGCGGGCAACGACGATCAGCCCGGCAACACCGGCGAGAGCACCACTGACAATGTAGACAAAGGTTTTGACCCGCCGCACCGGAATACCTGTCAGCCGCGCCGCCTTCTCGTTACCACCGACGGCGATGATCTGGCGGCCGATGACCGTGTAGCGGATCAGGCAATGAGCGAGCACCGCGACAATGATCATGATGATCACCTGCGCCGGAATACCGGCGATACGGCCCATGGCGATGAACTGGAAATCCGGGTTCTTGAAAACCTGCAGATTGCCGTTGGTGGCGACCTGGGCAATTCCCCGCCCCGCAATGAACAAGACAAGTGTGGCAATGATCGGCTGGATCGAAAACCGCGTCACCAGCACCCCGTTGAACCAGCCAAATGCCATGACCAGCAGAACCGGGAGGATGAACGAGAGAAGAATGAGAATGCCCATGTTCTCGATCGGCAGCACCTTGCCCATGAAGATCATCGGTGCAACTGTACCCGCAATCGCCATGAGAGACCCGACCGACAAATCGATGCCACCGGTGGCGATCACCAATGTCATCCCAACGGCGACGATGACGATGGTTGCCACCTGCGTCAGGTTGACGTTGAGCGTCTGCCAGGAAAGGAAGTTCGGCGTGACGATCAGGTTGAACAGCACGAGCAGGATGAAGGCTGCAAATGTGCCGTAACGGCTGAGAAACTGCGCCATATTGGGGCGGGCGGCACGCTCTCCTGGAGCGGATGTATCGATCGTCGTCATGTCAGTTCACCTGATGGGCCATGGCGGAAAGCAGCGCCGTCTCACTGAGTTCGTTCCGGTTCAACACCGCAACCGAGCGGCCGTCGCTGAGCACCGTGACACGGTCTGCGGCCGCCAGAAGCTCCTCCAGCTCCGAGGAGATCATCAGCACGCTCAGGCCTTCGTCGGCTAGGCTGCGCAAGAGCTTCAGGATTTCCGCCTTGGCACCGATATCGATGCCGCGCGTCGGCTCGTCGATGATCAGAATGCGCGGATCGGTGCAGAGCCAGCGGGCAAGCAGCACCTTCTGCTGGTTGCCGCCCGACAGCTCCTTGATCGGCTGATCAGGGGAAGCGCATTTGACGCCCAATGCCTTGATGTACCGCGTGACAATCTCCTGCTGACGGGCACGGTCGACAATGCCGGCCTTCTTCAGCTTCGGCAGCAGCGCCAGCGTCATGTTCTCGCGAATGCTCATGTCCGGGATGATGCCGTCGATCTTACGATCCTCTGACACCAGCCCGATCCCGTCGGCAATGGCATCGGCCGGCTCGGAATAGCGGCGCTCCTTGCCATCAATCCGGATCGCGCCCTTTTCCATCCGGTCGACCCCGAAGATGATCCGCGCCGTTTCCGTGCGGCCAGAACCGAGAAGACCGGCCAGACCGGAAATTTCACCTTCGCGCACACTCATGCTGACATCGCGGACCCGCACGCCGGACCCGGCACTTTCAACAGAGAGCCGCACCGGTTTCATCTCGCCGTCATCGCTATCGCGTGCAATCGCTTGAAAGGCCGCCAGTTCCTTGCCGAGCATATGGCGGACAAGTTCCATTTTCGGCATATCTGCCATGGCGCTATGCGCCACCGTCTGGCCATCGCGCATGATGGTGACGCAATCGCAGATTTCATAGAGTTCATCCAGCCGGTGGCCGATAAACAGAACGGAGACGCCGTTCCTCTTCAGCGTCCGGATCGTTTCGAACAGAATAGCGACCTCACGCTCGTCAAGGGACGATGTCGGCTCATCCATGATCACCAGCCGGGCCTTCTGCGTCACGGCACGGGCAATCGCAATCATCTGCCGGGTGGCGGCGCTGAAATGTCCGACGGGAAGATCGACATCGATATCAAGATTGAAAGTCTTGAGCACGGAGGCTGCCCCCTCGCGCATCGCCCGCCGGTCAAGCAGCCCGAGGCCCGTTCTCGGTTCACGTGCCAGATAGATATTCTCGGCGACTGAACGCTGCGGCGCCAGATTGATTTCCTGATAGATCGTCGCGATGCCTCGCGCCTGGCTGGCGCCGGGCGTTGCGAAAACGACGTCCTCACCCTCGAAGCGGATCAGTCCGGTATCGCGCTGATAGGCTCCGGTCAAAATCTTGATCAGCGTCGATTTTCCAGCGCCGTTCTGGCCGACCAGCGCCATGACCTCGCCCGCGGCGATTTCAAGCGAGGCTGATCGCAGGGCGGGCACGCCGGAAAACGCCTTGGAAATATCCTGCATGGACAGCAGCATGTTTCCTCCATCCTCAATAAGCAGACATGAAAAGCCGGCCGGAATGGCGATGCCACCCCGGCCGGAAGCGACAGTCTTGGGAGATCAGTAAGCGCTCGACAGTTCGGCCGATGCATTGGATGCATCGTAGAACTTGTCTGTGTTGATGACCCATGGCTCGATCTTATCACCAGCGGCGTAACGCGTCATCGTTTCAAAAGCCTTTGGCCCGAAACGCGGATTGCACTCGACCACGGCATTGATCTTGCCATCGACCACCGCCTGAACGGCTTCCTTGCCACCGTCGATGGACAAGACGAGGATATCCTTGCCCGGCACCTTGCCGGCAGCTTCGATGGCTGCAATGGCTCCAATCGCCATTTCGTCATTGTGCGCATAGACAATGTCTGCATCCGGATGTGCCTGCAGCAGAGCCTCGGCAACCTGACGGCCCTTGTCACGGGCAAAGTCACCGGTCTGCGATGCGACAATCGTAAAACCGCCGGCAGCGGTGATGGCTTCGTCAAAGCCCTTCTTGCGATCGTTGGCCGGCGATGAACCGGTGGTGCCTTCCAGCTCGATGATCTTCGACTTGCCGTTGGCGTTCTTGGCCAGCCACTCGGCTACACGCTTGCCTTCGTCGATGAAGTCGGAACCGATGAAGGTGACATAATCTTCACCTGCCTTGGCAAGCGACTGATCGACGTTGCGGTCGAGCAGGATGACCGGAATGCCGGCTTTCTTCGCAGCCATGACGGCCGGGATCAGCGGCTTTTCTTCGCGCGGGGCAAGGAAGATCACGTCGACACCCTGGGCGATCATCGAGTTGACGTCGGCCACCTGCTTGGCAGCAGACCCGGCAGCGTCTGTATAGACCAGCTGGTAGCCCATCTTCTGGGCTTCCGCCTTCATGCTTTCGGTCTGGGCAATGCGCCAGGGATTGTTGGATTCGGTCTGCGCGAAGCCGACCTTATAGGTATCTTTCTTGGCCAGAGCCGGCAGCTCCGCGTAAGCGACGGTGCCGGCAAGCGCGATGGCGCCCATGGCTGTTGCGGCAGCCAGGAACGTGCGGCGTGAAATCATGGACATCGGTATTTTCTCCTCCGAAATTTACCGGTACTCCTCTACCGGGCAGTGAGCATTTTCCGCTTCACATACGTAAATCTTGCGCTAATAATATTATCAGTCAAGCGCTAATTTATTAGCATGCGCACAAAAAATAATTCTGCATCGCAGCAGAAACCGGGATGGAAGCGAGACAGGACGATGGCACGAGGAAACGGGCGGAACAGCGCTTCCAACAAGCAGGGAGAGACAGGCCGGCCAACCATGACGGACGTGGCGAGGATTGCCGGCGTGTCACAATCCAGCGTCTCACTTGTGCTCAACGAGATGTCCGGCGCCCGCATTTCAGCCGAGACCCAGATGCGGGTGCGCGAGGCAGCTCATAAAATTGGTTATAAATTACCAATGACGCGAAACGAGGTTGATACCGTCCCGCATGTGGAAAAGGACACCATCGCCTTCATCGTCGACGAGATTTCCACCAGCCCGCATCCCGTCGTCAGCCTCGACGGTATCCGTGACTATGCATTCGAACAGGGGCTGCTGGTCTCTGCCCATGCCACCCGCTCCAATCCCGACCTGCAGGATGCCGTTCTGCGCTCGGTCCTGCGTGACCGCTCCATCGCCGGCGTCATCTACGCGACGATCTTCACCCGCAAGGTCACCGTGCCGCCGCAGCTGAAGGGCATCCCGACGGTGCTGCTCAATTGCTATTCGGAACCGCGCCAGCATATGGCAATCGTGCCCGGAGAAGTCGCCGGCGGCTTTACCGCAACCGCGCATCTGACCAGTCTTGGCCACAAACGCATCGGCTTCATCAATGGCGAGCCCTGGATGGATGCCGCCATGGATCGCCTCAAGGGCTACAAGCAGGCGCTTGCCACCGCCGATATCGCCTTTGACGAAACGCTGGTGCGCGACGGCGACTGGTTGCCCTTACGCGGCTACGAGGCAGGACTTGACCTGCTCTCGATGCCCAATCCCCCATCCGCCATCCTCTGCGGCAACGACCTGATGGCGATCGGCGTCATGGAGGCGGCCGCCGAAAAAGGGTTACGCGTGCCGGAGGACCTGTCCGTCATGGGCTATGACGACCAGGAACTGGCCCGTTACACCCACCCGCCCCTCTCCACGCTTGTGCTGCCCAACTACGAGATGGGCCAGAAGGCCGCCGAAATCCTTATCGACATGGCAATCCACGGCAAGCAGCCACGGCCGATGACAATCAAGGTCGATGGCCCGCTGGTGCGCCGCGGCACGACAGGGAAACCGGCATAGCCTGGCGTTTTCGCAGAAACGCCTTCATTTCCCGCTCAATCTCGTGTTGAAGAAGATCAGCACACGATGGAGACGGGCAAGGCATGCAAGTGACGAAATCCTGGAAGCGCCGGCTGCGCAAGTGGCGCAATCGCATGGCAAAACGCCTGCTCGCCACCCGCATCGGCCGCGAAATGCTCGTCAACGCAGTGAGCCCGAAAATCCTGTCGATGACGGCAGATTGCGGCGACCATCTGATGACCTTCTCCCCACACGACTACATTGGCCGGAAGATCTACCGCAAGGGCCATTTCCAGCGCGAAAATGTCGTGCGGCTCCTCAGCGTCCTGCGGCAAAGGGCCTTGCTGCAACCGGAAAAGGTTCTGCTCGAACTCGGCGGCAATATCGGTACGCAGACGGTCTATTTCGCATTGAGCAAAGCCTTCCGCCACATTGTTACGGTGGAGCCAGACCCGCGCAACTTCAAACTTCTCCGTACCAATATCGACCAGAACAATCTCCATGAAGAGATTACGGCGATCAATGTCGCTGCCGGAGAAAGCGAAGGCACGCTCGATTTCTTCATGCACAGGGATAACCACGGCAAGAGCAGTGCGCTTCGTCAAAGTGAGCGGGACATCCAGATCAAGGTTCCCGTAAAACCGGTTACCGCCATGCTGACAGAGGCAGGCGTTGCGCCTGACGATATCGGCCTTATCTGGATGGATATCGAGGGTTACGAGCCGGTTGCAAGCCGGTCCATGCAGCCGCTTCTTGCCAGGCGCGTGCCATTCTATATGGAATTTTCGCCGGTCTTCTACGGACCGGCGGGATCACAGGCATTCGTCAATTATCTGGCAGGCTTCTATGAAAATTGCATCGTTTTCTATGAAGACAGCCAGGTGGACATGAAGGTCAAAGCCCTGCCCATCGGCAAGGATCAGTTCGACGTTTTGCTCCTGCCCTGAGCAACCCGTCCGCCAGATAGACGGGCAGCGGCAGCCAGATTAGCGCTTCCGGTAGAAATAGGTCCGGCCCGGATCGGCACCGGCAGGCAGTGGCAGCGGCTCAAGTTCAGGATGATCAAGCGGCAACCCGCTTGCGGCCACGCCACCGGTTTTCAGCGCGGCGGCGATCGACTGCGGCAGCCAAGTCAAGGTCTTGGCATCCTTTTCCCGATACGCCGTGCCGATATCGGCATGTGCGAACGCGATGCCCTTTCCGGAAAACTGGGCGATCGTCTCCTTGATGTCGCCAAGGATAAGGTCCGCTTCCGGCGGTGTCGAATCCGGATGCGACCCGACGGCGCGGTCGAAAACGATGATCCGGTTGTCCGGAAACAGTTCGCGGATATGGTCGTAGGTCCGGCCGTTGCCAAGGCCGATTTCAAGAATCACGCCATCTGGCGCGACCATCGAAGCCTCCTTGATATGGTTGAGAACAGCGCGCTGCGAGTGCATGCGGGAGATAAAACCATCAAGACGACTCATCTATTTCCATCCATCCATTCAAATCATGCCAGTCGCCTCGCTTAACACGAGTGCCCGCGCCTGGTCGACCATGAGAGCGGGAAAATATCGGTAAACTCAACCAGACGCTCGTGGGTCGGTTTCCCGTGTGATTTCCCGGTTCCTCCTTATCAAACGACATCGCCTGCCCTTGGCGAATATGTTAGCCTTCAAACATGAGCCAGCTTTCCAGCGAAACATTCTTCAGCGCGCTGCCGGTCTTCGTCGAATTCGAAGGCGTCGCCAACAGCGACAACTACCGGGCACTGCCCGCTGACTGGGCGCTGGCAACGGCCGACATCGTCGATTCCACCGGTGCGATCGAGGCGGGCCGCTACAAGGCCGTCAACATGGCGGGAGCCAGCGTCATCTCCGCGATTCTCAATGCGCTGGGCAATAACGACCTTCCCTTCGTCTTTGGCGGCGATGGCGCCATGGTCGCCGTGCCGCCGTCCGGCGTAGAGAAGGCACGCGATGCGCTCTCGGCAGTGCAAGGCTGGGTCGGCGAGGAATTGCAACTGACGCTGCGCGCAGCACTGGTGCCCGTAGCCGACGTCATCGCAGCGGGCCTTGCCGTTCGTGTCGCCCGGTTCCAGGTGAACCCCGATGTGTCCTACGCGATGTTTGCCGGTGGCGGTTCAAGCTGGGCGGAAGCGCGGATGAAGGAAGGCCTGTTTGCCGTGCCACCTGCACCGTCAGGCGCACGGCCGGACCTGACCGGCCTTTCTTGCCGATGGAACCCGATACAATCCCGGCATGGCGAAATCGTCTCCATCATCGCAATTCCTGCCGGATCGGACAACCTAACCGCCTTCCAGGCTCTGGTGGCCGACATCGTTGCGCTGGCCGCAGGCGAAGAACGGGATGGCCATCCGGTCGCAGCCGAAGGCCCGCAGATCGGACTGTCGATGGCGGGGCTGGCTGCGGAAACGAAAACAGCTCCGAAGGGAAAACGCTTCACCCACAGGCTGTTCATTTTGGCGCAATATCTCCTGATCGTCGGCCTTTATCGGCTTGGCCTGACACTTGGCCGTTTCGACCCAAGGGCATACCGGCAGGATGTTGCCCGCAATACCGATTTCCGCAAGTTCGACGATGGCCTGAAGATGACCATCGATGTTGATGCGGAACGGTTTCGCCTGATCGAGGCGCGGCTTGAGCAAGCCGCACGCGCCGGTATCTGCCGCTTCGGCCTGCACCGGCAGGATTCGGCGCTGATGACCTGTATCGTACCGACACCGCTCAGCCGCGACCACATGCACTTCATCGATGGTGCAGCTGGCGGTTATGCCATGGCCGCCAGCCGGCTGAAGAAGCATATGCCGGCCCCTTCCCCTATCGCGGCGGTGCGGCCAGCTATGCCTTGAGAATATTGGCGCCTTCGATCCCTCTGCGGGCAAAGGCGTTGCGCGTGTCGACGATCAACGGCGACCAGCGGGCAATCGCTGCATAGTCGACCGCATCATGATCAGTCGCGATCAGAACCGCATCAAACCCCTTGACCGATTGCTCGTCCAGCGACACCGATGTCCGCCCCTTCAACGCCATGTATTCGCGTGTCTTTGGAATCTCGGTGACATGCGGATCGTGATAGGCGGCATTTCCGCCCCGTTCCTCGATCAATTCGATCAGCTTCAATGATGGGCTTTCGCGGATATCCGGCACGTTCTTCTTGTAGGCAAGACCGATCACCAGCACCTTCGACCGGCTGAGCGCCTTGCCGCAATGGATATCCAGTGCCTCGGCAAGCCGCCCGACGACATGCTTTGGCATGGCCGAATTGATTTCGCCGGCAAGCTCGATGAAACGCGTTGGCAATTCGTATTCGCGCGATTTCCAGGTGAGATAAAAAGGATCGATCGGAATGCAGTGCCCCCCGAGCCCCGGGCCGGGATAGAACGGCATGTAGCCGAAAGGCTTGGTCTTGGCCGCGTCGATCACTTCCCAGATGTCGATGCCCATCGCCTCGTAGACGACCTTCAACTCGTTGACGAGGGCAATGTTGACCGCGCGAAAAATGTTCTCGGTCAGCTTGACTGCCTCGGCTGCCGCGGGAGACGACACCGGCACGACCGTGTGGACGACGGCGCCGTAAAAAGCCTTCATCAGCTCCGCGGCCGCCTCGCCGTCACCGGCCACGACCTTCGGGATGCTTGACGTGTGGAAATCGCGATTGCCCGGATCCTCGCGCTCCGGCGAGAAACCAAGGAAGAACTCCTGCGCCGATTTGAGACCAGTCTTTTCCAGGATCGGCCTCACCACCTCGTCCGTGGTGCCGGGATAAGTCGTCGATTCCAGAACGATCAGCTGGCCGGGCTTCAGTGTCTCGGCAATGCGATCACACGTACGGGTGATGAAAGACAGATCCGGATCGCGATGTTTCGTCAAGGGCGTTGGAACGCAGATGACGATGACGTCGCAGCCGGACAGCTGGCTGAAATCGGTCGTTGCCCGGAACCTCCCCTCCCCGGTTTCCGTTGCCAGGACAGCATCCGGAACCGCATCGATATAGGATCGTCCTGCATCGATCGCGACGATCTTCTGCGGGTCGATATCAAAGCCTGTGACAGAAAAGCCGTTTCGGGCAGCGGTGATCGCCAGCGGCAGGCCGACATAGCCAAGCCCGATCACACCCGCACGGGCGCTACGGTCTGCGATCTTCGAAAGGAGGGCCTCGCTCACGGAAGAATGGACGGTCAAATGCGTGTTCTCGACTGATCGTGGCGCACTGAAGCGCCTTTGCGGATGGGGGTCAGTTGAGGATAAATTGGCCCGAAGTCAAGAACCGCACCGGTTTCACCTGTTAGCGCGGCCGGAACAATTATCCAATTTTTGTCGGGCTGGAATCTGGTTTTGCCATTTTCGCCACTTATATGGGGAGGGTGCAAACGCCTGATCTATCGCGACGCAGACCGGACTTCGGGCGGCGCCGGGATTTCGTTGAGAAAGCGATACGCCGCCCAATGAATATTCACAGAACCACTGTTTCCACTCACCTGCTGGACCGCGTATCGAACTGGTTGCAACAGGCCGCCCTCAATGGTGAAACGCTCGAAACGGTCGTTACGGGCTTTTGCGAAAGGCTGGCCGCCTCCGGCCTGCCGCTCAACCGCGTCCACTTGAGCTTTTCGATGCTGCATCCGCTCTACGACGCGCTCGGGTTCACCTGGTTGCGCGGTCAGGGCGTCACAGTCGAAGGTTATCGCGCCGACCCGTCCGATGAGAAGCCGGACCGGTTTCTGCTCAGCCCCTATTATTATCTCCTGAGCAACAATCTCGAACATATGCGCCGCCAGATCGACCTCACGGGTCCGTCCGAGTTTCCGATATTCGACGAGTTGAAAGAGATGGGCGTCACCGACTATATCGCCTTCGTCCAGTCTTTCGGCGAAACCTCCGGCCAGGGCATGATCGGCTCCTGGTCGACCGATGCCCACGGCGGTTTCAGCGACAATGTCATCGAGGCACTACTGCGTATCCAGAACAATCTGGCCGTCGCCGCCAAGATGGCCGTTCTCGGCAAGCTCGCCGACAATATGCTGACCACCTATCTCGGCGCCAATGCCGGCAAACGCGTGCTCTCCGGTCAGACCCGGCGCGGCGATGGCGAGACCATCCGCGCAGCCTTGGTGATGGCCGACATGCGTCAATCGACCGTGCTCGCCGAAAAGGAGGGGCGGCAAGTCTATATCGACACGCTCAACCAGTTCTTCGATGCGATCGCCACCCCGTTCAGCCGCAATGGCGGTGAAATCCTCAGTTTTGTCGGGGATGGTTTTCTTGCCGTCTATCCCTGCGGCCGCCATCGCGAACCATCGCAGGTCGCAGCCCTTGCCGCGATGGCTGCCGTGCGTCAGGCAGCAGCGCATATGGGCGAACTCAATGCCGGCCGCCTAAGGCAGAGCCTCCCGGAGGTCCGATACGGCATCGGGCTGCATGTCGGCAATGTCATGTTCGGCAATGTCGGCCTCAACGACCGCCTAACCTTTTCCGCCTTCGGCGCTGCCGTCAACGAAGTGGAGCGACTGCAGGGGCTCACGAAGAAGTATGCCCAGCCGATCGTGGCCAGCCAATCTTTCGCAACCTATTGCGGCGGCGACTGGGTGACGCTTGGCCAGGAAAAGCTGCGCGGCGTTGGCCAGAAGGTCACCGTGCTGCTGCCGGGGCAGGACAATATGAAGCTCGACGATGGCGAAGCCATCCGCAACAATGCAATGGAGACGCGATCCGAGGCAGAGCAGGTCATGCTGCTCTACCGTAACAGCAAGAAACCGCAGCCGCGAGACCTGCTCTGGAACAAGCTGCTGCAGTAAAGATCAGCGCTTGATTGGCGGGATAGAGAGCAGAAGCATCCCGCTCGAATGATTGACATTTCCCCACCGCGCCGGTCAACCGCCGCTGCGAGTATATCCGTGCGCACTTTACCAGCCGAAGGTCATGGACACGTCAATTTCCGTGGGATAGTCTCCTTTTTTGAGGAACCGGGTTAAAGCCCGGAAGCGCGCTCCGCAAGATCGCGGGCCGCCGTGAAACAAGGACACTTGCTCGCATGAAATCAGGCGCGGACCTGCTGCGGATCGAGAATTTGAATATCTCGTTCGCGATGCTCGGTGGGCAGATCGATGCCGTCCGCAATGCTAGCCTGCGCGTCCTGCCAGGCAAGGTGACTGCGCTGGTCGGCGAATCCGGCTCCGGGAAATCTGTGATCAGCCAGGCGGTGATGGGCATCCTGCCGAAATCCGCCACCTGTAGCGGCCGCATTCTCTTTTGCGATCCTGCCCAGGACGAACAACCGGTCGATCTTCTGGCCATGCCGCGCGACGGACGGGAAATCCGCAATCTGCGCGGCAACCGCATCGGCAAGATCTTCCAGGAGCCGATGACCTCGCTGTCGCCGCTGCACACGGTCGGCAATCAGATCAGCGAGTCCCTGAAAATCCATACGCATATGTCCAGCCGCGAGCGGCGCGACCGCACCGAGGAAATGCTGGGACTGGTCGGGTTTCCCAAGCCGTCACGCGCCTTCGATATGTACCCTTTCGAGCTGTCGGGTGGCATGCGCCAGCGCGCCATGATCGCCATGGCGCTGATCTGCAATCCCGCGCTTCTGATTGCCGACGAGCCGACGACTGCGCTCGATGTGACCATCCAGGCGCAGATTCTGCAATTGTTGCGCAGCCTGCAGACCAAGCTGAACATGGCGATGTTGCTGATCACCCATGATCTCGGTGTCGTCGCCAATGTCGCCGACGAGGTTGTGGTCATCTATCACGGCGAGATCATGGAAGCCGGACCGGTGGAGGCGATTTTCCGCAATCCCTCGCATCCCTATCTCAAAGGCCTGATGGCAGCCGTTCCGCATTTCGACATGAAGCCCGGCGAACGCCTGAAGGCACTGCGCGAGGTCCCTGTCAATACAAGCAGCCTGCTTGGCAAGAAGAAGATCATTGCTGCCGACGAAGCGCTAAAGCCGGAAATCCTGCTATCCGTGCGTGATGTCAGCAAGACCTTCACCACCCGCAAATCGAGCTGGATGAGCAAGGACGCGGCAGCCGCTGTCAAGGCCGTCGACGGCGTCAGCTTCGACATCATGCGCGGCGAATGTCTTGGGCTGGTGGGCGAAAGCGGCTGCGGCAAGACCACGCTCAGCAAGATCCTGATGCGCGCAGTGACGCCGGACACCGGCGCCGTGATGCTCAACAGCAGCGACGGCCCGATCGACGTGTTGAAGGCGGAAGGTTCGGAATTGCAGGACCTGCGCACCAAAGTCCAGATGGTGTTCCAGGATCCGGTTTCCTCGCTGTCGCCACGCATGACGGTGCAGAACATCCTCAGCGAACCACTCGAAATCCATGGCCGCGGCAATGGCAAGTCCCGCGTGGAAAGAGTGACCGCGCTGCTGAAAGCGATCGGCCTCAGCGAACGCCACCTCAATCGCTATCCACACAGCTTTTCGGGTGGCCAGCGGCAGCGCATCGGCATTGCCAGAGCACTGGCGCTCGGACCTGACCTGTTGATCTGCGACGAGCCTGTTTCGGCGCTCGATGTGTCGGTTCAGGCGCAGATCCTCAACTTGCTGAAGGATCTGCAGAAGGAGCTGGGACTTACCTACCTGTTCATCTCGCACAACCTCGCCGTCGTCGACTACATGGCCGACCGGATCGCGGTGATGTGTGGTGGCCGCATTGTGGAAATCGCCCCGCGCGAGACGCTGATGGAAGCGCCCGTTCATCCCTACACCAAATCGCTGCTCGCCGCCGTGCCCTTCCCCGATCTCGACCGGCCACTCGACTTTTCGCTGCTCAATCCCAGTGGCGCCGCCGACAAGCGCAGCTGGGGCAAGCATTTTTCCGATGATGGAGACGCAAATGTGCTGGGGACGGCAGACCTCGGCAACGGTCATCTTGTTCTGGCGCGAAAGAGCGCCGATGTCAGGGAGCTCGTACCATGATCACACGGCGCACTACCCTTGGCCTGCTTGCTACCGCCCTCGTACCCGGCATCGCACGAGCGACACCGGAGCCGCCATTCCTGAGGCCCTTTCTGCGGGCTCAGGCCCTGCCTGACCTGCCGGATCGCCTGCCGAAAAACCCACGGCGCGTCAATCTCGCCGCCATGGGCCGTGAGCCCGGAAAGTATGGCGGCACCGTCCGGATGCTGATCGGCAGCCAGAAGGACATCCGGATGATGACGATCAACGGCTATGCCCGTCTGGTCGGCTATACCGAGGACCTGAAATTCCAGCCCGATATTCTGGAAAGCTTCGACGTTCAGGAAGGCCGGATCTTCACCTTCAAGATCCGTGATGGCCACCGCTGGTCGAACGGCAGCTACCTGACCTCCGAGGATTTCCGCTATACCTGGGAAGATGTCATCCTCAACAAGGATCTGCGCAAAGGCGGCGTCCAGCGCGAACTTCTCGCCGATGGCGAAGGGCCGACTTTCGAGATCATCGACGAACTGACCGTACGCTATACCTGGAAAGTGCCGAACCCGGATTTCCTGCCGGGCCTCGCAGCCGCTTCCCCGGTCGTCATCCTGATGCCGTCGGCCTATATGCGGCATTTCCACAAGAAGTATCAGGACGATTTCCGCCTCTCGGCGCTGATGAAACGGTATCGCGTCAAGAAATGGGCCGATCTGCACATCAAGATGTCGCGCCAGTACCGGCCTGAAAATCCCGACCTGCCGTCGCTGGATCCGTGGATTCCGCGCACGGCCCCGCCAGCCGAGCAGTTCGTGTTCGAGCGCAACCCGTTCTTCCACCGGATCGACGAAAACGGCTTGCAGCTGCCCTATATCGATCGCTGGCTGCTCAATATCAGCTCGTCGGAAATCATCGCGGCCAAGACGGGTGCCGGTGAAACCGACCTGCAGTCCACCGGCGTCGATTTTTCCGACTACGCCTTCTTCAAGGATGCGGAAAAACGCTATCCCGTGAAGGTCAATCTCTGGAAACGTATTCAAGGCTCCCGCCTTACCCTTCTGCCGAACCTCAACTGTGCCGACAAGGTCTGGCGCGATCTGTTCTGGGACGTCCGCTTCCGCCGCGCCCTGTCTCTGGCGATTGACCGGCACGAAATCAACATGGTCAGCTTTTACGGCCTTGCCAGCGAAAGTGCCGATACCATCCTGCCGGACAGCCCGCTGTTCAAACCGGAATACGCGGCGGCCTGGGCCAGCCATGATCCGGATCAGGCCAACAGGCTGCTCGACGAGGTCGGCCTGACGCAACGCAACAGCGACGGCATCCGTCTCCTGCCCGACGGACGGGAAGCCCAGATCGTCGTCGAGACCGCCGGTGAGAGCACGCTCGAGACCGACGTGCTGGAACTCATCAAGGACCATTGGGCGAAAATCGGTTTCGCGCTTTTTATCAAGACCTCGCAACGGGACGTTTTCAGCAGCCGGACGATGAGCGGCGAGATCATGATGTCGATGTGGTCAGGCATCGAAAACGGTGTGCCCACAGCCGATATGAACCCCGGCGATCTTGCACCCAGCAGAGACGACCAGTTTCAGTGGCCGGCATGGGGCATGTACTACCTGTCCATCGGACAGAACGGCAGTGCGCCAGAGTTGCCCGAAGCAATCAAGCTGATCGATCTGCTCAAGGAATGGCGAAAAACCGTCGAAAAGGAAGACAGAACGCGTATCTGGCACGAAATGCTGGAAATCTATACACAGAACGTCTTCTCGATCGGCATCGTCAACGCAGCACTCCAGCCGATCATGCACTCCGCCTATATCCGCAACATTCCCGAAAAAGGCCTCTACGGTTTCGACCCGACCTGCTATCTCGGGGTCTACATGCCAGATACGTTCTGGTACAGCGAAGAGGTTAGCTGACCATGTTGCGTTACATTTTCTGGCGTATCCTGGCGATGATCCCGACGCTGGTGATCATCTCAGCGCTGGTCTTTACCATCATCGAACTGCCGCCGGGTGATTACTTCGAGAGCTACATTGCCGAACTTCGTGCCCAGGGCGAAGCCGTGGACACCGCCGAGATCGATGCTTTGCGTAAGGAATACGGCTTCGATCAACCCCCGGTGATGCGTTATTTCCATTGGGCCGCGGGCCTGGTGCAGGGCGATTATGGCTATTCCTTCGAATACCAGCTGCCGGTCAACGAGGTGGTGGGCGACCGGCTGTGGCTGACCGTGCTGGTCTCCTTCGTTACCATCCTGTTCACCTGGCTGATCGCCTTTCCGATCGGCATCTATTCCGCCACGCATCAATACAGCTGGGGCGATTACGGCCTCACCTTCATCGGACTGATCGGCATCGCCATTCCGAACTTCATGTTCGCGCTGATCCTGATGTATTTCGCCAATATCTGGTTCGGCACCTCGATCGGCCATCTGATGGACCAGAAATATCTGGCCGAACCGATGAGCTGGGCAAAGGCGAAGTCCATTCTCGAACATCTGTGGATACCGGTGCTGATCGTCGGCACGGCAGGCACTGCCGGCATGATCCGCCGTTTGCGCGCCAATCTGCTCGACGAACTGCAGAAACAATATGTCGTGACTGCCCGCGCCAAGGGCTTGCATCCGTTCCGCGCACTGGTCAAATATCCGCTGCGCATGGCACTGAACTTCTTCATTTCGGATATCGGCTCGATCCTGCCGGCAATTATTTCAGGGGCGGAAATCACGGCGATCGTGCTTTCGCTCGAAACGACGGGACCGATGCTGATCAAAGCGTTGCAAAGTCAGGATATGTATCTTGCTGGTTCGTTCCTGATGTTCCTGGCCTTCCTCACCGTGATCGGCGTGCTGATTTCAGACATCGCGCTCGCATTGCTCGATCCGCGCATCAGACTGCAAGGCGGTAGCACCAAGTGACGGTATCCCTCCCTCAATCCGGCGAACCGCTGTCGCATTACGTTTCAACGGCACCGTTCGATCCGCACTCCGTCGATGCGATGACGGAAGAGCAGTCGCGGATCTATCAGGCCTCGCAATTGCGGCTGATGTGGTGGAAATTCAAGAAGCACCGGCTGGCGCTGTTTTCCTTGTATTTCCTGGCCTTCCTGTACGCGACCATTGCGATCGTCGAGTTCCTGGCCCCGTACAACCTGCATACCCGCAACGTCGATTTCATCCATTCGCCGCCGCAACGCGTCCATCTTTTCCACGATGGAAAATTCGTCGGACCGTTCGTCTATGGCCGCACGATGACGCTCGATATGGATACGCTGCGCCGCATCTACACCGAAAAGCCGGATCAGGTCGAACCGATCCGCTTCTTCTGCCGCGGCGATGGCTATAAATTCTGGAGCCTGGTGCAGACCAATGTGCATCTGGCCTGCCCCGCCAAGGACGGGCAAATGTTCCTGCTGGGGAGCGACCGGCTCGGCCGCGACGTGCTGTCACGTATCCTTTATGGAGCGCGGATATCGTTGACCATCGGCCTGCTCGGCATCACCATGAGCTTTGTGCTGGGCATCACCATTGGTGGACTTGCAGGCTACCACGGCGGTGTCTTCGACCTGATCGTCCAGCGTATCATCGAGGTGCTGCAATCGATACCGAGCATTCCGCTATGGATGGCGCTTGCGGCCATCATGCCGGTGACCTGGAGCCCGATCCTGATCTACCTCGGCATCACCGCCATTCTGGGCCTGCTCGACTGGACAGGGCTGGCGCGCGCGGTGCGCTCCAAGCTTTTGGCCTTGCGCGAAGAGGACTACGTGCAGGCAGCCCAGTTGATGGGCGCCGGCTCAGGCCGCATCATCGGCCGCCACCTCGTGCCGGGCTTCATGTCGCACCTGATTGCAACGGCGACGCTCGCGGTCCCCGGCATGATCCTGGGCGAGACGGCGCTAAGCTTCCTTGGCCTTGGTCTTCGCCCGCCGATCACCAGCTGGGGTATTCTTCTGACCGAAGCCCGCAGCGTCAGCGTCATTGCTTTTTATCCATGGCTGTTGTTTCCAACCATCCCGGTCATCCTCGTGATTCTGGCGTTCAATTTCCTGGGCGACGGATTGCGCGATGCAGCCGATCCGTACAAGTGAAGTGGATACCCATATGCTAAGGACGCTCCTTCCGGAGATTGGCAACGCCATGGGAGATAAGAGGCCCCGCTTATGACGCGCCGGATCGAAGACGCCCGCATCCTCATGTACAGCCATGACACGTTCGGCCTCGGTCACCTCAGACGGTGCCGGACGATCGCGCATTCGCTGGTCGAGGACTATCGCGGCGTCAATATCCTGATCATTTCAGGCGCGACCATAGCCGGTGCCTTCGATTATCGGGCCCGCGTTGATTTCGTCAAAATCCCCAGCGTCATCAAGTTGCGCAACGGCGAATACACCTCGATGGACAGGCATATCGACCTGCACGAGACGATGAAGATGCGCAAATCGATCATACGTCACACGGCAGAGACATTCCAGCCGGACATCTTCATTGTCGACAAGGAACCAATGGGGCTGCAGGGCGAAGTCGAGGACACCCTCGCCTATCTGAAAAAACAGGGAACGACCCTGGTTCTCGGCCTGCGCGAAGTCATGGACGCGCCGCATCTGCTCGATGCGGAATGGAAGCGTAATGACGTGATGCGCAAGATCGGCCAGTTCTACGACAGCGTCTGGGTCTATGGCCCACCGGATTTCTACGATCCCCTCGTCGGCCTCGACGTACCCCCGACCGTGCGCAGCAAGATGGATTTCGTCGGCTTTCTGCAAAGAAGCGTCTCGCAGGATGTCGAATCCGAACACAAGCCCAAGGGCGACTATATTCTGATCACCACGGGCGGCGGCGGCGACGGCTCCGACCTGATCCACGATGTGATCGATGCCTACCAGGAAGACCCGACCCTGACGCACAAGTCGCTGGTCGTGCTCGGTCCCTATATGCCGGTCAAGCAGCGCCACAAGCTGTTGATGAAATGCGCGAAGATCCCTTATCTCGAGGTGATCGAGTTCGACAACCGCATGGAAGAGCTGATCGCTGGCGCCAAGGCCGTGCTCGCTATGGGCGGCTATAACACCTATTGCGAGATTCTGTCCTTCGACAAACCGGCGCTGATCGTCCCGAGGGTCATGCCGCGCGAAGAACAGCTTATCCGCGCCAGCCGCGCCGCAGAGCTTGGGCTGATCGACATGCTTCTGCCCGAAGAGGCGGCCGACCCGATGCGCTTTGCCGCCGCACTCAAGGCGTTGCCCGAGCGCGATCCACCCTCAAAGAGCGCCAAGGGCATGACGCTTGAAGGTCTTGCGAACATCTCGCAGATCGTCGGAGAATGGCTTGGCCGCCGCGACCGCGAGCATTTGAAGGTCGTTAAGGGATTGAGCCAGAATTGACTGAACGCCGCAAGATCGTCGTGGTGCTGAAGGGATATCCGCGCCTGTCGGAAACCTTCATCGCCCAGGAACTGCTTGGACTGGAACGCGCGGGCTTCGACCTTGAGCTGGTGGCACTGCGCCGGCCGACGGACAAGAAGCGCCATCCGATCCATGACGAGATCCGCGCTCCGGTCCATTATCTGCCGGAATATCTGCACGAGGAACCGCTTCGGGTCGCGCGTGCGCTCTTCCGCTGCCTGCCCAAACCCGGTTTCTGGAGCGCCTTACCCACGTTCGTCAGCGATCTTTGGCGCGACCGGACACGCAACCGGGTTCGCCGCTTCGGCCAGGCGATGGTTCTGTCGGCCGAATGGCCAAAGGGCGGCGAATGGCTGCACGCGCATTTCATCCACACCCCGGCCTCCGTTGCGCGCTATGCCAGCATGATCACCGGCATCGGCTGGACCTGTTCGGCCCATGCCAAGGACATCTGGACATCCCCGGAATGGGAACTGGCCGGCAAGCTCGCCAGCACCCGCTGGACGGTGACCTGCACGCAAACCGGCTTTGAGCACCTGCGCCATCTTGCCGGCGGCAAGCCCCATGTGCACTTGAGTTACCACGGCCTCGATCTCAGCCGTTTCGGACCATTTGACGGCGCCCGCCCAGACTATGACGGCTCCGATCCGGCTCGCCCCGTCACGATCGTCAGCGTCGGCCGCGCGGTCGAGAAGAAGGGCTTCGATATCCTTTTGCGGGCGCTGAGCCTCTTGCCTGCCGGTCTCAACTGGCGGCTCGTCCATATCGGTGGCGGCGATCTCTTGAAAAAGCTGCAGGCATTGGCATCCGAACTCGGCATCGCCGAGAAAATTGTCTGGCATGGATCCCTGTCGCAGACCGAAGTGCTGCAGCAATATCGCACCGCCGATATCTTTGCGCTTGCCTGCCGCATCACCGCCGATGGTGACCGGGACGGATTGCCAAACGTGATCGTCGAGGCATCGAGCCAGGCGCTGGTCTGCATATCAACGGATATTTCCGGGATACCCGAGCTTCTCACCGATGGCGAAAACGGCTTTGTTGTCCCGCCGGAATGCCCACAAGCGCTTTCACGCGCGCTGGAGCAAGCCATCCGCGATCCGGCGCTGCGCAAGCGTCTCGGTGAAGCTGCCGAACGCAAGGTCCGTGGTCACTTCGACCATCAGACCAGCATCCGCCAATTGAAAGACCTGTTTGAGAGTGAGTGGCGGAATGACCGATAGCAGACCAAGAGGCCCCCGCGCCTTTTTCTATGTGCAGCACCTGCTCGGCATCGGCCATCTTGCCCGGGCAAGCCGTATCGCCCGCGCGCTGGCCGAAGACGGTTTCGAGGTGACGGTCGTTACCGGCGGCACCCCGGTGCCCGGTTTCCCCGGCCCACTCGTCCAGCATGTCGCCCTGCCGCCGATCACGTCAGGTGATGCCGGCTTTTCGGGGCTCGCCGATATCAATGGCAATCCGGTCGATGACGCCTTCAAGGAAAGCCGCAAGGAACAACTGCTCGCCGCCTTTCACCAAAGCCAACCCGATATCGTCATCATCGAAGCATTCCCGTTCGGCCGCCGTCAGGTCCGGTTCGAACTTTTGCCGCTGCTTGAGGCGATCGCGGCGATGGAAAACAAGCCGCTGGTCGTCACGTCGCTGCGTGATATCCTGCAGGAACGCTCCAAGCCCGGCCGCGACGAAGAAACGGTTGCCTTGGTGAAGCAATACTTTGATCGCATTCTGGTGCATGGCGACCCGGCCTTCGCCCGGCTGGAAGACACGTTTCCGCTGGCTGCCGAAATTACGGACAAAGTCATCTATACCGGGTTGGTCGCAGCCCCCGCCCCTGCGCAGCCAACAGAGCGTTTCGACGTTATCGTCTCGGCCGGTGGCGGCGCCGTCGGCAATGCCTTGATCCGCGCCGCCCTCGAAGCGGCAAAATCGATCGGCGGTTCACTGTCCTGGGCCTTGATCACCGGCCCCAACCTGCCACAGTCCGATTTCGACGCGATCTCGGCCGATGCGCCGGCCCATGTCAGCGTCTACCGCTTCCGTCCGGATTTCGCGGGCCTTCTCGCCGGTGCGAAACTGTCGGTATCACAGGCGGGCTACAACACGGTTTGCGACATCCTGCGGGCCGGATGCCATGCCCTGCTCATCCCCTTCACGGCTGGCGGCGAAACCGAGCAGACAGTTCGGGCCGAGCGCCTCGAAAAGCTTGGGCTGGCCCATATCCTGACCGAGGACGATCTGTCGGCAGAAAGCATGACGCGGGCGATCGAAACAGCGCTTGCAGCGACGAACCGCCCGCCGCACACGCTCGATCTCGACGGCGCCCAGCGCACCGCCGAAATCCTGCGCGGATTGATCTGATCGAAGATCAGACCGTCCCGATCACCATGAAGCGAGTATATTTCTTCATCTTCAGCGACCCGGCAAAGGCGACGTGCGAAAGCGATGTTTGCTCCTTGAAGGCCTCCAGCGACGGCACGCAGTTGATGTGGGTCGGCTCGCTGAAATAATCGTTCGACTGCAGCAGCACCTTGGTGCCGCGTGGCAATAGAGCCAGCCATGCCGGCAGATCGGCAATGTGCTCGCAGCTGGTGTTGATGACGAGATCGGCGCCGCGGGTGCTGTAATCGACAGTATACATATCGTGCGTGGTCGTGCGGAAACGCTCACCAACTTTGGCGTTCAACGTCTCAGCGATTTCGGCGACGGCCGGATCGATGTCGATGCTCTCGAACAGGTCGATGTCGAAGCGGCTGTCATCGAAACACATGGCCGGAAGCACACCGTACCAGCCGCCGAGCAGGACGATGTGCTTAAATTTTCCGCCAAGGCTTTCAAACAGCTTTTCGCGTGCCCATATCTTGCTTCCAACCTGCTTGTGGTTGAAGGCCGTGCCGAGGTCCGCATCCGGATATTTGGCGATGACTTTCGCAAGGCCTTCTATCAGAGAGCTTCCCGTATAGGCGGACAGACCGCGGATGATATCGAAGGCACTCTCGTGCCAATCTGTTGTGTTTGCTTCGTTTGATCGGGTGGTTTTCATCATGCGCGTGTTGTAGTCTGGACTTTTCTGGAGTGCAAGGAATGCAAGTCAACCTGAAGGATGCCACCTCCGTTTCGCCGCCCCTGGAGGCGGGAAAGGACATACCGCATCTGGCAGGACTGGGCGCAACCATGCGGCAGGTCTTTGCTGCCCACTTCATGCGCGACTGCCCGCACATCCTGGAAATCGGCGGCCATATCCGGCCAATCACCCCTTATCTGACCCATCATCCGCTATCGGTCACCTCCGTCGATCCGAAGACGGAGGCCTATGAGGCAAACGAGCTGAACGGCCAGCAATGCCATGTGCGGCATATTCCGGCCAAGTTCCAGCAGATCGACTATCATTATCAGCCCGGAAGCTATGGTCTCGTCCTGCTCGGCTATTCACTCAAACCGTTCGGCCGCAAGGATCCGCTCGGCGAGCTGCTGTTCTCGCTGATCGAAAACGCCAAGATCGTGGTTATCGAATACGCTCCGGAACTCGAACGCGCCGCCTCCCAGGTCCCGCATATCGTCAGCCGTCCGGCGGTGACGGTCCGTGGACAATTCGATCTTCATCTGCACGACCCGGAGATCGCCGGCACACCCTATGCTGCCCGGCGCTTCTACGTCCTTGACACCCGCTATACGGCCAGTTGAATCTCCCCATGGAAAAAAGCATAGCCCGCTACATCTGGACGCACACGAGAGGCCAGCAGCTCTGGATCCTTCTGGTCGTCGCCGTCTCGATGATCCCCTATTTCCTGTCGTTCGACCTGCCCAAACAGATCGTCAACGGGCCGATCCAGGGTCAGGGGTTTGACCAGCCGGGTGCCACCCAAACGTTCATGAATATCAGTTTCGACCTGCCATGGCTCGGAACCGTGACGCTGTTTGACGGCGTCGAACTGACCCGCATGCAGACCCTGTTTGCCCTCAGCATGGTTTTCCTGCTGCTGGTCATCATCAACGGCCTCTTCAAGTTCTATATCAACACCTACAAGGGCCGGCTCGGCGAACGCCTGCTGCGCCGCATCCGCTTCGAACTCGTGGACCGGATCCTGCGTTTCCCGCCCGGCCAGTTCAAGCGGATGAAGGGCGCTGAAGTGTCCAGCATGGTCAAGGACGAGGTCGAGCCGCTTGGCGGCTTCACCGGCGATGCCTTCGTCCAGCCCGCTTTGCTCGGCGGCCAGGCCTTGACGGCCCTGTTCTTCATCTTCATGCAGAATACCTGGCTTGGCCTGATCGCCGCTGTCATGGTCGGCGTCCAGGCCGTGATCATTCCGCGCATGCGCCGGCGGCTGCTGGTGCTCGGCCGCGAACGCCAGATCACCGCCCGGGAACTCGCCGGCCGCGTCAGCGAGATTGTCGACGGCATCGGCACCATCCACGCCTATGATACATCCAACTTTGAGCGCGCCGATATCGCCTCGCGCCTCGGCCGCATCTTCAAGATCCGCTACGACCTCTACCAGTGGAAATTCCTGGTCAAGTTCATCAACAACTTCCTCGCCCAGCTCACCCCCTTCCTGTTCTATTGCATCGGCGGTTACCTCGCATTGCAGGGCCGTCTCGACATCGGTCAGTTGATCGCCGTGATCAGCGCCTACAAGGACCTGCCCGGCCCGCTGAAGGACCTGATCGACTGGGACCAGACCCGCCAGGATGTTCAGGTCAAGTATGTTCAGGTCGTCGAGCAATTCAGCGTCGACAAGACCATCGATCCGGCCATCCAGGCCATCGCCGTCAAGGACGCCGGTTCGCTGAAGCATCCGCTGGCAGCCGTCAACCTGTCGCTGGCCGACGATAGCGGCGCCAAGCTTCTGGAGCGCGTGTCGGTCCAGATCCATCCCGGCGAAACCGTTGCCATCGTCGGTGGTGCCGCCGGTGGCGGCGACATGCTGGCGGAAGCGTTTGCGCGGCTCACATGGCCAGAGAGCGGCAAGGTAACGGCAGGTGGCGATGATCTGCTGGAAATACCGGAATCGGTCACGGGCCGGGCGATCTCCTATGTTTCCTCCGATGCCTATTTCTTCTACGGAAGCCTTCGCGACAATCTGCTTTACGGCCTCAAGCACGCGCCTCTGAAGGAAGCCGTTTATGAAGGCAGCGGCGCTGCGCATCGCAAGTGGCAGATCGCCGAGGCCAAACTCGCCGGCAATCCGGACTACGACGTAAACAGTGACTGGATCGACTACGAGGCCGCCAACGCGACGAACCGCGACGATCTCTTCACGCCCGTCCTGTCGGTGCTCGACACGGTGCAACTGTCAAAGGACATTCTCGACCTCGCGCTTCGCAGTACCGTGTCCCCTGACGAGCACCCCGGCCTTGCCGAGGGCATCGTCGAAATGCGCCACGCCCTTCGCGACGAATTGGAAGAGGCTGGCCTCAGCAGCCTCGTCGTCTCCTTCGAGCCCGGCGCTTACAATACCGAGGCGACAGTCGGCGAAAACCTTCTGTTCGGCACTGCAACCGGCCCGGCATTCATCGGCAAGGCAATCGGCAAGAACGCCTATTTCCGCTCCGTCGTCGGCCGTTCCGGCCTAGACCGCATCCTGTTCGACATGGGCTACAGCATCGCCGAGAACGCGGTGGAACTGTTCGCCGACCTGCCGCCGGATCATCCGTTCTTCCAGCAGCTGACCTTCATGACGGCGGATGACATTCCCGATTATCAGCTGCTGCTGCAGAAGTTGAAGGGCAAGGGCTTTGATGCCGCCTCGGAAGATGATCGCGGCCAGATCATTCGCCTGAGCTTCCGCTATGTCGAACCGCGGCATCGTTTCGGTCTTTTGACGGACGAACTGATGGCCAAGATCGTCGATGTGCGCCGTCAGTTCCACGACGGCCTGCCCGACAATATGCGTGGCGATATCGAGCGCTACGACCCGGAACACTATCTGGCGTCAGCAAGCCTGATGGACAACATCCTGTTTGGCCGCATCAGCCACAAGCATAGCGACGGGTCGAAGCGCATTCGCTCGATCGTCAGCTCGCTTTTGAACTCGCTCGGCCTGCTCGAACGCGTCATCGATATCGGCCTGGATTTCAATCTGGGTGCCGGCGGCAAACGGCTGACTGCAGTGCAGCGGCAGAAACTCAATCTGGCGCGTGCCCTGGTCCGCAAGTCTGAATATTACATCTTCAACCGGCCCCTGCCCGGCCTCGATCACCGTCTTCAGGATGAAATCGTCCGCGACGTGCTGAAGCTGGTGCGCCGGGACGGGCGCGATCCGGCAGTCGTCTGGGTCCTTTCAAACACTGCGCTGTCCAGTCTGTTCGACCGTGTGCTTGTCTTTGACCGCGGCTTGCTTGTGGAAGAAGGAACGCATGCGGCGCTGGTCAAGAATAACGGTATCTTTAAGGAGCTTGTGTCATCATAATGCCAGTGGAGAAGTCCAAGCGTGCGACGGGGATGCAGGCAGGGCAATCCTCGCGATGCCAACGCCGGTGACCGTCACCGGCGGATGATCCGGGAGGAAGAAAAAAATGGGGAATGGGCACGACTATGCTGTTGAAGGATGAAGTTCAAATGCTGCGGCGCGTGCCGCTGTTTTCGAATGTCGAACCGGGCAAACTGAAACTTCTCGCGTTCACCTCCGACCGCGTGAGTTATGATCCGGGCGAAGCGCTTTTCCATCAGGGCGATACCGGTGATGCGGCCTATGTCGTCTTGGCGGGCAGAGCGGATATCCTGGTCGATTCCTCGACCGGCCCGATCAAAATCGCCGAAGTCGAGACCAACTCCATCGTCGGCGAAATCGCCATCCTTTGCGACGTTTCGCGAACCGCCACAGTGCAGACAACGACGCCGCTGGAAGCCCTGCGCATCCGCAAGGAACATTTCCTCAAGCTGCTCACCGACTTCCCCGAAATCACCATCGAGATCATGCGCGTCCTGGCTGATCGCCTCAGCCATACGACCAGCGAGCTGTCCGAAGCCCGCAGCCGTGCACGCAAGGACTCTGACCTGCACTGAGTGAGCACCTGTCTTCTAAGCAGGTTGTCGCAGGTTCGAACTCCGCAAGGGTCGCCAAAGCGTCAGCCTGCGGGAGGCTTCCACAGTTCGATCACTCCGCTTTTCCGGTCGATGCTGAAGTTTCGCGACGGCAGGCCGGAGAGGTATTTCGCCAACATCCGGAATATCACGGCGAACTGCGTCTGCACTGCGCCCGGCTCCTTGTTATCGCGATCCGAAAACAGTTGCCCGACGGCCAGGTAGGCTGAAATCTTGTCTGCGCCGATCCAGTCCAGCGCAAGTTCGCTTCCCATCCGGACCCGGTACCAGTCCGCCAGAAATGCCAGCGCTGGCATTCCGCGGAGTGTCCCGATCTCCGTTCCGCGTTCAGTCAAGCGCGTGGCCAACCGCTGCTGCAGCTCCGTGTCGTCGCGGGCAGAGGTGATTGCCATCATTGCATCCTCAGCGCCAACCGGCACATTGATCAACGCCAGAGCCGCCAGATCGGCGAGATCGAGACCGCGGATCAGCGCGGCAATATCCTTCGGCCATTCCCGCTTGAGATAACGCCGTCCGACCAGATGGCCGATATGTTCGAACAGGAAATCACCATAGCTGTCCACATCCAGCAGGCCGCCGGTTTCCAGCCGCGACGGTAAAATCTCCCTGCCATAAGCCTGCCGCAGATCATCATCGAGCGGCATCGCCTCGAGGCCAACCGTTTCGATGCCGAAATTGCATTCTCCGATGGTGATGATCTTGTAGGCGCCCGGAAATGCCACAAGCGACGGCATGGCGATATTGGTGAGGAAGCGCTCGCCGCTGCGGTACTGCGCCGTATCGTTGACATGCAGATGCCCACTGAAATGGATATCGATACCCGCGTCGATCAACGCCTCTGCAACGTCGATGCGGGGAATGCGTTCCGCCATGCCTGTCCGGCCAAGCAGTGCCACCTCGTCATCGACAGTTGCGTCAAGCGGATCCAGAACCGGATAGTGTGAGAACGCCAAAAGGCATTTGCCCTCGTCCCGCGCCCGGCGGGAAACATCGGCCATCCAGTCCAGAACGAACCGCTTGTGTACCAGCATCGCGTTCCAGCCGGCGCTGGTGCTGTCAGCGAGATCGCCGGCTTCGCCGGGGACGACCCCATCGACAGGCGCAAAGACATTGGCATCGATCATCAGCAGCCAGACGCCGGGAAAGGGCTCGACCAGATAGGACGCATCCATCAGCCGGCGCGTGGTGTTTCCATCCGGCGAATGGACCGCGTAGAACCGTGCTGCTGGATCGCCATCGATGCCAAACGGCGTTTCCCAGTGCAGATCGCCCGGCCGCGGATAAAACCCAAAATCCGCCATGGCATCCAGCCCGTCCGGATAACCCTGGCAATACATCCGATCACTGGCGATGACCGCATGCGCACCCCGGTCGCGCAGATGCGGGTCGCTGCTGAGAATGCTGTAGCCACCGTCTTCGTTGAGGAAGCGCTTGGCGCGGTGGCGCCCATCCGCCCCGAAAATATCGTGATTGCCGGTGGTGGCATAAAACCGCATGCCAAACCGCTCCGTGTAATTGTCGAGCACCCGCTTGACACCCTTGACGGTTTCCACCTGCCCGTCATCGGAATAATCGCCAAGCAGCACGACATGGCGGATGCCTCGTGCCGCGATATCATCAAGCGTGTAATGAAGCGCGAAATAACTTTCGTTGAAAACCCGCGTCGAGCGGGCCGTGTCGGCCAACAGCCGGAACGTCAGCCGGCGGTCATCCTGCATGATACCGGCAAAGCCGTAGTCGGCATAGAGATCATGGAAATGCGCATCGGCGACAATGGCGATGCGCGGGTGCTCTGCGGTCGGCATTCTGTCGGTATTTTCCGTCTGCACGTTCAAACCGGATTCGTTTCTCTCCGTCTCTCGCATATGTGGAAAGAAAAAGCGAATTGAAGTCTCGCTTAACCCAAGCAGTTTAGCTAACATGGCGGAAATGCGGCTTGGTTAATCAAGCACGACAAAAAGACGACCTTAAGAGTTAAGTGGGACAGTTGCAGACGGAAAGGCAAGATAGTTTTCCGTGACTGAGGCGAGAGAGTGAACGAAAACGTGTTTCGGGTGCGGTTATGGGGTGTGCGTGGCAGCCTCCCGGTCTCGGGGGCCGAGTTCCAGAATTATGGCGGCAACACCATCTGCATCGAGATGCAATGCGGGCCGCATAGGCTATTGTTTGATGCCGGCTCCGGCCTGATGCCTGCCGGCCAGGCGTTGAAATCCGAAGGCGTTTCCGACTTCAACCTGTTTTTCACCCACTGCCATTACGATCACATTGTCGGCCTGCCCTATCTGCCGGCGCTGTTTGACCCGCATGCATCGGTAACTCTCTGGTCGGGACATCTGGCCGGACGCATGTCCACCCGCCAGATGATCGGCGAATTCATGCGGCCGCCGTGGTTCCCGGTGGAGCCGGATATCTGCCGCGCCTCGATCAACTGCCGCGATTTCCGCTCCGGCGATGCGCTTGTTCCCTATCCTGGTGTGACGATCCGTACGGGCAGTCTCAATCATCCGGGCGGCGCCATCGGTTACCGCGTCGAATGGGGCGGCCGCGCCGTGGCGCTGGTCACCGATACCGAACACAAGCCCGGCACGCTCGATCCCGCCGTGCTCGACCTGATCGATGGCTGCGACCTCTTCCTCTACGATTGCATGTATACCGACGACGAAATGCACCGCCATGTCGGCTACGGCCATTCCACGTGGCAGCAAGGCATCCGGCTCGCCAAGACGGCAAAGGCCAAGCAGGTCGCCTTCATCCACCATTCGCCGCTGCGCACCGACACCGAACTCGACGAAATCCAGCGGCTGGCTGGCCGGGAATTCAACGGCGCGATTACCGCCCGTGACGGTCAGGTGATCGATCTCTGAGGCAGCCTTAGACGGTTGAGGCCTGCTGCTCCCGAAGGATATCCGCAACCGGGGTCCACCGGCAGGCGGGATGGCCTGCGGTCACGGCAAACAGTGCATTCATGAAATCCCAGACCGCCGCGTCATGCACCAGATGATGGGTCAGAAGCCCCATTGCCCCGCCATGATCGAACATGAACCGCAAGCGCGCGGCAATCTCGATAGCCAGTGCCTGCCGGTCACGTCCTCCCCGCGTCCCATGCCAGTCCATCACATCCACATGCGTATTGATCAGCGGCAAGGCGGTCGGCTTTTCCGGGCCATAGACCGACAGGGCTTGAAATCCAAGTCCCGTCAATTCCGGCAGAAGTATTGCATCGATCCGGTTCCACGGCGGCACCAGCATCGGCACAAACTGTCCGCCATAGAGCGCGGCAAGCTGGTCGAAACCCCGCTTCAACTCGCCAAGGACGTCCTCCGCCGGGCGATGCCGGCCAAGTTCCTGCTTCTTCTCGTCGGCGCTTGCATGGTTGCGGTGTGACCAGCCGTGTACTACAACGGAACACAATGGTTCCGCCTGCAGCCGTTCGGCCAGCGCCGTGCCGGTATGCGCCGGAATGACCGCCAGCGTCAGCGGCACTGCGAACTTGTTTGATACATCCAGCAACCGGTCGAGGGCTCCCGTTGGCTCGATGGCATCGTCATCCCGCAGCCAGAACTGCGCCACCTTACCCGCCTGATGCCAGCGATCCAGTTCGCCAACGATCGCTGCTTCGAATTCACCCATCATGTGGTACCCGCTTTTATATATTCGTCGAGGATCGCACTTAACCGCACCGCCGCCCGCTCAAGCGAACGCTCCTCAACAGCAAAGGATCTAGCCGCGCCGGCAAGCGCCTGCCGCTCGCCGTCATCCGTCAGCAGCCGCCCGATCGCCTGCGCATAGGCATCGACATCTCCCGGCGGTGTCAACAGGCCCGTTTTCCCCTGCACCACCACCTCAGGCACGCCAGCAATCTCCTGTGCGATAACAGGCAACCCTGCGGCTTGTGCTTCGAGATAGGCTAGACCATAAGCCTCGCCGCACCCCGGCCAAACGTAGAGCGATGATCCCGACAGGAGATCGGCGATTTCGGTTGCCGATTTTTCGCCGTGCCAGACAATCCGGTCCGCATCGAACCCGGCAAACAATGCACGCACATCGGCAGCACGCGGTCCGTCGCCAACGACGGAAAGCTGCCAGGGCAGATGCGTCAGCCGCAAAAGCGCATCGGCCAGCATGACATAACTGTCCATCTTGTCGCCGGAGCGCATCATCGCAACCGTGACCAACCGTCCGTGTTGAGGGTGCGGTTGCGTCTCAAGCAATAGTGCCGGGTCAATGAACGGCGGCAAAAGCGCCAGGCGTGCCTCCGGCCCTGCCGCTGCAAGCCCATCGAAATCTCGCCGGGTCAGGCAGATATTCACCGATGCCTGTTTCACGGCATCCAGCACCTGTTGCTGCATATCCGCCCAAAGCCCTTGATTGCGCCGGGCAGAATAGGACGCTTCCGCCGTCACATAACCCAGGCCAAATTTCCGGGCGAGCGCCGGGCCGATCAGATCCGGCGCCTTGTAATAGGGGTGGTAGCAAAACCAGAGATCCGGTGCGCCGCGCTCGCGCCAGAGCGCCGAAATCCGCGCGCGTTCTGCGGCCATCGCTGCGGCCCGTGTTTCGATTGCATCAGCCGAAGCATCCGGCAGGAAAGCCCGAAGCTCTGAAGCAATTTCCACCTGATGGCCTGCCTTGACCAGCGCTGCCATCAGCAGGCGCGCCATCAGCCGGTCGCCGGAGGGAACGGGGTGATTGGGGGATTTGAGCGGGCTATAGAATGCGATCTTCATCAGATGCGTTTCTAGAACATAGCACCACCGTTGGGAACCAGCCCTGCCGGGTAGTTTGCAAACTGCGCTAACCGGGTGCCCGGTCAGCCGAGTGCGAGTTCCGTCTGCGCATCGAACAGATGCAGAGCGTCGTCGTCGAACCCAAAGGCCTGTTTCATGCCTACCGTCAGCTTGGTACGCGGCGGCAGGCAGGCGGTGACCTTTTGTCCACTGACCCGACCCGTCACCACCAATTCCGGGCCAGTCAGCTCGACAACCTCGATCTCCACCTGCAGCACGGGATTGTCCGCCGCATCATCCGTCAGGCGAAGCGCTTCCGGACGGACACCCAGCTTGACGCGCCGCTCGGCTGATGCTGCATTTTTGAAGCGCGCCGGCAGAGTGATGACCGTAGCCGATCCGTCCAGCTGCACGCCCTCGCCCGTGACCACACCATCCAGCACGTTCATCGGCGGCGAGCCGACAAAACCAGCGACATAGAGCGTCGCCGGATGGTCATACACCTCTTCCGGCGTGCCAAGCTGTTCGATCCGGCCGTTGCGCATGACAGCGATCCGTGTCGCCAGCGTCATCGCCTCGATCTGGTCATGGGTAACGTAGACGATCGTCGTGCCGAGCATCTGGTGCAACCGTTTCAGTTCGGTGCGCGTCTCCATTCTGAGCTTGGCGTCGAGGTTGGACAGCGGCTCGTCGAACAGGAAAACCTGCGGCTTGCGCACCAGCGCCCGGCCGATCGCCACACGCTGACGCTGGCCACCGGATAGCTGGCCGGGCTTACGATCCAGCAGATTTTCGATCTGCAGCAGTCTGGCTGTTTCCTGCACCGCCTTTTCCCGCTCCGCGGCCGGAACCTTGCGCATCTCCAGCCCGAAGCCGATATTGCGATGGACCGTGAGGTTCGGATAAAGCGCATAGGACTGGAACACCATGGCGATGTCACGGTCCTTCGGATGCACCCCCAGGATAGAGCGCCCACCGATCCGGATATCGCCGCCCGATGCCTCTGCAAGACCGGCAATGATGTTGAGCAAGGTCGACTTGCCGCAGCCGGAGGAACCGAGCAGCACCAGGAACTCGCCGCTTTCCAGCGATATGTCGATGCCTTTCAGCGTCTCCAGCGCGCCGTAGGTCTTGCGGATATTCTCGATTTCGAGCGCGCTCATGCGGTCTCTCCGGTCGCGGCCAACAATGGGCCGCCATAGTTGCGGGGAAGCGTGGAAATGGCGCGCGAGGCAACAGTGGTTCCGGCCTGCAAACATTCCTGCAGCGGCAGGCCTTCGGCAAGCGCCGCCAGAAACGCAGCATTGAAGACATCGCCTGCACCGATCGTATCGACGACCTTGACCGGCGGTGCCGGTGCAGACACCAGCGCACCATCGGCGCCGATCGCAAGAGCCCCATCCGGACCGCGCTTGACGACGACAATGGCATCCTTGGGCATATGGCGTTTGAGTTCACGGGCAGCTTCAACGGGGTCGGCAAGGCCGGACAGTGTGGTTGTTTCCACCTCGTTCAATAGCGCGCAGCCGCAGCGCGATAGCCATCCGCGCGTCGCCTGCCGGTTTTTCTCGGTCCACCCGTCGAGCGGCCAGCCGGTGTCGAGCGCCAGCGTGATGCCGTGTGTATCGGCCCAATCGAACAGATAAGGGTAATCCGCCGCCAGATCATCGGTAAGGAAGGAGCCGCAAAGCAGCGCATAGCCACCGGACAGCCGGGCGCCGTCAAGGGCTGCAAACACGCAGTCGAGTGAAAACCGCGGCAGATGTCCGCGGGTCGTGAAAAACGTCCGCTCGCCGTCGGGATGGGTGATGCCGACCGAAAGCGTCGTCCCTTCCGGCCGAACCGGCCATTTCTCCGCCTGAGAGCCGAAGGACTCGCGTAGCCAGCGGCCAAACTCGTCGGTGCCGGTATTGGCGGCGATCTCGAAATCGACCCCGAGCGCCTTCCAGGCAAGGGCCGCATTGCCGGCTGAACCGCCGACACGCAATTCATCGTGATCGACGATGATCTCGGTGCCGGCCTTCGGCCAGGGCTCCGCCGGTCCAAGGATCAGGTCGACATTGACGTTTCCGATCACCGCAAGCGGACGCATGTCATTCGCTCCGGGTAATCTTGGTGGAGCGCACCGGCGTTCCGGCATTCTCGACGCGGGCCTCGGCAAAGGCGATCATGAAGCGCTGGGCAACCGGCAGCATCGAGAAGATGGCCGCAAACCCCGTCGCCGGCGCAAAGCTCAGCGTCGTTGTCCCCGCCACCGGCGCTTGCCCCGACGCATCGAAAACAACAACCGGAGAGCCTGTCTCCACCGCCGATACAGCCATCGCCGTCACCAGATCGGCGGTTGCGTCATCACCGCGAAACAGCACGACGCCAATCTTCGGACCCAGCATTTCCATCGGACCGTGCCGAAGCTGTCCGCCCTCCAGCGAGAAACAGGGATAACGCGAAAGCTCCGTCAGCCCAAGCGCCAGCGCTTCCGCCAGCCCCTGCAGGCGGCGCCCCGAAGTGACCACCGCGCCGATGTTTTCAAAAGCCGTAAGCGCTGCCGTCACATCATTTTCAACAGGCGCCGAAAGCACAGCCAGCGCCGGGGCCGGGTCCTCGCCGAGCGCCGCGAGAATTGCCAGATGCAGCGCGAAACTGACCGTCAGGCTGCGTGTCGCGGCAAAGGCCAGTTCCGTACCACCGGCACCGACAAGGCAGGGCGTGGCTCCAGCCAGAAAGGACGTCCCCTCCAGCGTCAGTCCGAATGTATCTTCCGATCCACCGGTTTCTGAAAACCAGCGCAGGACCTCAGCACTCTCGCCGGACTGCGAGGTGATCAAAACGGTGCGGCCTTCGATCGCCAGCGGCATGCCGAGCTGTTCGGACAATGTGACGGCAATCGCCTCAATGCCAAGCGCACGATATAACGGTTCCACGGCGCGATTGACCGCATGCGACCCGCCCATGCCGAGCAAAAGCAGGCCGCCGGTCTCGCGCAGTGACGCGGCGATCACTTTGGCTCTCTCGCCTGCGCTCTCGAAGGAGGCAATCGCATCGGCATTCTGCCGTGCCATTTCGCGATCGATCGCTTGCAGTCCGATCGGGCGATAATCGTTGGAGGTCATGGTCATCCCTTGACGCCGCCGCTGGTGAGCCCGGAGATCAGGGCGCGTTGCATGACGAGGCCGATCACCACGGGCGGCAGGGCGGCAAGCACGCCCGCGGTTGCGATCAGTCCGTAATCGGAAACACGGCCACCGGCGAGATCGGCGATGGCAACGGTCAGCGTTTTGGCGCGCAGGTCGGAGGTGAACAGCAGTGCATAGAAGAATTCATCCCAAGCAAGCAGGAAGGCAAACAGCGCCGACGTCGCCATCACGGGGGCAGCCAGTGGCAGGGTGATGATCCGCAGCGTTGCAAACAGCCCTGCCCCGTCCATCATCGCCGCCGCCTCGATCTCCCTCGGGATGGCATCGAAGCCGGATTTCATCAGCCAGGTGGTGAAGGGGGCAAGGATGGTCAGATAGACCAGCGCCAGCCCGAAAACGCTGTTGAGCAGGCCAAGATGCGCAAGGCCGAAATAAAGCGGCACCGCCAGCGCCACCGGCGGCAACATATAGGTGGCGATCACCATATAGAGCGACCAGCCGACCGATGGCGTGCGCGATACGGCCCAGGCCGCGGGAATGGCAAGCGCCAGCGCAGCGATGGTCGCCATGCCGGCAACGAGAATGCTGTTGGTCAGCGACGCCACGAAGGCGGCACCGGCGCTGTTTTCAACGCTGGAAAGCAACGTCGCATAGCGTGAGAAGTCCACCGACTGCGGCCACCAGACAAGCGGCTTTGCCGTCAAGTCAGCGGCCGGTGAAATGCTCATGACGAACAGCCACAGAACCGGTGCAAGGATAATGACCGCAAGCAAGAGAGCGCAGGCATGGATGAAGAAGGAGAAGAGAAAACTCTTGCGTTCCATTATGCCGTGCTCCCCGCTGTGCGCCGGACAAGCATGGCATAAACAGCTGCCAGAACAGCCACCAGCAGCGTGACGATCAGCGCCAGCGAGGCACCGGATCCCGCCCGCTGGAAGGAAAATGCCTCCTGATAGACGAGGATCGACAGCGTGCGCGTGCTGTTGGCTGGTCCGCCCCGGGTCATCACCCAGATGATGTCAAACACCTTGAACGCCTCGATGGTTCGAAGCACCAGCGCCACGATCAAAGGCCCGGCCAGATAGGGCAGGATGACGAAGCGGAAACGGGCAAAGGGGCCGGCGCCATCGACCAGCGATGCGGCGGTGATGTCGCGCGGCACGGCTTGCAGGGCGGCCAGCGCAATCAGCGCCACCAGCGGAAAATTCTTCCAGCAGTCTGCGATGATCAGCGAAGCCAGCGCCGTGCCGGGCTCACCCAGCCAGGAGCGGTAGGCATCGAGCATGCCGATCTGGGTCAACGCTGCGTTCAGCGCACCATATTCCGGATTGTAGATCAGCCGCCAAAGCGTGGCGTTGACGACGGTCGGCAAAGCCCAGGGCAGGATCATCAGCGCACGCAGGACGGTGCGTCCATAAAATTGCTGATTGAGCAGAAGTGCCGCCAGAACGCCGAGAACCATTTCGGCAAAGACGGAGATGACGGCAAAGATCGTCGTCGTCGTCAGCGTGCGCTGGAAATTGGAGCTGGTCAGCGTCTTCACGTAATTGTCGATGCCGACGAAATTACCGGCCGTACCGACCAGCTTGGCATCGGTGAAGGAGAGCCCGACAGTATCGGCGAGCGGCCAGCCGATGACGGCGATCATGACGGCGAGCAGCGGTAGCATCAGCAGCCATGCACGTGTGGTCATCGATGTCCCGGACATGGGGCAACTCTTCCTGAAAATATCATGGGATGCAAGGGGGGCGAAAGGCCGGGCGGCAGACATGGTGCCGCCCGGAGATCGGTGGATGCACGGCGAAGGGGTGACCCCGGCGCCTTAGAGACCGCTATTCTCGGCGGCAGTCTTCAGGGCATCTTCCGGACTGGTCTGGCCAAGCAATGCTTCCTGAATGGCCTGCTGCAGGGCTGTCGAAAGCTCCTGGTATTTCGGCGTCGTCGGACGCGGATACATGGCGGCCAGCGACAGCTTGGCAGCCGCAATCAGCTCTTCCTGATCCTTGCTGACGGACGCATCTTCATAGGATGAAGCCCAGATCGGCAGGCTGAGCTTGGCATACTGGTTCTGCACAGCTTGCGAGGTCATGAAGGTGATGTATTTCCAAGCTTCGTCCGGATGCTTGCTGGTCGCCGTGATACCGAGGCCCATCGAACCGTTGACGGCCGAAACCTCGCTCTTGCCGGCAACGCCCGGAGCCGGAACGACGCCGACCTTGCCTGCCACCTTGCTGTCCTTGCCCGCGTTGGCGAGGTTGTACATGTAGGTCCAGTTCAGCGCGAACGCGGCTTCGCCGTTTTCAAACACCTTGCGGACGTCTTCCTCGAGGAATTCCTTGGAATTCGGATTGGAGATACCGGACGAATAGCTCGACACCATATACTTCAGCGCATCAAGGCCGCCACCGGTCTGGAAGTTGGGCTTGCCGTCCTTCAGGAAGTCGCCGCCATAGGCGCTGACCAGCGTCGTGTAATCGCAGACCGCAGCTTCCGCCTGCGACCAGCTCCAGGCGACCGGGGTGGCCAGAAGGCCCTTGTCCTTGATGGCCTTGGCCTGTTCGGCCAGCTCGTCCCAGGTCTTCGGCGGCGTCTTGATGCCTGCCTTTTCAAGGATTTCCTTGTTGTAGAACAGGTATTTCGTATCAAGGATCCATGGCATGCCATAATAGGCGCCGTCATACTGTACCGTCGTCCAGGCGCCGGGCAGCACGTTCTTCTTCATGTCGTCGGTGACGCGCGAGGACACATCAACCAGAACCTTGTTGCTGGCATATTCGGCAGGCCAGATCACGTCGAACAGCACGACGTCATAGCCGCCGCCGGAACCCTGCGCCAACACGGTCTTGTCGTGCAGGCCTTCGTAAGGCACGAATTCGAGATTGACCTTGACGTCCGGATTAGCCTTGGCAAAGGCATCGGTCATGGCCCGGACATCGGCTTCGCTATAGGCGGCCTGCGCCATGAACAGAGCATTGAGCGTGGTTTCAGCATAGGCATTGGTCGCAAAAAATGCACCGACCAGAGCGGCGCCCATGAGCGCATTACGTTTGGCTTTCAACATGTCTTTTCCCTCCATTATTAAACAACAGTCGTCTTCTCGGCCCGCAAAACGCGCGCCTCTCCGCGAAACCGCGTGAAGCGGCTTCCGGCATGCCTTGTCGAAGTGTTGTGCGGCCACTAGGACTTGTCCCGTAATGCCGTTTGTTCCCGAAAAGCTCTGCGGCTCTTTTTTATTAAGTCAATTGCTTTGACTTAATTCTTGTTCAATATTCTAATGGTGTCAAGAGGGTTCCGCGGGATGAACGAGATGCGACCGATCCGGGCCAAAAGCGGCACCAATCAGGAGGGCACCAGCGCCCATAACCGCCGCGTCATGATCGACGCGCTGCGACTGAACGGGCAGTTGTCGCGTGCCGATCTCGCGCGGGCAACAAAACTCACCAAGCAGACAGTCTCCAACATCATCGAGGATTTGGAGCGCGACGGACTGGTGGTCTCGCTGGCGGCAGTCCGCAACGGCCGCGGCCAGCCCTCGACGCCCTACCGGCTGGTGCCGGACGGTGCCTTTGCCATCGGCCTGCAGATCGACCGGCATGTGACGCGGGCCATCGCGGTTGATCTCGTTGGCACCGTTCTGGTGCGCGCCCAGGCAAACCTGCCACCGGGCGGCCCGGCCAATGGCGCCAAGGTCATTCTCGACCTGATCGAACATGTGCGTACCGAACTGGCTGGCATTGCCGATCAGGCCGAGAAACGGCTGGTCGGCCTTGGCGTCGCCATGCCCGGCCCGTTCGGGCTGGCGACCGACAACGACGATCAGTGGATGATGGCCGCCTGGCAGAATTTTCCGCTGCTCGAGACACTGGCCGCCGGCACCGGGCTGGAAGTGGCACTCCAGAACGACGCCGCCGCCTGCGCCACTGCCGAGCGCATGGTTGGTGCTGCCCATGGCATCGATCATGCCGTCTGTCTGTATGTCGGTTTCGGTATTGGCGCCGGCCTTATTCTGAATGGTGAACTCTATGCCGGAACCAACGGCAATGCCGGTGAAATCGGCATGGTGCTGTTACCTCCCACCCAGCGGCGGCCGGACCAGACGTCGCTTGAGCACCGCGCGTCGCTTGCCTCGCTCTACGAGCATCTCGGCGCCGACCCGTCCGATCCCGGACTGCCAGAACACCTGAACATGCTGGTGAACACCGGCGATCCTGCGATGGCATCGTGGATCGATGCGGCCGCCGAAGAATTGCGCTGGGGGGTGCAGATCATCGAGACAATCTTCGACCCCCAGACCGTCATTCTCTGCTCAACCGGGCCGGAAGCGCTGACCCGCAAACTTCTGGAGGCCATCCACCCCCTGCTTCCGTCCAACGCCAACCGCCCGGGCCGCCCGATACCCCGCCTGCAACTGGGCATGACCGACCCCTGGTCGGTGGCGCTCGGTGCAGCCGCCGAACCGATCAGCCGCGCCTTCGACCCGCGTTTTTCGGCGATCCTGAAAACGCGGGCCAACGCGCTGGATTGAGGGCCGGGCCGCATGAACTTGCACCAAAGGACGGTCAGCTTTCGGCCCGAAGCGGTCAAGCAGCCCTGCCAGTGTATCGGTCTCACCGCCAGGTGGATGACGAAGGCACGAACGGTAGAACGAGTTTCTTCGAAGCGGGATAAAGGGATTTTCAATGACGATTGTTGAGCGTGCCCGGCCTGTTCTTGATCCGGTCGACCGGATGTCCGAGATTGTCTTCGGATTACTGATGGCGCTTTCCTTTACCGGAACGATGAGTGCGGCCGTAGCCGATGGGGAACAGGTCGGCGGCGTGCTGGTTGCCGCGCTGGGATGCAATGTCGCGTGGGGCATCGTGGACAGCGTGATGTTCGTGCTTGCGGTCGCAGTGGAGCGGGCGAGAAAACGACATTTGATGACATCGATCCGAAAAGATGCTGTGCCTGAAGCCCGCCAGGTTTTTCTTGAGCACCTTCCCGATGAGATCGGATCATGCCTCGACAACAGCCAGGTTGAGGCATTGTTCTCATGCATGCGGGCGAAGCCGGAGGTACAAGGCGGCAGAGTGGTTACGCTTGGCGATTTCAAGGCTGCTGTGCTGATTTTCGGACTTGTCGTCGCCTCGACACTGCCTCCGAGCATCCCTTTCTTTTTTATCGACGAATTGCGCTTGGCCATGCGCGTGTCCAACGCGACATCGCTAGTCATGCTGTTTATCATCGGCGCTCAGATCGGCAGATATACCGGACGGAAACCTTGGCCAACGGCCTTTGCCATGGCTTCGATCGGCAGTGTCCTCGTGCTCGTCACCATCGCGTTCGGCGGATAAACGGCGCGAAAAGGCAGTTTAGCTCACGGCACTGACGTGTTCAGGCCGTGCGGAAAGCCATCACAAAACACCCCAATGCACCGATCGACGACAATGTGCGCACATGGTTCCACCAGACCCAGTCGACGAGCGTGGTGGATGCCCACAGGCGGGCGGCTTCGTCGCTGCCCGGTTGCAGTGCTTCCAGCGCATTGTTCATCGGCACATTGACGATCATCGTCACCAGGATGACGCCTGCGAGAAAGAGCAGCCCGCCAGCGATCAGATAGAACCGCGCCGGCCCGCCATGGATGAAACCGCCGGCAACGAGGATCAACGACAGAACCGCCGTTCCCATGAAGACCAGCAGAAACCATGGATTGAGGATCACCACGTTGATCGCCTGCATTGCGGCGATGCCCTGCTCGGCCGGCAGCCGCGCCAGCGACGCCATGATGCAGACCGAGAAGATGAAGAACAGGCCGGCATTGAGCCCGGCGCCGATCACGGCCGAAAAGATCAGCCAGGGAAAAAGTGCGGCAATCATTTCGGCTCCTCCCAGACACCGGTTGCAACAGTTTCACGCACGAAACCGGCAAAACCACGCGGCGGACGGCCAAGCGCCTGGGCGACACCGTCCGTCAGGCTCTCGTTGCGGCCATCGAGAACGCTGGTGAACAGATACCGCACCAGTCCGATATAATCAGCCGGAATCTGCGCCTGTTCCAGCATGGCGGCATAGTCATCGATACCGACGGTAGTGAAGCGGATATCGCGGCCCGTCTGCCGGGCGATCTCCGCCACCGCCTCACCGAACGTCATCAACTGCGGCCCTGTCACCTCGTAGGTCTTACCCGTGTGCCCCGGCTCCGTCAAAGCGGCAACCGCAACATCGGCAATATCATCGGCGTCGATGAAGGGCTCCTTCACAGCGCCGACCGGCAGGAACAACTCGCCGGACTGGATGCCGTCGAGCAGGAAAGCCTCGCTGAAATTCTGGAAGAACCAGCTGGCGCTGATGATGGTATAGCCAACGCCGGACCGTTTCAGCGTCTCTTCCGCCGCCAGAGCCTCGTCTTCTCCGCGTCCAGACAGCAAGACCAGATGTTTGACGCCCTTGTCGGCCGCCATCCGGCAGAGAGTCCCGATCGCCTCGACGGCACCTGGAACAGCAAGGTCCGGCTGGTAGCTGACATAGGCGGCATCGGCACCGTCGAGCGCAGCCGCCCAGCCCGAAGGATCGGTCCAGTCGAATGCCGGAGCGGTCGAGCGCGACGCAAGCCGCACGTCCTTGCCCTTTGCCGCCAGGCGCTCCGCCACCCGCCGCCCGGTCTTGCCGCCACCGCCCAGGATCACAATCGTTCCGCTTGCTTCTGCGCTCATCAACCTGCTCCCTTTGGCCTCAACAATATGAGCAATCCTCACATTTGCTAAATGTGATAAACCCTCGTATTTTGATCGTCAAGCGAAATATCGAAAGGATGACCCTTGGCCCTGGACCAGACAGCCCCCTCGCCGGCACCGGAAGACGAAGGGGCAATGCGCAAATCGCCGACGCAAAAGCGCAGCCGCGAACGGGTCGAGCTTATTCTGTCGAGTGCCTCACGGCTGATTGCCGAGCGTGGCAGCGACACGATGCGGATGAGCGAAGTGGCCGAGCTGAGCGGCATTTCGATCGGTTCGCTCTATCAGTATTTTCCCGACAAGGCGGCGATCATCCGGACGCTGGCCGAGCGTTACAATGCTATCTCGCGCACCTGCATCACCGATGGCCTCGCCGATGTAAGGACGATGGCAGACCTGCAACGGGCCTTTTCGGCGCTGATCGATGAGTATTACGGGATATTCCTGGCCGAGCCGGTGATCCGCGACATCTGGTCGGCAATGCAGGCGGACAAGGCATTGCGCGAGATCGAGCTTGAGGCCAGCCGGCAGAATGCCATCCTTCTCACCAGGGCGCTGAAGCGCGCGCTGCCGGGCGAGAACGTGGACAAGCTTCAGGCGTCGGCCTTGCTGGTGATGTATTTTTGCGAGTGCGTCATGCGGCTGGCGATCTCGACCGGCGAGCCGGAAGGCCGCGCCCTCATCGAAGCCTATAAGCGCATGGCCTATCGGAGCTTTGCTGACGCCCCCGATACGCCGTGAAATCCCGGCGCATCAGGTTTGCCAGCAGGCTTGCCGCTCAGGCAGAGCCACTCGTCGCTCGCCGTATCGGATGCCTATCGAGCCGAGGCAATCAGCTCCGCCGCCTTTTCCGCGATCATGATGACGGGCGAATTGGTGTTGCCCGAAACGATCGAAGGCATGATCGAGGCATCGACCACCCGCAGTTTTGAGAGGCCATGCACCCGCAATTGCAGATCGACCACCGCCAGCGGATCGCTGCCCATCTTGCAGGTGCCGACCGGATGGAAGATCGTCGTGGCGATATCGCCGACACGGCGGATCAGGTCCTCTTCGCTCTGATACTGCGTACCCGGAAGCATTTCCTGCGGCCGGTATTTGGCGATGGCACCGGCTTCCATCAAGCGCCGTGCATGGCGGATGGAATTGGTCGCAACAATCCGGTCCCCGGCCGTCGAAAGGTAGTTCGGGCGGATTTCCGGAGCGACGGAAAGATCAGGCCCGGCGACATGCACGGTCCCCCGGCTTTCCGGCCGCAGGTTGCAGACCGATACGGTGACGGCCGGATACTTGTGCAGCGGTTCGCCCAGCCGGTCGGTGCTCAGCGGCTGCACATGGTATTCGAGATCGGCCGTAGCCACCGCCGGATCGCTCTTCGCAAAAATGCCAAGCTGGCTCGGCGCCATCGACAGCGGCCCGGAGCGGCGCAACATGTATTCGAGCCCCATGCCCGCCCGGGTGAACAGGTTGTGGTAGAGCTGGTTCAGCGTCTTGGCGCCCTCGATGCGGAACACCGTGCGGATCTGCAGATGATCCTGCAGGTTTTCGCCGACACCCGGAAGATCATGGGTAACACCGATGCCAGCGGACGCCAGCACATCCGCCCTGCCGACCCCGGAAAGCTCCAGAATCTTCGGCGAATTGATTGCACCGGCCGACAGGATGACCTCGCGGCTGGCGCGGGCAACATGCGCCTGCCCGTTCATCCGGAACCGCACGCCGGTCACCATTCTGCCGTCGAACTCCAGCCGCTCGGTTTCCGCCCCGGTCAGCACCCGCAGATTGGCCCGCTTCATCGCCGGGCGCAGGAAAGCCTTGGTGGTGTTCCAGCGCAGGCCGCCGCGCTGGTTGACCTCGAAATAGCCGGAACCCTCGTTGTCGCCATCGTTGAAATCGTCGGTTTTCGGAATGCCGAGTTCTTCAGCCGCATCCCGGAAGGCATCAAGGATCGGCCAGGACAGCCGCTGTTTTTCCACCCGCCATTCGCCACCCGCCCCGTGCATCCGCGACTTGCCGCGATAATTGTCCTCGGATTTGAGGAAATAGGGCAGCACATCGTCCCAGCCCCAGCCGGTATTGCCTGCCTGCCGCCAGCCGTCATAGTCGGCCGCCTGGCCGCGCATATAAATCATACCGTTGATCGACGAGCAGCCGCCGAGCACCTTTCCACGCGGATAAGGCAAGGAACGGCCGTTCAGCCCAGCCTCGGCCGCCGTCTTCATCATCCAGTCGGTGCGCGGATTGCCCATGCAGTAGAGATAGCCGATCGGCACATGCACCCAGTGATACCGGTCGCTGCCGCCAGCCTCGAGCAAAAGCACGCGGTTTTTCGAATCTGCAGAAAGCCGGTTGGCCAGCACGCATCCCGCCGATCCAGCCCCAACGACGATGAAGTCGTAGGTTCCCGCATCCAAGGTCTGGTCATTCACATGCATGTTCACGCCGCCACTCCAGCAACAACCGGCTCAACCGCTGTCAGACGCCGCCAGAGCGGCCCCATCGCCTCGGCAATATCGGTATAGAGAGCGTAGCGCCGGGCATAATGTGCATCAAGCGAGACGTTCGGACGATAATGCCGCTCGGTGCGCACCATGGCTGCGGCACCCGCACCGAAATCCTCAAAGATACCGACGCCGGTTCCAGCGGCGATCGCAGCTCCCAATGCACCGGTTTCGCGCGAGCGGGCAACGGTGACGGGAACGCCGAGCACATCGGCGAAGATCTGCGGCCAGATCAGGCTGCGCGACCCGCCACCGGAAAGGACAGCCTCGTTGAACACGGCACCGGCCTTGCGGATCGTCTCGATATGCTGGCGATGACCGAAGGCAACGCCTTCCAGCAGCGCCCGTACGAGATGCCCCTTGGTGTGCCAGCCGGCGATGCCGTAGAAACCGGCCCGCGCATGGCCGTCCTGCTGGGCGCCGTAAAGATAGGGATGGTAAAGCGGATCGTCGGCCGTGGGCTCGACTGCTCCGGCCAGCGCGCAAGCTGCATCAAAGGGCGAAACGCCGTCCGCATGCTCGCCTTCAAAGAACTCCCTGACCAGCCATTCGAGATTGGCGGCCGAAGTAGCGCTGTTTTCCATCGCCATGTACCGGCCACGGTCGAAAGTGGAGGACATGAAGACCGGCCCATCGAGATCGGGACCGTCGATGATCACCTGGTTGATGCTCCAGGTCCCGGCGATGATAGAGGCGCTGCCGGTGCGCGTGACGCCCGACCCGAGCGCCGAGGCGACCACGTCGAACAGCCCGCCCACCACCGGCGTGCCGGCGGCAAGACCGGTCTGGCTCGCCACCTCTTCCGTTACCATGCCGGCAATATCGGCACTTTCGATCAGCGGCGGCAGAAGGTCCATGCAATCGCCGAGGCCATAGGCCTCCATCAACGCCTTGTCGTAGCGGCGTTCGGCAAGATCAAGCAGCCCCGCGCCGGACATGTCGGAAACCTCGCTGACCCGCTCGCCAGTCAGGCGGTTGACGATGAAATCCTTGGAGAAGAACACAGTGCCGATACGGCTGAACTGCTCCGGCCGGTGGCGCTTCAGCCAGGCGAGCAAGGTCGGCGTCTGCGACGGCCAGGGACGCTGGCGGGCAATCGGATAGGTCCGCTCGCCGACGCCAGTTCCACGCCATTCGTCGACCAGGCCGGACGCCCGTGTGTCGAGCGACTGGATGCCGATGAGCGGTGCGCCATCGCGATCGAGCGCATAGAGACCGTTGCCATGCCCGGCGCAACCGATCGCGGCAATTTCCTCGGGCTGGATCTTCGCTCTCTCAATGCAGGCGCGAATAACCTGCCGCGCATTGGTCCACAGTTCATCGAGACCGCGCTCGACATGGCCCGGGTGCGGCATGCGGCTATGGCCTTCCTCGGCAGCGGCCGCGATTTCGTTGCCCGCCCGGTCAAAAATCACCGCCTTGATCACGGTGTTTCCGGCGTCGAGCCCCAAAAGATAGTCTTTCATTCTAAACCCCTCCCAAGGCTCTGACAGTTTTGCGCGGATCGGGCCGAAAACACAGGCCTTACTTCCTCTTCTCCCCAACGGGGAGAAGGTAGCCCGAAGGGCCGGATGAGGGGGCGGCAGGCTCTGAACTCGCCGCCCCCTCATCGCCTCGCTAAGCTCGGCACTTCTCCCCGTTGGGGAGAAGAAAGAACCTGCTCCTTACCCCTGCTGATAACGCGCAAACGCCTGTTCGCCGCTGGCATTCTCATGAATGATCGCCATCAGTCCGCGCACCACGGCACTCGGATTGGCATGCTGATAGATGTTGCGCCCATAGACCATGCCCATGGCGCCCTGCTGCATCAAGGCCGCCGATTTATCGAACACAGCCCGCAAATCCTCCTTGCCGCCGCCACGTACCAGAACCGGGCAGCGCGCCGCCTCCACCACCCGGTGGAAATCCGCGGCATTGTCGGTCGGGTCCGCCTTGACGATATCGGCACCCATCTCGCGGGCAAGACGCGTCAGCGTGACGATCTTGTCGGCATCGCCATCCACCATGTAGCCGCCTTTTTCCGTGACCGGCTGCATCACCAGCGGCTCGATCATCAGCGGCATGCCATACTTGTCGCAATCGGCCCGCACGCGGGAAATATTCTGCACGCACTGGCGGAACAGGTCCGGCTCGTCCGGCAGCATGAACAGGTTGACGACGACGCAGGCGGCATCCATCTCGAGCGCGCCGATCAGCGGCTCGGCCTCGTTCTGCAACACCGCCCACATGTCGCGGTGGCGGATGCGGTTATAGGGGTTGCCCATGTCGATGCGCATCACCAGTGCCGGCTTGTCCTTGCCAGGGATATCCTGCAGCAGGTCCGCCTGGCCGTAGTTCATCTGGATCGCATCCGGCCCGGCAGACACCAGCGCCTTGACGACCGCTTCGATGTTTTCCAGTCCATCGAGGAAAGACGGCTCGTTGCATACGCCGTGGTCTATCGCCACGTCGAGGCAGCGGCCATTGCCGAACAGCCGGTTCATCCGGACTTTGCTGTTGTTTCGCATTCTGTGCTCCTTGGTTCGTTCCTTGCGGAAAGCATATCTTCATCGACGCCATGGCGCCCGTTGAGAAGGGTGAGAAAACGGCTGCGCTCCTGAGCGCGCTGCGCCGGTGTCCAGTGTTTTTCCTGCGCCAGCAGATCCAGCACCGCATCGGCCATATCCAGCGACAGTTCGCCCGAAATCGCCAGCGCCGTCCGGCGCAACAGCAGATCGTCAAGATGCTCGACCGCTTCGCCGCGGATCAGGAACTGCAATTCGCGTACCGAATAACCGGCGTGCGGCAGCGCTGCGTCGGGGCCTGCCGCAATGAAGGCTGCAACGGCCTCGGCATCGGTGCCATAACGGGCAAACAGCTCGGCCATGCGCGCTCCGGAAAGCCCCTTGGCCGTGGCAGTGTTCGCAAGCCAGACCGGCGCATTGGCCGGAAAGGCCCGCCCGCCGCCGATTGGCCGGTCGGTTGTCGAAACACGGCGGCGTTTGCCTAGCCGTTCGAGCGCCATATCGGCGGCCATCTCCCCGAACGACCGGAACGTCGTCCACTTGCCGCCAATCATGCACAGCACCGGCGGACCACCATCCTTCGGCTCCACGACCGTGCAGAAATGATCGCGCGGAATGCGGCCGGTAAAGCTATCGGTGCTGGCAGGCAGCGGCCGCACACCGGCAAACTGGAAGACGATCTCCTCCGGCCTGATCTTGATATCCGGCAAGACGAAGGCGAGCGATTGCAGGATGTAATCGCGCTCGTCGGCTTCGCAGCGCACGGTTTCCGGATCATCGACGCGGATATCGGTGGACCCGACCAGCACCTTGCCGAGATAGGGAAACAGGATGCAAATCCGCCCGTCCTCATTTTCGTAATAGATCATGTGATCGGCGAGCGCGCCGCGCAGCGCGTCATTGTCGATGATCAGATGCGATCCCTTGGTGCCGCCCATCAGCGGTGCGGGGAGCGCGTCCGGCGAAAACAGGCCTTGGTTGGCGATATCGATCCAGCCACCAGTGGCATTGATGATCAGCGCCGGTTCAACGGCAACGGATGCACCGCCAATCTGGTCTTCCACGCGATACCGGCCGTCTTCCGTGCGGCGCAGCTCCGCATAGTTCAGCGCCTTGGCCCCGGGTGCCGCCAAAAGACCGTCCTGCAACAGTTCCATGCCAAGCCGTTCCGGATGACTGACCCAGGCGTCGAAATAGGTGGCAGAACTCTTGATGCCCGGATGAAGGGCTGGCCATTTGCTGAGCGTCGAACGCCGTCCGCGAAACTGATGGCGCGGCATCATCGCCCGCTTGCGTGTCAGGAAATCATAGATACTGAGACCTGCCTTGATGGCAATGGCGCCCCTGCGGCTCGGGCTGCGGCTCAAACCCAGAAACCGGACGAGACCATTGCCGAGACCGGAAAAGATATCGAAGACCGGCACCGTCGTCGGTAGCGGCGCCACGTAATGCGGCGCGTTGCGCAACAGCCGGTCCCGTTCGGCGAGCGATTCCTGCACCAGCTTGAACTCGCCATTTTCCAGATAGCGAAGCCCGCCATGCACCATGCGCGACAGCGCGGCACTGGCACCCGAGCAGTAATCATGCTTTTCGACGAGCAGCACGTTCAGCCCCTGCAGCGCCAGTTCCCGAAAGACGCTGATGCCGTTGATGCCGCCGCCGATGACACACACGTCCACCTTCGGGCTCTGGCGGAGCCCGTCCAATATTTCTTCACGTTTCATGATGGCGATCCGCTACCTGTCCATATCAGTCAGTTTCGCCGCTATCGCCGTATCGATGGCCGCGAGATCGGCCGCGTCGAGCCGGATGGTGCCTGCCCGCGCGTTGTCGATCGCCTGCGCCGGATTGCGCGCGCCGCACAGCGCGAAGGTCACGCCAGGCTGCGCCAGTGTCCAGGCAATCACGGTCTGGGCGATGCTGGCCTCATGCTTTTCCGCAACCGGCCGGATGGCGTCGGCCAGAGCCGCTGCCTTCTTCCGATTCTCGACTGAAAAGCGGGGATTATCCTTGCGCTGGTCGTCGCCGGAAAACACCCGGTCCGGACCGATCGTGCCCGACAGAAGCCCGAGCGCCAGCGACGAATAGCTGAGCGTCGCGATGCCGTTGGCCTTGGTCATTGGCAGAAGATCCACCTCGATCTCCCGATCGATCATGCTGAACCGTTCCTGGATCGCATCGAGACCACCCACCGCAATATAGGCATTGAGATCATCGCGGCTGACATTGCTCGCCCCGATGGCGCGGATCTTGCCGGAGGCGCGCAGGTCTTCCAGCGCCCGCATGGTCTCTTCGACCGGCGTCGTCGGGTCTTGCCAGTGGGTGATGTAGAGATCGATATAGTCGGTTCCGAGCCGCTTCAGGCTCTCCTCGACCTCGTGCAGGATTGCGTCCCGGCCGAGATAGCGATGAACCGGCTTGCCGTCCTGATCGAAGAAGTGGCGGCCTTTCTGCGTGTGCCAGACAAGACCGCATTTGGTGGCGATGACGGCCTTGTCGCGGCGGCCAGCCAAGGCCTTGCCGACGATCTCCTCCGAACGGCCAAGCCCGTAGGCCGGCGCCGTATCGATCAGCGTTACGCCGGCATCGAGCGAAGCCTGGATTGCGGCGATGGATTCCGCCTCGTCCGTCCCGCCCCACATCCAGCCGCCGATCGCCCATGTGCCGAGCCCGACCGCCGAGGCGGAAACGCCGGATGCACCGATCTCGCGTGTCAACTGTTGTCCGCTCATGCCCATTTTCCTTCGCAATTCGCCAATGCCAGCACGCGCGCACCGGTCGCTTCGTCCGTCACCAGCGTATCGAGATGATTGCCTCTCAGAACACTGAGGATCGGTCCTGCCTTGTTTGGTCCGCTCGCCACGCCGATCTTGGTGGGGATCGAGGCAAATTCCGGCAGTGTCAGCGACACCAGCGACCGGTTGAGGCTGTAGTCACAAACCTGCCCCTGATCGTCGAGCAGATGCGCCAGCAGTTCGCACGATGCGCCGGAACGCTCGATGGCCGCGCGGTCGGTGCTCGAAGACGGATGCAGGTCGTAGTAACTCGAGTCGTCCGACAGGATCGAGCCGATGCCGACCACGGCGATCTTCGCCTCGCGGGCCCGCTTGAACACGTCGGCAACGGAGCGCATGTTGATCAGCATGCCGCGCTCGGCCGCACTATCGGCAAACAGCGGCGCATGGATCTGGTAGGAACGCCCGCCCAGCCGGTCGGCCATCATCGTCGAGACGTGGTTGACGTCGGTGTAATGTTTGCCCTGGACGCAACCGGTCGCGGGGATCACCTCGACATCAAAGCGGCGCTGCGCTTGCAATCCGGCAACGACGGCGCTGACGCCCTTGCCACCGGTAATACAGATCGTATCGCCATCGATAATCTCTTCCAAAAGCAGCCGGGCCGCCGCCTCGCCGACCGCCTGCAGCGCTGTCTGCGGATTGTCCGACACCGTCGGCACCACCACGGCGCGGCCGATACCGCCGAGCGCCAGCAGCTGTTCTTCCATATCGACCAGCGGCTCGACCGGCGACTTGATCTTGATTTCGACGAGGCCCAGCTGGCGGCCGCGCTTGATCAGCCGATTGACGGTGGCGTGCGAGATGCCGAGCTGATCGGCAATCTGCGCCTGCGTCAGCCCTTCGAGGAAATGCAGAACCAGCGCCTGGTGCATCTGCCGCGCAATGACGATCTCCTCGCGCGGCGCATTGGCGGGTTTCAGTTTGGCAATCGGCCTATTGGGCGACATATCAGGCAGCCTTCCGCTTGTGCAGGAAATGGTCGATTGAAACAGCGGCGAGCAGAATGCAACCTTTGATCATGTCTTGCCAATAGACGGACACGTCGAGCAGGATCAGCGAGCTGGTGACAACAGAGAGCAGAGCGATGCCGAGGATCGCCCCCAGGATCGTGCCGGAGCCACCGTTGAGCGAAGCGCCGCCGATCACGGCCGCTGCGATGATGTTGAGTTCCATGCCAACACCGAACGTCGGGGTCGCGGCACCGAAGCGCGACATGTATATGACGCCGGCAACACCGGACAGGGTGGCGCAGAGCACGGTGACCCAGAATTTCACCTGGTTGGTCTTGATGCCGGAATACAGCGCCGCCTTCTCGTTGCTGCCGGTATAGAACACCTTGCGGAACGCGGTTGCCCGGCGCAGCAGGAAATCGAACAGCACGACGACCGCGACGAAGATCAGGATGACATAGGGGATGCCGTAGAACGTCCCCTGCCCGACCGCCTTGAACGACGGTGGCAAGGTAAACAGCGACAGCGGCGTGCCCTTGGTGATGATCAGGCAGATACCGCGCACGATCACCATGGCCGCAAGCGACGTAATGAAATGGTTGAGCCCCACCACCGTGACGAAGAAGCCCATGACGCAGCCGATCAGGCCGCTGGCAATGATGCCGATCAGCGATGCACTCCACGGATCAAGCCCCATCAGGAACAGCGATCCCGACAGCACCATCGAGAAGCAGACGACCGAACCGACCGACAGATCGATGCCGCCGACGATCAAAAGGATGGTCATGCCGACGACGACGATGCCTTCGACCGAAAAGGACATCATCATCGCCCGGAAGTTGCCGAGCGTCAGGAAGTGCGGCGAGGCAAACGTCATGGCGATGCAAAGCGCCAGGATGATCGCGATCAGTCCTGCCTCGCGCATCGTCCCCAGCCGCTTCCAGCCCGGCGCCCGCGCCTGATGTGCCGTTGCCAATGTAGCATCCGCCATGACCTTGTCTCCTGCCCCTGCTTGTTCTTTATGCGGCATGCTCTGATGCCTTTGAAGTGTTGTGATCGCCGACCCCCGATGCGAGCCGCATGATTGCCTCCTCCGTCATCGCCTCGCCCTCGACCTCACCGGCGACCGTGCCTTCGCGGATCACCAGAACCCGGTCGCAAAGGCCAAGGAGCTCCGGCAGTTCCGACGAAATGACGACGATGCCGATACCGGAGCGGGCGAGATCGCGCAGCAGCCGGTGGATTTCCGATTTGGCGCCGACATCGATGCCGCGCGTCGGCTCGTCCATCAGGATGACCTTGGGATTGACCGCCAGCTGCTTGGCAATCGCCACCTTCTGCTGATTGCCGCCCGACAGCGACGAGACCGGCATTTCGATACCGCCCATGCGCACGCCGAGCCTCCTGGTCAGATCACGGGCGCGCTCCGCCTCCGTCTTCGAATTCAGAAGCCCCAATGGTCCCGTCAGCGACTTCAGGTCGAGAACGGCAATATTCTGGGCGATGGACAGATCGAGAAAAACGCCAGAGCCCTTGCGATCTTCCGAGAGATAGACGACACCAGCCTTGACGGCCTGAGCATAGGACCGGGCGTTCAGCCGCTGCCCATGCAGCGTCACGTCGCCCTCTGTCACCGGCCGCAAGCCGCAGATGCCTTCCGCAATCTCGGTGCGGCCCGATCCGATCAGACCGCCGATCCCGAGAATTTCGCCCTTGCGCAAGTCGAAGCTGACATCGTGAAAGCGACTGCCATCGCCCAGCTTGCCGAGGCTCAAAATGGTTTCGTTCGTCCGCTCGCTCGCAGTCTGCTTTTCCGGATAGAGCTGCGTGATCTCGCGGCCAACCATGCGGCGGACGATATCGTCCGGCGTCAGATCCGCGACCTTCTCCGTCGAAACATAACGTCCGTCGCGGAAGACCGTGACCCGGTCGCAAAGGCTGAAAATTTCGGCCATGCGATGGCTGATATAGATGATTGAAATACCCTGTGCCTTCAGATCACGGATGATCCCGAACAACACCTGGGTTTCGGATTCCGTCAATGCGGCCGTCGGCTCGTCGAAGATCAGCACCCGGCAATCGAGCGTCAGCGCCTTGGCGATCTCGACCAGCTGCTGGCTGGAAATTGGCAACTCGGCCACCTTCTGGCGCACGTCGATCGGTGTCAGCTGGTTCATCACGGCCTGAGCCTCGCGCTCCAGCCTGCCATAATTCATGAAAGGCGAGCGACGCCGGTTGGTAGCTGCCATGAACATGTTTTCCGCCACCGTCGCATCGGGGCAGAGCGCAATTTCCTGATGCACGAGGCCAAGCCCGAGCGATTGCGCCACCGACGGCGACGTCACCTTCACCGGCACACCATCGACGAGAACTGCGCCCTCGGTCGGCTGCAATACACCGGCGATGATGTTCATCAGCGTCGATTTTCCCGCGCCGTTTTCGCCACACAGCGCATGAACCTCGCCCTTCTCCAGGCTGAAGCTCACATCCGTCAACGCCTTCACGGCACCGAAGTGCTTGCTGACATTGCGAATTTCCAAGACCGGCACCGGCGCCATGACATTCTCCCTGATACGCTTGCGGTGGCTGCCCGGAGCATCATGCCCCGGGCAGCCGGCACGAAAAGGCTTACTCCTCGATGCCCTTCGTACCACGCCGCTTCAGGTACTTGTCCCAGTAGAAGTCGTCGGCATTGTCGGCAGTCACGATCGACAGGCCGTTATCGACGAAGGGAATGCTCATCGGGTTGAAGCCGGCGCGCTTGGCGTCGTTCATCGGGTCGATGAGTTCCGGATGCTTGGCGAGCCACAGAAGCATGAAGCCCATGTAACCCTGCATGCCCTGGTTCGGGTTGATCGAGCCGAACACTTCGCCCGCCTTGATCATGTCGAGAATGTTGGCGTTGACGTCGGCGCACATGACGAGGATCTTGCCGCCGTTTTCCTTGCTGGCCTGCGACGCGCCGATCGCCGAGTTGGCTTCCGGCATGAACACGGCACCAAGGTTCGGATTGGCCTGGATGAGGCTCGACAGCGCCTGATAGGCCTTGGTCGGATCCTGGTTGGAAGCCGCACGGCCGACCAGCTTCATGTCCGGATATTTTTCTCCCATCCGGGCGATGAAGGCGGCGATACGCTTGTCGTGGTTGTCCTGGCCTGGATTTTCCAGAACCGCATATTCGCCCTTGCCGCCCATCTTTTCGGCAATCGCGTCGGCGGCATAGGTGCCTTCGCGGGTGTTGTCCGAGGTGATGAACGAGATGCGCTTGGAAAGCGGCGCATCGGCGGCGAAGGTCACGACAGCCGTGCCCTGGTCGATCGCGCGGTTGATCGGCTCGATGAACGGGTCGGAGTTCATCGGGTGAACGAGGATACCGGCCGGGTTCTGGGCCAGCGCCTGGTCGAATGTGGCAATCTGCTTGTTGACGTCATATTCCGGCGTGCCGGTATAGGCGGTTTCACAACCGAACTGCTGGCCCGCCTGCTTGAACATTTCATAGACCGGGAACCAGTATTCGACGCCCGAGACCATGACGTTCATGACATACTTTTCGCCCGGCTTGCAGCGGAACGGATTTTCCGTTTCAGCGCTGGCAGCGCCGGCGAACAGCGTGGATGCAAGGACCGCCAATGCGGTCGTGCTTAGAAATTTGCGCAAGATTCCTCCTTGAGGCCGAAGCCCCTCCCAAATACCCGGCGGCGCCTGAAAGGCGGCCCGATGATCCAATGAAGACCGGAGTTCCTCCTCGAAGTCCGGTATGGGCAGATAATCGCAACGGCGAAGCGCTGTCAATATAATTCATACTTTGAAATATATTTCACATATTCGGATAACGAAGCTCCGCCTTTTACTGTCAACGCCCCCAGCAAGACCACTCCCGTCCCGGCATCTCATCCATCATCACACGGCGTTCAGGCTGCTGTCAGCCCAAAACGTCAGAGGTGGCTGATCGAAACAGCCGTTGGTGGAACGATGTACAGATTTTTGAAGCTGGCCGGGCTGGCAGGTTGCGCCGCCGCTGTGGGGCTTGGAACCTATCTCTTCACCATTCAGGCCACCGGCAATTTTTCCGAGGTTGTCCCCGGCGCGCTTTATCGTTCAAACCAGCCAACGGCCCTGCAAGTGGCCGATTATGCTGAGCGCTACGGTATCAAAACCATCGTCAACCTGCGCGGAAGCAGCGAAGACGCCGCATGGTATAAAAACGAAGTTGCAGCAGCCCAGGCCCTCGGCATCAAACATATCGACTTCAAGATGATTGCGACCCGAGAATTGAGCGTGGAAGAAGCCCACAAGCTCGTCACAGTCTTGCGCGACGCGCCCACGCCCATTCTCATCCACTGCAAATCCGGCGCCGACCGGACCGGCCTTGCCTCCGTCCTTTATCTCAACCGCATTGCCGGCGTCGATGAAGACATAGCTGAGCGGCAACTGTCGATCCGCTTTGGCCATTTCAGCATCCCTTTCCTCTCGCCCACCTATGCGATGGACGAGAACTGGGAAATGCTCGAAAAGGTCTACGGTCTTTCCGGCTGATCAGCGGCACCGGCCAGTTACAGACGTCACCCGGCGGCTCAGGACACCAGGCTCTTCGGCCGGGCGATATCGTTTACCCCTTCCGCATCCGGCGCATGGCCGTAACTCATCTTGCGCATCTGCTCGATCACTCGCGCCATCTCATCGTCCGGCAACACCGGCGGCTCGCCGAGCGTCAACGCCTGCACATACATGCGCGACAAGGTTTCGATTTCGATCGCCAGCCAGAGCGCGCCTTCCAGCGTCTTGCCAAGCGAAATCTGGCCATGCTGGCCGAGCAGGCAGGCGAGCCGGTCCTTCAGCGCCACCAGTGCATGATCCGAAAGAGCCTGCGTGCCGAATGTGGCATATTCCGCGCAGCGTACCGTCGTACCACCGGCGACACCGGTCATGTAATGAAAGCTCGGAATGGTCTTGTGATGGCAGGCAAGCGTCGTGGCGTAGATCGAATGGCAGTGTAGCACGACATTGATATCCGGCCGGTTCTTCAGAATGTCGCGGTGGAAGCGCCATTCCGAAGACGGCCGGCGGCCGGTATAGGTGCCGTCGAAATCCATCTCCACCAGATCGCCCGGCGTCATCGTGTCGTAGGCAAGTGAGGATGGCGTGACGAGGAAACCGGTGGCCGTGCGCACGGAGAGGTTCCCCGCCGTTCCCTGATTGATGCCGCTGGCGTTCATCTTGCGGCAGGTGTCGACCATGTCGCGGCGCAGCGCGGCAATATCGGTGTGTTGAGTGCTCATAGGGAGGACCTTTCGTAAAGCACGTTGAAATTTGTGGCCTGTCTGGCCGTGGCCTGCCAACGGCGGGCATAGGCCGCCAGATCGGCGGATGGATGGTTGAAGACCGGTGGTTTTTCGAGCGCGATCGCCGCCCGGGCGGACCGGGTTCCGTGGCTGGCGAGCAGCGCCGTGCCCGAGGCAACGCCATAGGTATCGAGGCTGGAAACCGTGTCACCCTGCGGCCGCAACGCCGCAACCAGCGCCGCATACAGAGGATCGCGCAGAAAGCTTCCGTCGAGGATCACCCGGCCACTGCTTCTCAGCGCATCCAGGCATTCGACCGTCAGAAGCGCCGTATAGAGCACCGCCAATGCCTTGCGTTCCGCCGCATCGGCCGGAGGCGGCCCGGCAATATGCCCCTTGCCCGCGCTGCCGGGAAACAGCCCATCGTCATCGCCAAAAGATGGCAGCGCCATCGTGCCCTGCCCGATCATCCGGCTGACGGCAGCCGCTTCGGCATTCAGGCGGTTATCGTCACGCCCGGCAACATGGGTGAACTCGCGCCCGCCCATGGTCAGCGCCCCGCCGACCGGGTTGCCATCGACATCGCTGTTGCAAGTCATGCCGCGATGTTCGTCCAGTCGGTCAAGCGGCGTCTTGCCGCTCAGCGCAACGATCCACGTCCCGGTTGAAACCACCGTCGCATCATCGAACCCTGCCGCCTGATAGCGATAGAAGTTGGCGCTGCTGTCATGAATGCCGGCGAGAACCCGGATGTCCGGTGGCAGATCGTATCGCTTCGCGACAACCGAACGGATCGTCCCGAGCGCCTCCCACCCCCTGGCGAAAGGCGGCAGCAGGTTTTGCCAGCCCTGCGATGCAACGATAGGCGACCAGTGCTGCTCTGCCACATTCCAGAGATGCGATTGCGCACCGAGAACTGTGGCTTCTGACACCGCCACACCCGACAATCGCCAGGCCCAGTATTGCGGCACGCCCAGAAACCACTTTGCCCGGGAAAAACCTGCAGGATCGGCCTGCTGCATCCAGAACATCTGGCGGGCATGATGGGTGGCGCCATGCATCATGGCGCTGCCCCGGTCGAAGAACGAGCCGGACAAGGCGGCATAACGCCGGCGGATATCGTCCGGCAGAGCCTGTTCGTAATCGATCATCGGCAAGGCGGTACCGTCGCCGGCATCGGGATCCGGTCCAACGAGAACGCCGCCGGAGCCATGGCCGGAGGAAACGAAGGTCGATAGGGGATGGCGCTTTGCAAGACCGGCAAGCGTGCCGAACACCCAATCGCTCAGCGTATCCAGATCGTGATGCCGCCACGGCCCGTCTTCAGTCACCGGATTGGCAACCGACAGCGTTTCGAGAATGGTGCCGGATGCTGTGACCGCGTTAAGCTTCACATTGGTCTTGCCGACATCGAGGACCGCGACAGTTGCTTCCTGCCCGTCCCCCCTTCCTTCGCTCCACCGCCCGTCCGCCATGTCCGCATCCCGCATTGTCTGTCAGTTAGCGGCTGTTCCCGCCCGTGCGGGAACAACCCGGTCCTGTTGTCAGATCAAACCGTATTGCCGCGCCTTGTTGCGCAGGAACGGCAGGCCGTTGCCCATCACTTCAGCCTTGTCCTTGGCCACCGGCCGCCAGACGGCAAGCCCATAGGCCACCTGCGGCGGCATGTTGATGAAGCTTTCCATGGCAAGGCCGCCCTTGAAGCCAATGGCAGCGAGCGCTGCATAGATCTCGTCCCACGGCACGTTGCCGTAACCGGGCGTACCGCGATCGCTTTCCGAGAGATGGATATATTTCAGGTGCTCGCGCGCATCGAGAATGCCGTTGGCAGCGCCCTTTTCCTCGATGTTCATGTGATAGGTATCGAGATGCACGAAGACATTGTCGGCACCGACCCTCTCGATCATATCGACCGCCTGCCAGCCGGTATTGATCAGGTGGTTTTCGTAGCGGTTGACCGCCTCGACGCCCAGTTCGATGCCGCGCGTCTTGGCGTGCTTGGCTGCCGCCTGTAGGGCGCGGGCGATATTGTCATATTCCTTTTCGGTCGGCGGAACGCCGGTGCGCTCGCCGATACCGCCGAAGATGACCCCGGACAGAGCTTCCGCCCCCATATCCGCCGTCTTGTCGATGGCGACCTTCAGGTGCTCGACGGCCTTTTCCGGATGCACCGAGGCCCAGGCATGTTCCGGCAGCCCGAGCGAGCAAACCGAACGCAGCTTGTGTTTTTCGAGCAGCTTGCGGCTATGTCCAGCATCGACCGCAGGCGCATCGAGAAGCGCGATTTCGATGAAATCCATCTCGTATTTGACCGCGGCGGCAATCGCCTTTTCCGCTCCCGCATGGTCCCATTTCATGGTCCACATACTGGTATGAACGCCAAAACCTTCCATGGTTCTATCCTTTTTTACGCTTGAGAGATTGGAAGTGGCCTGCGGCAAAGCGCAGGATCATCACGGTGATGAGCAGGATGCCCCAGACGGCCGTCGCCAGATGTTGATTGGCGCCGAGGATGTTGAGGCCCGAAGACAGGAGCTGCAGCACCACCAACGCCACGGCCACCGGAATGACACGGCCAAAGCCGCCGAACGGATTGACCCCACCGAGGAAGCAGGCAAGCACGGTGATCAGCAGGTAGGACTCGCCGTGGCCGACACGCACCGAGTTGAACCGGGCGAGCATGATGATGCCGGCAATCGCGCACATCGCCCCCGACAGCGTATAGACCAGCACCAGCACCTTGCGGGTATTGACGCCGGAATACCGCGCCGCCTCGATATTCGAGCCGATCATGTAGGTGTTGAAGCCGAGCTTCATGCGGGTCAAAAGCAGATGCCAGATCAGGACACAGCCGATGAAGACGAGCAGCGGCACCGGAAAGCCGAGAATGCTGCCATGGCCGAGCGGCTGCAGGAAGGCTGGAAAACCTGAGACATCGCCGCCACGCGTCAGGAACTCGCCAAGCCCGCGCAGGAAGATCATCATCGACAGGGACACAAGGATCGGGTGGGCGCGGGTATAGGCAATCACCAACCCCATCACCACGCCACTCAAAGCTCCGACGCCAATCCCCAGGACGGAGCCGAGGAAAAAGGCAAACGGTCCGGCATCAGCACCGCCATTTTGCTGCAGCACCCAGGCAACCGTCAGCCCGGCAATATTGGCGGTAAAGGTGATGGCAAGGTTGAGGCCGCCTGTCAGCACCGGCAAAAGCATCGCCAGGGTCAGAAGCCCGAGTTCCGGCAGCTGGAAAGCCACCGAGCCGAAGGTCGCCCAGCTGAAGAATTGCGGCGAGGCCAGGCTGAAGATCACCAGTACGGCAATGAGCGCAAATCCCGGCCCGGCCATATCCGGCCCGAGTGCCACCTTGATGCGATTGAGGATTGCGGTCATTTGCGGCCCTCCTCATGGCGCATGAACGGCAAGAGCTTTTCGATGCTGGTATTGGACAGGGTAATGGCGACGAGAATGATGGCGCCGACGATCATCTTGAAAGCGTAGGGCGAAACACCTGCCAGATTGAGCCCGTTCTGGGTAATCGAGATCAGAAGAACGCCGAGCACGCAGCCAAGCACCGAGCCCTTGCCGCCGCCGAGCCGCGCACCACCGAGAACAACGGCGGCCAGTACGTCCAGTTCTCGGCCATACAGTGCATTCGGCACCACTTCCTGTGCATAATGCGCCTGGATCAGGCCGCCGATCCCGGCCATCAGGCCAAGCCAGCCGAAAGCGATGAACTGCATCGCGCCGATATTGATGCCGAACCGGCGCGCGCCCTCCGGATTGTCACCGAAAGCATAGAGCTGCCGCCCGGTCGTGGTACGGGTGATGAATACCCAGGTCGCCACCACGCAGATCAGCATGACCAGCACCGGAAGCGTGATCTCGATCCAGCTGCCGTCAGCCATTTCGTGTTCGAACAGGATGACCCGCGACGTCAACCAGTCCGGCAGATTGTAGATCGACACCCCGCGGGTGAAGAACATCAGCAGGCCAAAATAGATGTTGAAGGTGGCGATGGTCGCGACGATCGAAATGATCCGGAATTTATGGATCAGGAAAGCATTGACCGCACCGAGCAAGACGCCGAGCGCCCCGGCGATCAACAATCCGCTGATCCACCCGCCACCGCCCATCCAGCCGAGCATCAGTGCAGCGACATACTGAACGACGGAAGCAGCAACCGCGAACGAGATATCGATGCCACCCGCAATCAGAACCACCAGCAGGCCGACGGCAAAGATGATATTGACGGAACTGGTGTTGAGCAGATCGAACGCATTGCCGAGCGAGAAGAACCGGTCGGTTGCAAAGGACAGGAACAGGCTGATGACAGCGATGACGGCGATCAGCGCAAATTCCGTCGCATGGGATTGAACAGCCTTACGCATAGACGGCTGCCTCGATCTCGGCGAGCGAGCAGGCCGCTGGCAGGAACTGGTCGACGACACGCCCCTTGGCCATATGCAGCACGCGGTCCGCGTTGAAATAGACTTCCGGCACCTCGTCGGAAATCAGGATGATCGCGAGGCCCGTCTCCGCCAGCTTCGCGACGATATCGAAGATGCCTGCGCGTGCGCCGACATCGACGCCGACGGTCGGGGCATCGAGGATGAGCAGCTTCGGATCGGTCGCCAGCCATTTGGCAATCGCAATGCGCTGCTGGTTGCCGCCAGACAATGTCGAGATCGCATCGGTTTGCAGCCCGATCTTGACGCCGAGATCAGCGATCCATTGAGCGACGAGATCGCGCTTGCGGCTGTCGGACAACAGTCCGCCCGAGATGATCTTGTCGAGCGAGGAAATCACCAGATTGTCGGCGATCGATTGTGGCTGGATCAGCCCGAGCGACAGCCGGTCTTCAGAGAGATAGGCGATCCCTGCCGCGATGGCGTCACGATTGGAAGAGAAATGAACCGGCTTGCCTTCGAGTTTGACGGTGCCGGAACGCGGCTTCAGCATGCCGAACAGCGAGAGTGCCAGTTCAGTGCGCCCTGCCCCCAGCAATCCTGTAATGCCAAGGGTTTCGCCCCGCCGCACGGCAAACGAGATATCCTCGAACTGTCCGGGCCGCGAAAGAGCTTCCACCTCCAGCACCACCGGATTGGCATTGACATTGCGGGCGCGAACCGTCTGGTCGAAGGTCTTGCCGGTCATCAGTTCGGTAATGCGCGACTGGGTCATGCCCTCGGTCGAATAGGCGCCAACCAGCGCACCATCGCGCAACACCGTCAGTCGGCTGGAAATCTCCAGCACCTCGGCCAGCCGGTGGCTGACGAAAACAACGGCAACACCGGAGGCAGACAGCGTGCGGACAATATCGAGAAGATGGTCGGTTTCCGATTGCGTCAGCGATGCGGTCGGCTCGTCCATGAAGACGAGCTTCGCTTCGCCGACCAGCGCCCGGGCAATCGCCACGATCTGGCGCTGGGCGATGGCATAGTCCTTCAGCGGCCGGTCGACATCGAGCGTCACGTCCAGCCGCGCCAGGGCTTTGACCGCCTTCTCGCGCATGGCGTTATAATTGACGAAACGCGGCCAGCGGCCGAGCAGCGTCTGGAACGCAATATTCTCGGCCACCGTCATTTCCGGAAACAGCGCCAGATCCTGCCAGATCACCTGAATGCCGGAATTCTGCGCCGTCACCGGCGACATATGCGAATAGGTCTGCCCGTCGAACTCGATCACCGCGCCATCCTGCGGCCGGTAGACGCCGGTGATGATCTTGATCAGCGTGCTCTTGCCCGAGCCGTTTTCACCCGCCAGGCAATGCACCTCGCCCGGCAGGACGTCGAAACTGACATCCTTCAAGGCCCTGACGCCACCGAACGTCATGTTGATGTTGCGCAGGGACAGAAGCGGCTTTTGGCCACTCTTAGCGCTCTCGCGTCCAGTCATCGGTTCAACCTGTGAAATGCTGATTTTTTAGAACTTCCGGGCGCCGCCAAGCCGGCCGAAGCCAGCCCAGCAGCCCGGGAGAACCCATTCGGGAAGCGCGTTACAGGCCCATGCCTGCAAGCTCGTCCACGGTATCCTTGTTGATCGGCAAAAGCTGATCGACGATGATGTCGTTACCAGCAGGCTTGATGACGCCGAGACCCGGAATATCGTCACCATCCTTGACGCTTTCGCCCTTGATCAGGCGGGCGGCCATGGTGACGAAGACTTCGCCGGCCTGTTTCGGATTCCACATGAAGCCACCGGAGATCGCACCGGACTTGATCAGCTTCTGGCCCTGGCCGGGCGAGAATGGTCCGAGCACGAAGATTTCACCGGTCTTGCGGCGTTCCTCAACGGCACGTCCGGCGCCGATCGGCCCCTGGCTGCCGAAGGCAAGGAAGCCCTTCAGGTCCGGGTGAGCGGAGATCAGATCAAGCGCCGTCGAACGGCTCTTGTCGACATCCTCGGCCACGCCATAACGTTCGCCGACCAGTTTCATGTCCGGGTAGTTGGACTTGAGATAAGCGACGGCCGCATCCGCCCAGGCATTGTGCAGGGGAACAGTCAGCGAGCCGACGAACACGGCATATTCCCCCTTGCCGCCCATCTTTTCAGCCAGGAGTTTGGCATGCGCTTCACCAAAACCGGTCGACGAGGCCAGCTCGAAATTCCAGTCGGCCCCCTTCTGGCTCGGCGATTCATGAGTGATAACGAAGATGCCGGCTTGCTTCGCTTTGGCAAGCACCGGCTCAAGCACCTTGGCATCGTTGGGGACCACACCGATCACCTTGACGCCCTGCGCGATCAGATCCTCGATGGCGCGCACCTGCAGCGCCGGGTCAGCGCTGGTCGGGCCAACCATGAAAGCATCGAGACCGAGCTTGGCGCCCTGCTCCTTGATCCCGGCATCCATCGCGTTGAACCACGGAATACCGCCAATCTTGACGACGACGCCAACCTTGTCGGCGGCCATCGCCGCAAACGAAACGCCAAGCGACAGCGATGCAGCGAGCGCCGCAATCATAAACTTTTTCATGCTCTTCCTCCTCCAAACGTTTCCGCGCACGGAAACAGGCCCGGGGCGCCCGGCTGGCGCTCCCTGTCAGTTCAGTTCGGATTGACGCGGGAAATCGCATCCTCCACTTCACCGCCTCCTCAAGCGGACCATGGTGCACAATCGATATTTCTTTTTTGCACAATCGATGGTGCAAATAATATGTTTTGGATTTAAACTTTCGTCAAGAGGAAATTGGCACTAAGCAAATGAAGGGAGGAATCGATGAAACCGCAGGGAAAAAAGAAGGCGACGATCTACGATCTATCGGTCCTGTCCGGCTGTTCAGCGTCCACCGTCAGCGCGGTGCTCAACGGCACCTGGCGCAAGCGCCGGATCAAGGAAAGCACGGCCGAACTCATTCAAAGCCTTGCCGAGCAGCACCAGTATACCGCCAATCTCCAGGCGCGCGGCCTGCGCAATTCCCGCTCCGGCCTTGTCGGCTTGCTTCTGCCCGTCCACGACAACCGCTATTTTTCCTCCATGGCCCAGACGTTTGAGGCGCAGGTGCGCAGCCACGGCAAATGCCCGGTGGTTGTCAGCGCGTCACGCGATCCGCAGGAAGAATTGGCGACCGTCGAAACGCTGATCTCCTATTCGATCGACGAACTGTTCATTGCCGGTGCCACTGATCCCGACAGCGTCCATGGCCTGTGCGAAGCCGCAGGCATCCGCCATATCAATATCGATCTTCCCGGCACAAAGGCGCCGTCCGTCATCAGCGACAATTATCAGGGCGCGCGGCTCCTGACACAGGCGATCATCAAGCGGTTCGACGATGCCGAAGCGCCCCTGAGGCCGCAGGAACTGTTCCTGTTCGGCGGCCGCAACGACCATGCCAGCCGCGAGCGCATAAAGGGCTTTCGCGACATCAAGACCGAACTGCTTGGCCACGACAGCGACGACTGCATCCAGCCGACCGGCTATTCGCCGGGCATGACGCAGAAAGCCTTCGAGGCATTTTACGAGCGTGAGGGAAAGCTACCGCGCGGACTGTTCATCAATTCGTCGATCAACTTCGAAGGCCTGCTCCGCTTCATGGCGCAGCACCCGCACGAGACTTTCGCCGATATCGTGGTCGGTTGCTACGACTATGATCCCTTCGGCTCCTTCCTGCCCTTCCCGGTGATCATGATCCGGCAGGACACGGAAAGCATGCTGGCCAAGGCCTTCGAACTGATCGAAGAAACCCGCCCCGCCGTGAAGATCCACCTGATCCAGCCGGAGCTGGTCCATCCGCGCACCGCGCTCAAAGGCCCACTCGATTCCATCCGCGACATCGATGCCTGAGCCCCCCCTCTTTCGATCCCGCCGCAAAATTGTGGAACCGATTGACTTGCTACCGCGAAGGATTAAGCTTTCGGGGATAGCGAACACTATGCGCACGGGAATTGTTGCGGATGGTGCAAGTGGCTAGGCATCCTTGAGGAGGATGAGGTTTGCCATGGATTATCGTGATATTCTGCTGATCAGCGCATCCATCATCGCTCTTTCTTCGTTTGATGCCCGGTCCGAAGAGGGCGATGCAACGGTAGGCGCCACCGTTTTCAAGAAATGCGCGATCTGTCATATCGTTGATACCGACAAGAACAAGGTCGGCCCGTCGCTGAACGGGCTATTCGGCAGAAAAGCCGGAACACATCCGGATTTCGCCTATTCGGCTGGGATGAAGGCGGCCGGAGACGGTGGCCTCGTCTGGGACGAGACGACGTTGCGGGACTATCTGCACAATCCGAAAGTAAAGGTGAAAGGCACCAAGATGGCCTTCGCCGGCCTGAAGGACGATCAGGATATAAGCAATCTCATCGCCTATCTGAAGCAATATTCCAAGTGACAGGTTGCGTGACGGGCATGTAGCCCATCCACAAACTGCTTTAATTGCTGCGTTTCTCACTTGCAGGACACTAAACCGATATTCTGTCGATGCGGCTTTCGGTTCACGGCCGGGTCGGCTCAGGGAGGGTCGGAAATGGCTGTCGTGTTGATCCTCGCCTTGCTGGTGGTGGGCTCCGTGCTGTTCCACCTGCTAAGCCCTTGGTGGTGGACACCGATCGCGTCCAACTGGACCTATATCGACAACACACTCATCGCCACTTTCTGGATTACCGGTGTCGTCTTCGTCGCGGTCGTCTCCTTCATAGCCTATTGTGTCTGGCGTTTCCGGCACAAGCCGGGCAACCGGGCGGCGTACGAGCCGGAAAACCGGAAGCTGGAGTTGCTGCTGGCATCGGGAACAGCCGTCGGTGTCGCCGCCATGCTTGTGCCAGGCCTTTTCGTCTGGAACCAGTTCATCACCGTGCCCAACGATGCCGCACCGGTGGAGGTTGTCAGCCAGCAGTGGTTATGGAGTTTTCGGCTGCCGGGCGCAGACGGAAAGCTCGGCCGGTCGGAGACGCGTGACATCACCCCGGAAAATCCGCTTGGCGTGAACAAGAACGATACGGCCGGCCTTGACGACGTCATCATCGAGGGTGGCGAGCTGCATCTGCCGGTCGGCAAGCCGGTCCACATCCTGTTGCGCTCCATCGACGTCCTGCACGATTTCTACGTACCGGAATTCCGCGCCAAGATGGACATGATCCCCGGCATGATAACCTATTTCTGGTTCACGCCGACACGAACCGGCACCTTCGATATTCTCTGCGCCGAACTTTGCGGCGTCGGCCATCCGCAAATGCGCGGGACTGTCGTGGTCGAGGAAGCGGAGGCTTATCAGGCATGGCTGGCGCAGCAACAGACATTCACCCAGCTCCTGGCATCGGCAGAGCCGCAGCCAGCAAACTGAACACGGCAGGAAGGCATCGGAGCGAAAGGAAGCAAAGATCATGGTCGAGATTCCAGCCGGCAGCGCAGACGCGGTCCCGGCCGCCGAAGTCGAAGACATGGAGCTTTACCATCCGAAAAGCTGGTGGACGAAGTATGTCTTCAGCCAGGATGCCAAGATCATCGCCGTGCAATACGCGATCACGGCCATCTCGATCGGTCTTGTGGCACTTGTGCTTTCCTGGCTGATGCGGCTGCAGCTTGCCTTTCCCGGATACTTTGCCTTCATCGACGCCGATCACTATTACCAGTTCATCACCATGCACGGCATGATCATGGTGGTCTATCTGCTGACCGCGCTGTTTCTCGGCGGTTTCGGCAATTACCTCATCCCCCTGATGGTCGGCGCGCGCGACATGGTGTTCCCCTATGCGAACATGCTGAGCTATTGGATATATCTGCTCGCGGTCCTTATCCTGGTTGCTGGGTTTTTCGCCCCCGGCGGGCCGACAGGGGCCGGATGGACGCTTTATCCGCCGCAATCCGTTCTATCCGGCACACCCGGCGGCCAGGACTGGGGCATCCTCCTGATGCTGTCCTCACTGATTGTCTTCGTCATCGGCTTTACCATGGGTGGGCTGAACTATGTCGTCACCGTTCTGCAAGGCCGTGCGCGCGGCATGACGCTGATGCGCATGCCCTTGACCGTCTGGGGCATTTTTACCGCAACGGTGATGGCGCTTCTGGCCTTCCCGGCCCTGTTTGTCGCCTGCGTCATGATGCTGTTCGACCGCCTGCTTGGCACCAGCTTCTTCATGCCCGCCATCGTTGAAATGGGGACGCAGTTGCAGCATGGCGGCGGCAGCCCGATCCTGTTCCAGCACCTGTTCTGGTTCTTCGGGCATCCGGAGGTCTATATCGTGGCGCTGCCTGCCTTCGGGATCGTCTCGGACCTCATCAGCACGCATGCGCGCAAGAACATCTTCGGTTACCGGATGATGGTCTGGGCGATCGTCATCATCGCAGCCTTGAGCTTCGTCGTCTGGGCGCACCACATGTATGTCAGCGGCATGAACCCCGCCTTCGGTTTCTTCTTCGCCACCACGACGCTGATCATCGCCGTCCCGACCGCGATCAAGGTTTACAACTGGGTGCTGACTTTGTGGCGCGGCGATATTCACCTGACGCTGCCCATGCTCTTTGCGCTGGCCTTCATCGTCACCTTCGTCAATGGCGGACTGACCGGCCTGTTTCTCGGCAATGTCGTCGTCGATGTTCCGCTGTCCGACACGATGTTCGTCGTTGCCCATTTCCACATGGTGATGGGCGTGGCGCCGATCCTCGTCATCTTCGGGGCGATCTATCACTGGTACCCAAAAGTGACCGGGCGCCTGCTCAACACCGCGCTCGGCCATATCCACTATTGGATCACCTTTCTCGGTGCCTATGCGATCTTCTTTCCGATGCACTATCTCGGCCTGCTCGGCGTGCCGCGCCGCTACTACGAGATCGGCGAGACCAGCTTCGTTCCGCCTTCGGCCCACACGCTGAACATCTTCATCACCATCATGGCCCTCATCGTTGGAGCAGCACAGGTGGTCTTCCTGTTCAACCTGATCTGGAGCCTTTTCCGCGGCAAGGAGGCCGGCGGCAATCCGTGGCGCGCCACGACACTCGAATGGCAGACGCCGCAAACGCCACCCGCCCATGGCAACTGGGGCAAGGACCTGCCGGTCGTCTACCGCTGGGCCTATGACTACAGCGTGCCGGGAGCGCCCGAGGATTTCATTCCGCAGACCCAACCAGCAACCGGCGGCCTAACGCGGGAGGTCATGAGATGAACGTCACGCTGCTTTTCCTTGCCGTCATCGGCGCCATCATCGCCTGGTGGATGGCGGGACAGCGGCTGACGTCAAAACCCTGGCTCGAAGCGAGCCCGGTGCAAACGGCAACCAGCATGAACGATCCGGCTGCTCCGACAATAAAAATCGGCCTTTATGTCTTCCTCGGCGTCGTCGGCGCCCTCTTCAGCCTGTTCATCAGCGCCTATTTCATGCGCATGGCCTCCTCTGACTGGTGGGGAATGCCGGTGCCTGGGCTGCTCTGGGTGAACACCGGCCTGCTCGCCGCCAGCAGCGCCGCGCTGCAATGGGCAAAAACCGAGGCCCGCCACGGCCGCATGGAGACACTGAAACCTGCACTTACCACCGGCCTCCTCCTTGCCGCGCTCTTTCTCGCAGGACAGATCGAGGCCTGGCGGGAACTGACCGCGGCCGGCTATGTGCTGGCCGACAACCCCGCCAACAGTTTCTTCTATCTGCTGACCGGCCTGCACGGCCTGCATATTCTCGGTGGTCTTGCCGTGACCGGCCGCACCACCGTCCGGGCATTCGCGGCCAATGTTCCGCCTACCCAACTACGCCTCAGCGTCGATCTTTGCGCCACCTATTCGCATTTCATGCTTGCCGTCTGGCTCGTCCTCTTCGCGCTCTTTGCCGGCTGGGCGAACGATTTCGTCGATCTCTGCCGCCAACTGCTCAGCTAGGGGATTTTCAGATGACACAGTCCGCCCAGACACACAGCGATCCCGGCCTCCAACCGGCAGGCCTGCGGGGCATCGCCACCGATTTCGGTTCGGACCAGCGCGCCTTCAAAACAGCCTCCTGGGGCAAGGCGATGATGTGGATCTTTCTTCTCAGCGATACCTTCGTCTTTGGCTGCTTCCTCCTGGCCTATATGACCGCCCGCATGTCGACGCCCGTCGCCTGGCCCAATCCGAGCGAGGTCTTCGCGCTGCATATCGGCGGGCAGGACGTTCCGCTGATCCTGATCGCGATCATGACCTTCGTGCTGATCTCAAGCAGCGGCACCATGGCGATGGCGGTCAATTTCGGCTATCGTCGCGAACGCGGCAAGACGGCAGTCTTGATGCTCGCAACCGCCCTGCTCGGCGCAACCTTCGTCGGCATGCAGGCTTTCGAATGGACGAAGCTGATATCGGAAGGCGTGCGCCCATGGGAAAACCCATTCGGCGCGGCACAATTCGGCTCGGCCTTTTTCATGATCACCGGCTTTCACGGCACGCATGTCACGATCGGCGTCATTTTCCTCCTCATCGTCGCCCGCAAGGTCTGGCGCGGTGACTTCGACACCGAACGGCGCGGCTTTTTCACCAGCCGCAAGGGCCGCTACGAGGCCGTCGAGATCATGGGCCTCTACTGGCACTTCGTCGACCTGGTCTGGGTCTTCATCTTTGCATTTTTCTATCTGTGGTGAGGAAGAAGGTCATGAGTGAAACAACGGCGCACATGCACGCACAGGCTCAAGCTCAAAGCGGACAGCATCATCCGATCCGGCTCTATCTTGTCGTCTGGGGCCTGCTCTTCGTGCTCAGCGCCTTTTCCTACATGGTCGATTATCTCGGCATCCAGGGTTATCTGCGGTGGTCGCTGATCCTGCTGTTCATGATGTTGAAGGCTGGCCTGATCGTCGCCGTCTTCATGCACATGGCCTGGGAACGGCTGGCACTCGTCTACGCCATCCTGCTGCCCCCCCTACTCGTGCTGATTTTCGTCGCGCTGATGGTATCGGAATCGCACTATACGATCTTCACCCGCCTCGCCTTCTTCGGGGCAGCATCGTAGCCCTATCTCGCAAAGAACTTATGAGCCGGGCTGATGTCGGCGCGTCTCATACCGGCGCTGATCGCCCGTTGGCTTGTCATTCCTGCTTCTGCTTTGCCTATGAACGGCAAAAAGCCCGTGTCATTTCTGATCACGGGCTTTTGTTTTTTGTTTGGTTGCGGGGGCAGGATTTGAACCTGCGGCCTTCAGGTTATGAGCCTGACGAGCTANAAAGCCCGTGTCATTTCTGATCACGGGCTTTTGTTTTTTGTTTGGTTGCGGGGGCAGGATTTGAACCTGCGGCCTTCAGGTTATGAGCCTGACGAGCTACCGGGCTGCTCCACCCCGCGTTATCAGCGTCTTCGGCGAAGCCGAAGATCGCGACGAGGAAACCGCCTTTGCGGTTTTCGTCGACAGCGCAAACCGAAGGTTTGTCGCTTACGGATTGGGCCGTATGCCCGTTCCGGTATTCATTCTGAGCAAATTGCCAGAGGCAATTTGTCTCCTGTGAGGGAGGTAGAAACTGTTTCCGCCGCCCCTGGAATTCAGGTTCCCCGGCATTTTACCGAAGCAAAAAGGCCGCTTGAGGGCGGCCTGTTGTTCGGCTGGGCCGGAGGTAGAAGAGAAGATAGTGTGTTTGGTATTTTCTTGCCATTAATAGACCTGGCAGCGACCTACTCTCCCGCGTCTTAAGACGGAGTACCATTGGCGCAGGGGCGTTTCACGGCCGTGTTCGGAATGGGAACGGGTGCAGCCACCCCGCAATAACCACCAGGTCAACTAAGGGCAAGAATGTCACCGGCGACGGTGACAAACCAAATGAGAAGCTGGCGAGGGAGACCCTCTTTCTTATATTTTGAACACGTCTTGTTGCCTGGCTTTCGGTCGAAGACCGCAAGCGCAGAGCGCGTCGCCAATCGTTTGGCGCGCCGTCTGCAGCGCAGCCGCCTGAGCGGCGACAGCATGAAGACAAAACAGATGGCTCTGTTCATTTCAATGAACATGAGCAATGAGAACAATCAAGCCAATCGAACGATTAGTACCGGTAAGCTTCATGCATTGCTGCACTTCCACACCCGGCCTATCAACGTGGTAGTCTTCCACGGTTCTCAAGGGAATACTCGTTTTCAGGTTGGTTTCCCGCTTAGATGCCTTCAGCGGTTATCCATTCCATATATAGCTACCCTGCTATGCGGCTGGCGCCACAACAGGTCCACCAGAGATATGTCCATCCCGGTCCTCTCGTACTAGGGACAGATCCTGTCAATATTCCTACACCCACGGCAGATAGGGACCGAACTGTCTCACGACGTTCTGAACCCAGCTCACGTACCGCTTTAATTGGCGAACAGCCAAACCCTTGGGACCTGCTCCAGCCCCAGGATGCGATGAGCCGACATCGAGGTGCCAAACAACCCCGTCGATATGGACTCTTGGGGGTCATCAGCCTGTTATCCCCGGCGTACCTTTTATCCGTTGAGCGATGGCCCTTCCACACGGGACCACCGGATCACTATGACCGACTTTCGTCTCTGCTCGACTTGTCAGTCTCGCAGTCAGGCGGGCTTATGCCATTGCACTCGACGAACGATTTCCGACCGTTCTGAGCCCACCATCGCGCGCCTCCGTTACTCTTTCGGAGGCGACCGCCCCAGTCAAACTACCCACCATACACTGTCCCGGATCCGGATAACGGACCGCGGTTAGACATCCATGACGATAAGGGTGGTATTTCAAGGATGGCTCCACAAGAACTGGCGTCCCTGCTTCAAAGCCTACCACCTATCCTACACATGCCGACACGAATGCCAGTGTAAAGCTATAGTAAAGGTGCACGGGGTCTTTCCGTCTGACCGCAGGAACCCCGCATCTTCACGGGGAATTCAATTTCACTGAGTCTATGCTGGAGACAGCGGGGAAGTCGTTACGCCATTCGTGCAGGTCGGAACTTACCCGACAAGGAATTTCGCTACCTTAGGACCGTTATAGTTACGGCCGCCGTTTACTGGGGCTTCAGTTCAAAGCTTGCACCTCTCCCTTTAACCTTCCAGCACCGGGCAGGCGTCAGGCCCTATACGTCGTTTTGCAACTTCGCAGAGCCCTGTGTTTTTGATAAACAGTCGCTACCCCCTGGTCTGTGCCACCCCTCCATACTTGCGTACGAAGAGGTCACGCTTCTTCCGAAGTTACGCGTGCAATTTGCCGAGTTCCTTCAGCATAGTTCTCTCAAGCGCCTTGGTATACTCTACCTGACCACCTGTGTCGGTTTCGGGTACGGTCTATACGGTGGAGCTATTTCCTGGAACCGCTTCCCCGCCCAGACAATCCAATAAGTCTGAACAAGTTACGCAATCCGTCACTACCACCAGGCCCACGAATATTAACGTGGTTCCCATCGACTACGCATTTCTGCCTCATCTTAGGGGCCGGCTAACCCTGCTCAGATTAACTTTAAGCAGGAACCCTTGGTCTTTCGGCGAGGGAGTCTCTCACTCCCTTTATCGTTACTCATGTCAACATTCGCACTTCCGATACCTCCAGGACCCCTCACAGGTATCCCTTCACAGGCTTACGGAACGCTCCGCTACCACACGCATTACTGCGTATCCTCAGCTTCGGTGCATGGCTTTAGCCCCGTTACATTTTCGGCGCAAAGACCCTTATTTAGACCAGTGAGCTGTTACGCTTTCTTTAAATGATGGCTGCTTCTAAGCCAACATCCTGGTTGTTTTGGGATCCTCACATCCTTTCCCACTTAGCCATGACTTGGGGACCTTAGCTGGAGGTCAGGGTTGTTGCCCTTTTCACGACGGACGTTAGCACCCGCCGTGTGTCTGCCGACTAGTACTCCTCGGTATTCGGAGTTTGGTTAGGATCAGTAAGACGGTGAGTCCCCATAGCCCATCCAGTGCTCTACCCCCGAGGGTATTCGGTCGACGCACTACCTAAATAGTTTTCGCGGAGAACCAGCTATTTCCGAGTTTGATTGGCCTTTCACCCCTAGCCACAAGTCATCCCAATCTATTGCAACAGATGCGGGTTCGGTCCTCCAGTTGGTGTTACCCAACCTTCAACCTGCTCATGGCTAGATCACTCGGTTTCGGGTCTAATGCGACGAACTGAACGCCCTGTTCAGACTCGCTTTCGCTGCGCCTTCACCTATCGGCTTAAGCTTGCTCGTCACACTAAGTCGTTGACCCATTATACAAAAGGTACGCCGTCACCCTTGCGGGCTCCGACTGTTTGTAGGCAACCGGTTTCAGGTTCTATTTCACTCCCCTTGTCGGGGTGCTTTTCACCTTTCCCTCACGGTACTTGTTCGCTATCGGTCATGCACGAGTACTTAGGCTTAGAGGGTGGTCCCCCTAATTTCAAACAGGATTTCACGTGTCCCGCCTTACTCAAGGACCTTGGGTGTTCTACATGTACGGGGCTATCACCCGCTACGGCCGGACTTTCCATTCCGTTCCACTTTATTCCCCAAGGCCACTGGCCTGGTCCGCGTTCGCTCGCCACTACTTGCGGAGTCTCGGTTGATGTCCTTTCCTCCAGGTACTTAGATGTTTCAGTTCCCTGGGTTCGCTTCTTACACCCTATGTATTCAGGTGTAGATACCTTATCACAATGCTTAGAAACCCAAGCCGCCCCGAGGGACAGTTTGGATTTTCTAAGC